>PWLR01000048.1 GCA_003558435.1 Nitriliruptoraceae bacterium | reverse complement strand
CGACATCTCCCAGGGCATGCTGGACGTCTGCGAACGCAACGGCGCCGACCACGGACTGCAGATCGCCACCCGGCAGGGCGACGCGGAATCGTTGCCCTACGACGACGACAGCTTCGACCTGATCATCGGTCACGCGTTCATCCACCACCTCCCCGTCCCCGGGACCGCCATCGCCGAGATGTTCCGCGTGCTGAAGCCCGGCGGGCCCCTCGTGCTCGCGGGCGAGCCCACCGAGATCGGCGACAAGCTGTCGTGGATGGTCAAGAACACGACGTGGCGCACCTTCCGGGCCGTGACCTCGGTGCCTGGTCTGCGGTCGATCCGCAAGCCCTCGATCATCGAATCCGGCGGCAGCGCGACCGACGAGGTGCTCGCCAACCTCGAGCACGAGGTCGATCTGCACACCTTCCGGCCCAAGGACGTCGAACGCACCGCACGCCTGGTCGGTTTCCGCGAGGTCGAGGTCGTCACCGAGGAGTTGACCGCCCATTGGCTCGGATGGGCGGTGCGCACCATCGAGGGTGCGGTCCGGCCCGGGTTGCTCGGCAAGCGCTGGGCGTTCGGTGCTTTCCGCGGGTACCTGGCCCTGCAGCGGTTCGACGAGGAGGTCCTCACCGCGTTCGTGCCGCGCGACATCTTCTACAACCTGATCCTGCACGCCAGGAAGCCCTACCCGGCATGACACCGGACGCCCAGAACCCGGATGTCGAGCGGGTGAGCGAGCGCGAGGCCGAGACCGAGGTCGAGGCTGTGGCGCGTGACGCGCTGGCAGAACACCTCGACGCCGCCGTACGGCAAGAGACGGCGCGTGAGGGCCTCGCCCGCGCATCGCGGCTCGGCGACGACCTGCTGGCGGATGCGGGCGTGCCCGGTCATCTGCGTCGGCCGCCCCTGCGGTTGCGCTACCCCCGCTGGGGCTGGCGGGAAGCGGTACGGGTCGCGGTCGAGCGTCGGATGGTGACCCCGCAGTACCTCAACCTCTACCGCCGTGCGGCGTGGCACCGGGCGCGCGCCGCCGCGACCGGCCACGGGGTCGAGTTCCAGGGCATGACCTTCACCGGCAAGCGCGTCGAGTTCCGCGCGAGGCCCGGTCACGGGAGACTCGTCATCGGTCCGTGGTGCTGGATCGGCAACGACAACAAGCTGCGCGCTCACGAAGGCCAGCTGACCCTGGGCGCCAAGGTGGTCATGGGTCGCGACAACGTCGTGAACTGCTACCTCGACGTCGAGGTGGGCGACGCCGCGATACTGGCGGACTGGATCTACGTGTGCGACTTCGACCATCGCGTGGACCGGCTGGACGTGCCGATCAAGGACCAGGGGATCGTCACCTCGCCCACCCGGATCGGCGGCGACGTCTGGGTGGGGGAGAAGGCCAGCGTGCTGCGCGGGGTCGATATCGGGCAGGGGGCGGTGATCGCGAGCCACTGCCTGGTCAACCGCGACGTGGCGCCGTTCTCGATCGCGGTCGGGGTGCCCGTCCGGGTGGTGCGTTCGCGACTGCCGACCGGTATGGATCCGGAGGAGGCGGCCGCACGGATCCGCGACGGCCTGCCGATCCCCGGTGACCCGCTGGAGGGCTGAACCTGCCGCGCAGCCGGCGCACGCCATGGAGTCGCACGATGCGGAGGCGCTCTGCAGGACGCCACCTCGGGACACTCGAGGACGCCGGCGGGCGTGCCGAGCAGGCCACCGCTCGGATGCGGCGGGTTCGCATTCGAGCCCCAGGGTGCCGTCACGAACGTGCGGCCGTGGCTCGGCGGGCGCGGTGCCGTCGGCCGAGGTTGGGAGGGTTTGGGTTTGGTCGGTAGGGGTGTACGGTGTCGAGGGAGGGCGACATGGATGCCAGGATCCGAGGCGAGAAGAAGGCGACCAACTTCCGGGCAGTGAAGGCTCGGAAGAAGGTGCCCGCGAAGCCGCAGCGCGCGGCGGCATCACCGGTGTCAGCCGAGCAGCTCGAGAAGGCCCGCGCCAAGATCCGTGACCAACTCAACCGCGTATTCGAGGCCGTGGCCGAGGACTGCGCGGCCGAGCTCGCCTCCAGCGGCAAGGACGTCGACGACCTCGGCGGTCCAGACGCGGTGGCGGATGCGGTACGGGCGGTACTACCCCGGGTGAATCGGTTCGTTGACCGCGCCGGACCGGTCTACACCACCGGTCAGCTGCAGGTGCTTCTCCCCGGACTCAAGGCCAGAAAGATCGGCGACCAGGCCGTGCGCAACCGACTGGATAAGCGCCGGCTGATCGGCGCGAAGACCAGCGACAAACGGTGGGTGTTCCCGGCCTACCAGTTCCAGGTACGCCCCGGCCGGCTGGTTGTGCGCGAGGACGTACTCGAGCTCTGGAACGAGCTTCCGGTCGGAAGCGACACGTTCGACGATTGGACGTTGCTGGCGTGGATGTCGGGTCCCCGCACCGACCTCGACGGGAACAGCCCGCTGCAGTGGCTCGACGACCACGGCCTCGACCAGCGGCTGAAGCGTGCCGCTGGCCGGGTCCGCGCCCGCGCGGCGGCCTGAGTGGCGCGCGGACAGCCAGCACTACCGACCGGGACCCCTGCAGCGGTGGCCCGGGTCCCGAACTGGTCGCTGGATGGTGTCGTGTTGTCGCGTGCCACATGGAAGACGTTCGATCACATGTGGTACTTCTCGAACCGGTCCGACGACCCCGACCAGGGGATGCGTTTCGATCTGGAACGGCCAGCCGGGACCTGTTACCTGGCGACCGATCCGGTCTCGGCACTGATCGAGAAGCTCTCCGACCCCGACGACGAAGCGCCGCTGATCACCACCAGCGTCCTCGACCGGATCGTGGTGTGGACCGGCGAACTGCTCTTCGCCTGGTCGGTCGCCGACGTGGCGGATCGCGGGGCGCGGATCACGTTGGAGATCGGGACGCTCACCCCCTACGACCAGGGGCCGTGGCTGTGGGCCGATGCGCTCCACGCGGACTCGCGTGGGGGGATCCGGTGGCGTCTGCGGTTCGACCCGGAGCAAGGCATTGGCGTCGCGATCTTCGGACCGGCATCGTCCCCGGACGAGCTGCCCGACCCCGGTGAATGGCCGGATCTCGACGTCTGCGTACCCGCGACGCACTGGGTTGAGGAACTCAGCGATGCGTTCGACATCGTCGACGACACCCCGTCACTCGATGACCTCGACATCGTGGAGCTCTGACCGGATCGGGCCGAACGACCCGGCCCGGGACCTCTTGGGCGGGGAAGCCTTCGCGCGTTCGTGGGAAACCCATCGTGCGGACGTGGGTGGCGAGCAGCGCGCATCCACAGCCTCGAGGTGTTCCCCTCCCCGAACCGGGCCGTGCGCACTCAGCCGTCGCCGGAACGTTCCGCGGTCATGGTCTCGTCGATGGCCAGCGCCATGGGTGGGGAGAGCTGCATGTCGAGCACCACCCAGGTGCCTTCACGGACCCCTTCCGGCAGCTCGTCCAGGGCCAGGTGGATCGGCGTCCGGCTGGGGCCGACGGCCAGCACGGCCTTGTCGTCCTCGATGCGTGAGACCACGCCACGGTCGTTGGAGATGCCGGACGGGTCGGCTTGCACGGTGACACTCCTGAGCTGGTGGTGAGGACCACGGTGGGTCCGCTGAGGCCGGAGCCTAGACGCACGCCGGAGACGGTTCATCCCGGCCGCTCGAAGGTCAATCGTCGCGGACCGGGACCGCCCCGCCATCGACGAGGCCACCGACGGTTCCGGGACCGTCATGCGCTTCGCCCGCCTCCGCGTCCGACATGACCTTCATGCGCGCCAGGGTGCGTGCATCACGTGCTTTGCGGGTGATCTCGTCGGCGTTCTGTTGCTGACGGCTCCAGGTCAGGAACAGCCCGGCGATGATGCCCCACAGCACGAACCCGCCGACCACGTTCATCACGATGCCGGCCGCCTGCTGATCCGACGTCGGATCGAAGCCCAACCACAGCGGAGGTGCGAGTTCGTACAGCCCGTACAGCGGCAGGGGCGAGAAGGTCAGGAACGCGGCGGGCACGAACATCAACACGCTGGAGGTGAACAGGTAGAACGCGCGGATCGGTTCCTGGATCGCTCCGCGTTCGGGCTCGCGACGGATCGCCGGCCACCACCAGATCAGGGCGGCGCCGAGGTGCAGCACGTCCACACCGAACGAACCGAGCTGGGTCACCTTCAGCGTGTCGACGATCCAGGGGATGTGGGTGCCGAACAGCACGGCGTTGAACACCAGCAGGGCGAACGGCCAGCGGGTGACGCTGCTCAGCACCTGCCCGCGCTTGCTGCCGATCGGGAACCAGCGGTCGACCAGCCAGGTCGGGATGCCGGAGACGAGCAGCGGCGCGGCGACGAAGGTGTAGACGACGTACCGTCCGATGCCGATCGTGGCCATGTAGCCGACCCCGAGCTGCCCGATCGGCCATTCGGAGACCACGAACAACGCCAGGACGCCGAGGCACCACCGCCGGAACAGGACACGATCGAGTGGCTGGCCGGCCCGACGGTGAGCGGCGACGTAGCCGCCGATCAGCGATGCGGCGACGATCCACACGCCGATGAACGGCGTGTACCGCCAGGTCCAGATCTGGCCGGGCGTCGACGAACACCACCAGGCGACGTTCACGACCACTCCTCCACGATGCGGGGTAGGTCGTTGACCCAGTCGGAACGCCGGGCGCCGAACGGCCAGACGCGTTGCGCCTCACCGTTGGCGTCGAACCCGATGACCTGTGCCGGGTGGCCGATGAGGTCGCCCTCGCCGCGGGGGTCGGGTCCCTCGACGACCGGGCCCGGGAGATCGAGTTGCGACAGGGCATCGGCCACGATCGGTAGCTGCTCGTGCAGGCCGGTCATGCGCGAACTGAAGTTGCTCAGGTACTCGTCGATGCGTTCCGGGTCGTCGCGCTCCGGGTCGACCGACACGAACACGACGTCGAGATCGTCGTAGCTGATACCGGCGGTGTTCATCGCGGAGGCGATGGCGGCGAGGTGTACCGGGCAGATGTCCGGGCAGGAGGTGTAGCCGAAGAACAGCAGGGTGGGATCGCCGCGCAGTTCCTCGGCGAGGATGAACGGTTCGTCGTCGGTGGTCAGCAGCGTCACGTCGGGCAGCGTGCGTTCGATCTCCAGTTGGATGCCGTGCCACCCGTCGGACTGCCGGGGTAGGCCCTCGGCCGCCAGCGAGGTGGAACTGGCCGGCCCGCAGCCGCTCGCCAGCAGCCCGAGCACGATCAGCATCCCGGTGAGCAGCCTCGGACGGGGCCGCGGCAGGGGCCCACTACGGGAAGGGGCGCTTCCGGGGCGGTGGGCGGTGGCCGGGGATGGCACGGCATCGATGCGACCGGTCACGAGGTGGCCTCCTGGTCGTCGAAGGTCGCTTCCGCGAGGTCGAGCAGGTCGACCACCTCGACCTCGACGGTCATGGGGTCGGACCGTTCGAAGCTCAGCGTGAGATCGAACCGCTCACCGAGCACCACGGTCTCGTCCGGCACCACCATCATCAGGTGCAATCCTCCGGGCCGGAACCGGACCGATTCCCCGGCGGGGACCTCGACCTCGTCCAACTCGCCCATCGAAGCGCGACCGTCGTCGATACTGGTGAGGTGGAACTAGACGCCCAGCGCGACCGGCGTGGCCGCCTCCACCAGCACGTCATCGCCGTCACCGTCGTTGCGCAGCTCCAGCACGATCTGGGAACTGCCGGCCACCGGCTCCGCCGCCTGAGCGTCGTTGCCGAGCTGCAAGGCGGGGGTGCCGGACGTGCCACATCCGACGAGCACGAGCGCCAGCACGGCACTGAGCGTCGCCGGGAGGGCAGATCGACGCGGCACGAGGCGGCTCCACCGGGGGTCGTGGATGGTGCGGGTCATGAGGGGTGCGGGGCACGGAGCACGGCTCCCGGCGCCCCCCGCGAAGGTACGGGGTCGGCGCCGAGGGTGGATACGCGGGAGCTCACAAGCTCGCGAGGACCTGAGCAGCGATGATCTTGGCCACGAAGGTCGGGGGGAACAGCAGCGCGTAGGCGAGGTTGACCCGGTCGTCGCCCCCGAAACGGTCGACGGCGAAGGCGAGCAGCGCAGGCTGGTTCTGGGCACCGGCGAGGCTGCCGGCCATGCGCGCACCTCCGAGCTGGAGGGCCCGGGCCAGCAGCACCAGGGCCAGCGCGGTCAGGGTGGTGAGGGCGGCCCCGAAACCGAGCAGCTGCACGCCGCGTGCCGAACCGAGCGCGGACGCCAGGTCCGGTCCGGCGCCGAGCCCGACCGTCGCCAGGAACAGCAGTGCCCCGAACTGCCGCAGGGTCTGGTTGGTGGCGTAGGGCAGTTGCCACACGAGCGGTCCGGTCCGGCCCAGTCGTCCGAGCAACAGCCCGACCAGCAGCGGAGCCGCCGCCGTCCCGAGTTGCAGCGTCAGGCCGGGCAGCGGGATCGGTATGACACCGAGGGCGAGGCCGAGCAGCAGCCCGAACGAGAACCCGATCGGGTCGGCGACGACCGCCGAGCGCTCGGAGTCGCCGAGTTCGCGGATCACCTCGTCGAGCCGGTCCCGGGGCGCGACCACGCGGATGCGGTCGCCCAACTCGACGATCAGGTCGGGTCTCGCGACCAGGTCGACGTCCCCGCGGCGGACGAACCCGGCCACGGCATCGAACCGGCCGAGCCGGAGGTCGGCCACGGTGGAGCCGGCGTAGCGCGCGTTGGACAGCACGACGCGGCGGAAGTCGACCTGATGGCGATCGAGGGGCAGGTCGTCGTCCGCGACCTCGCCAACGGTCTCGGCGAAGGCACGGATGGTCTCTCTCGGGCCGATGACCGTCACCAGGTCGCCCTCGCGCAGGCGCACATCGGAGACGGTCGTCGCCTCGCGTCCCTCACGGCGAACCCGGGAGAACACCAGGGTCTCGCCCTCGAACTGCCGTAGCTCCGAGAGCGGGGGGAGATCGTCGCGTGTCACCCGGACCGTGAGGTAGCCGGCGGGCTGAGGCGGATCACGATCCTCGGCGGTCGGGGAGGCGCGCGACCAGCGCAGGCTGATCACGATCGCCAGGATGACCCCGATCACACCGAAGGGGTAGGCGAGCGAGAAGCCGACCGCCGGCTCGGGCGAGTCGACCGCCTCGACGGCGGCGGCCAGACCCGGGGTGTTGGTGAGCGCCCCCGCGAACGTCCCGGCGATGTCGCCGGGGGAGAGCCCGATGGCACGTCCCGCCACGTGCGCGACCACGGCCACGCCGATCACGACCCCGACCGCCGCCAACATCATCGGCGCGGCCCGCCGGAGCCCGCCGAAGAACGACGGTCCGCCCGCCAGCCCGATCGTGTAGGCGAACAGGGTCAGACCGAGCGTGCCGACCAGGGCCGGGACCACGTCGGACAGCCCGGGTAGCACGGCGGAGACCGCAAGGCCGGCGAACAGCGCGCCCGCCGGTCCGACCGAGACCCCGCCGAGCCGGATCGCCCCGAGCAGCGTGCCGAGCGTGAGCACCAGGAACAGCGCCAACAGTGGGGAGTCGGCCAGCAGGGCCACCATCGCGTGCCTCGGGGGACGGACGCGGAGCGGTGCGCCGCGTGGGACCGGTGAGGCTACGGCCTACGCTCACGAGGGCCGACCGGCCCCGACCGGGGACCGGGCGGTGACGGCCGATCTGCCGGGAGGTGCGCGGGTGAACGGAGCGGCGGCGGTGCTGCTGGGGGTCGTGCTGGTCGCGTTCGGCGCGGTCGGGGCGACGCTGACCCAGCGAAGGCTCGACGAGGAGGGCCGTTCGAGCCTGGCGCCGTTGTACCTCGCGCCCTTCGGTGTGCTGATCGGGGCCGGGGCCGCGGTGGCGCGCGGATGGGATCCCCTGGCGGCGATCCTGGTCGGCGCTGTGCTCGTCCCGCTCGTAGGCGTCGTGGGGCGGCTGATCGAGGTACGCCGCGGGCGGTCCGGTCGGCGCCGCTCGGGCCGCGACGGTTCGGGGGCGGGCGCGTGAGGACCTCGGAGGTGGTGGGACTGCTCGACCTGTTGACCAGCCGGGGGACGGTCGCCTGGCAGGTGACCGGCCAGACCGAAACCGGAGCCCGCCTGGTGATCGACACCAGTGGGGTGGACAGCGCGATGCGGCTGCTGATCTCGCGCGGGTTCACCGCGACCCGGACGGAACTGCCGTCCCATGTGGAGCTCGCCCATCCCCGGCACGGACGGATCGTGTTGTTGCCCTGCAGCTTCGCCGCGGACGGATCGGCCACCTGGCACGGCGCCTCCGGACCGGTCGCGGTGCCCGCGGACCGGTTCGATGCGCTCGAGGTCGTGCCCCGTCGGGTGGAGCTCGAGGTGCACGTGCCGGGTGTCGACCCGACGCTCTAGGGCGCTCTAGGGTTGGCCCGCGCGAGGCGTACGCTCCGGCGCACGCATCGATGTCGATCAGCGCTCATCACGCACGGGGGAACACGTGGCCGGACCGCAACCTGTCGCCGTGGAGATCAACGGCCTGACCAAACGCTTCAAGGACCAGCTCGCCGTCGACGACGTCAGCTTCCAGGTGCCTGCGGGCAAGGTCGTGGGTTTCCTCGGACCGAACGGCGCCGGGAAGTCGACCACGATGCGCATGATCGTCGGGTTGACCGCGCCGAGCTCCGGGACCGCCACGATCTACGGCACGCCGTTCCATGACCTGAAGGACCCGGCCAGGATGGTCGGTTCGATCGTCGACGGGGTCGACTACCATCCGGGGCGCCGCGCGATCGACGAGCTGCGTATCAGCGCACTGGCCGCGGGACTGCCCCGTTCGCGATGCGACGAGGTGCTCGAACTGGTGGGGTTGCAGGCCGCGGCGCGCAAACGCGTCGGGCAGTTCAGTCTCGGCATGCGCCAGCGGATGGGGCTCGCCCAGGCACTGTTGGGTGAACCGGAGGTGTTGCTGCTGGACGAACCGGCGAACGGGCTGGATCCCGAGGGCATCCACTGGGTTCGTCAGCTGCTGCGTCACCTCGCCGACGAGGGGTGCGCCATCCTGGTCTCGTCGCACCTGCTCGGCGAGGTCTCCCGGTTGGTCGACGACGTGCTGGTGATCCGGCAGGGCAGGATCGTGGCCGAGTCATCGGTCGCGGAACTCACGACGGCCGCCAGCGGTGGGGTGATGGTCGCCTCGGTCGATGATGCCGGGCTGGAACGGGCACTGGGCTCGGCAGGGGCGGAGGTCACCCGAACCGCCGAGGGATTGGTCGTGGCGGGCATGGAGGCCCGGCAGGTCGGTGAACTGGCGTTCGGCGCCGGGATCGCGGTCACCGAGCTCCGCCCGCTCACCGCGGAACTCGAGGACGTCTTCATGGAGCTCACGGCCGGAGGGGGGATCGCATGAGCGGCATCCTCGCGGCGGAGCTCCGCAAGCTCACCAGCGTTCGCACCACCTGGATCATCACGGGCGTCGGGTTGGTGCTGGTGGCCTTCGGCGCCGGGTTCTTCATCTTCGAGGAACAGTTCTCCGGGCCGTTCCTGGGCACCGACCCGGAGGTCGCGGCGGCGATCGACCAGATCGGTGGGATGTCACCCATCGTGCTGGTGATCGGCCTGCTGGCGATGACCACGGAGTTCCGCCACGGCACCATCGGCCGGACCCTGCAGTTCACCCCGAGCCGGACCACCGTGGTCGGGGCGAAACTCCTGATCGGCATCGGCTATGGGGTGCTGTTCTTCGCCCTCGGGCTGGTGGTGGTCGCCTCGCTGGTGGCCATCCGCGGGCAGGTGCCGACCGTCGGTGCCGAGACCTGGGCGGCGATGTGGCAGGGCCCGGTCGCGCTCGCGCTGACCGCCATGTTCGGTGTCGCGCTGGGGGCGTTGCTGCGCAACCAGGTGGTCGCGGTCGCCGTGTCGCTGATCTATCTGTTCATCGGCGAGACGCTGGTCAACCAGTTCTTCCCCGAGGGTGCGCGGTGGATGCCGTTCCAGGCGCTCAACGCGGTGTTCGCCTCCGAGGAGTCGATGGCGGCGATGCCCGAGGGGATGATCCTGCCGCTCGATCCGCTGGTCGGGTTGTCGGTGTTCCTCGGTTACGTCGTGGCGTTCGCCGTCGCGGCGGTGGTGTTGATGCGCAGGTGCGACGTCTGAGCCCGCACCGCCCGCCCCAGACCCCGAGCTGACCCGTCAGCGACCCGTCAGCGACCCGTCGGGTCGAGGGCGCGGACCAGCGCCCCGGGGTCGGCCGGAGCGTCGTTGCGCCGGTGCAGTTCGGTGACGAGCCGGTCGGCCGGTGCACCGGCGTCGATCGCGTCGCACAGCTCGTGCAGCGCGTTCGCGTGGCTGGCCACGCGCTCGGCCGCGTACCCGGGGCTGGAGCCGCGGGTGGCCATGAACGGCCAATCCGAGGAGGCCAACAACGCCAGTTCCCGGGCCACCTGCTCGCGCGCCCCGGCGGAACCGGCGCCTCCGGCGAGGCTGTCGCGGGCTCGGTCCTCCGCCGCCCGCAGGGTCCGCCACATCGGCCGGGTCTCCGCGGTCGCCCAGCTGGCATGGCCCTTGGCGAATCCCCAGGAGGATTCGGGCAGGGTCAGACGTCGCGAAGCCGGTCGCCTGGCGGACCGTGACGCCGTGGTCGTGGTGCGCAGCCGCGGGTCGTCGCCGATACGGCGCAGCAGACCGGCCAGGAAGTCGACGCCCTCGAACCACCAATGGCCGAACAGTTCCG
This sequence comes from Nitriliruptoraceae bacterium, assembly GCA_003558435.1. Classification (GTDB taxonomy): domain Bacteria; phylum Actinomycetota; class Nitriliruptoria; order Nitriliruptorales; family Nitriliruptoraceae; genus PWLR01. Next base: position 1,657 of record PWLR01000048.1, on the reverse strand, counting down.
TGTCGTAGGCCGCCACCACCAGCTGGCCGGACCGTGGGTCCAGGACCTCGCGAAGCACCCCGTGCAGGTGATCGACGTCGCGCGTCACCTGCGCGTCGGCCCGATCGGGTTCGTAGACGGCCTTGTCGTTCGGGTGGGAGGTGTGGTCGGTGACCCGCCACGACGGGTGGCATCCGAAGCTGCCGACCGCGTAGGAGTCCCGGTACCAGGGGGCTCCCGGGTACCCCCCGGTCGGTGACCACACGTGGTAGGCGACCGACAGGTCGCGGGCGAACGCGGTGACGTCGCTGTCGCCGATCAGGACCCCGTCGTGCACCACCTCGTCGGGATGGCCGGTTCCGGGCTCCGGCACCGCGGGCCGCGACGTCCAGTCGCGGTCCGCCCCACCGGCCGCGCGGACCAGGGTGGCGGCGTCGACCAGGACGTGGTCGATCCCGTGCGCGTCGTAGTGCTCCTCGAGGCCGGGCAGCACCGGTCCCGTCCGTGGCAGCGTCGGGGTGCCGTGCGCATCGACCGAACGGGGGGCGACGGTCGCATCGGCGACCCGTGCCCGGCCCCGGTAGCCCATCTCCGGTGCCCACAGGCCGGTCGGCCGGGCGCCCGCCCAGCTCGCATGGTGCTCGAGGCCGATGGCCAGTTGTGCGTCGATCAGCGCGGGGTCGCTCTGCAGGGGCAGGTACGGGTGGGTCGCCGGACCGCCCAACAACTCGATCACCTCGCGCCGGGCCAGTTCCGCCCAGACCGCAAGCAGGCCACCTCGACGTTGCACCTGCTCGTGGTAGTCCCCCAGCCGCTGGAACCGTCGCCAGAAGAAGCTCGACAACGCTCGGACCCCGGGCGCGAGGTGGCCGTGCCAGCGCTGTTCCTCGCTACGCCACACCTGCCCACCGAGCCACGTGCCGAGGTCCCGGGCCAGACGCGGATCGGCCACCTGATGGGCGACGGTGGGCGTCACACCCAGGCTCAGCACCTCACGGTGGCCCTCGTCGGCGAGTTGTTCGAGTAGCTGGGTCACGGGGAGCCAGGAGGTGCCCCAGGCCTGGAACAGCCACTCCTCGCCGACCGGCCAGACACCGTGGTTGCGCAGGTAGGGCAGATGGGTGTGGAGCACCAGCGCGACCTCGCCGGGCTGGCTCGCGGACGCAGCCCCGGTCATGGGACCGCAGCGATCCGGCACACCGCCAGCAGGTCGAGGCTCGCATCGAGGTCGTCGCCGCGGAGCGTGAATCCATCCGGTTCGGTCGCGTGCACCAACTCACGCAGCTCGGCATCCCAGTGCTCGGGCGCGGTCGCGCCCAGCAGTTCGGGTAGTGGGGCTCCGAGCTCGGCCTCCGCCGCTGCCAGGCTCCCGCCGTGGTGAACCCCGAGGATCGCGTCGACGACGAAGCCGGCCCGGGCGAGTTCGTCGGTCAGTTCGGCGGCGGTGAACTCGCGGGTGTGGAAGGGGTTGACCGGGACCTCACTGTCCGGCGTGAAGGTCAGACGGTTGGGGGTCGCGATCAGCACGGCACCGTCAGGTGCGGTCACGCGACGCAACGACGCCAGGTAGCCCGGGATGTCGTGCAGATGTTCGATGACCTGGAACGACACCGTGAGGTCGACCTCGTCGTCGGCCAGCGGCAGCGAGGACAGCTCTGCCTGCGCCACCTCGATGTGG
>PWLR01000141.1 GCA_003558435.1 Nitriliruptoraceae bacterium | reverse complement strand
GCAGCGCGGGCGGGGAGGTGACGGCGGCGCTGGCCGGTGCGCGCGTCACTTCCCTTGGTCAGCGGCGGGATGTGTCCTGCGCGATGCCTGGCGGGCGGTGGGATGCCGACGGACACGACAGAAGCCGTGGCGTGGGACGGGAAGTGACGTCGCCCGCTCGCCGAGAGCCGCCCGGGACGGCCGGCGGCCAGGCGCCTAGGCGGCCCGGGGCGTTCAGCCGGCCGGGAAGCGCGCGGCCGTCGGACCGGCGCGCACCTGCGCGTCGAACGGCGGTGGTGGAACGATGTCGCGCCAGGCACGGGTCGCGGCCACCTCGGCGTCGACCCGGCCGACGTCGGCCCGTGCCAGGTGCACGGCCCACGCGATGACGGGTGGAGCCAGCTCGGTCGCCGCATCGAGCAGACGCGGATCGCCCCGGACCACCCCACCGAACAGCAGGCCCTTCGCGGCGTGGAAGTCGGTACCCCAGTGGTGATCGGCGGGGAAGGCCGGGGCTCGGGCCGCCTCGTTCCACCACGGCAGGCCCTCGACGGACACTGAGCCGCCCGACAGCCAGGCGACCTCGACCCCGACCCAGGCCAACCGGAGACGTTGGCGGGCGACGCGGGGACCGTCGCGGAGCCCGGCCAACGCATCGGTGGCGGCACGGTGCCGCCGGATGGCACGGTCCACGTCCCCGAGCCCCACCGCATCGGCGGCCAGCGAGATCCGCAGCATCGCGGCGTCGGTCGGGTCGGTGGCGGCCAGCAGGGCCGGCCACTCGATCGCCTCGGCGTCGGCGTGGAGTCCCAACTCGCGCACGATCCGGCCTCGTTCGGCCGCGATCCAGGGTTGCAGGGCGGGCAGCCGCACCCGGTCGAAGTGCGCCCAGGCCAGATCCCCGCGTCCGAGCCGGCCCCACACCACCCCTTGCCAGACGGGCGCGGCGGCCTCGTGACGCAGTCGCCGGCCGGGCTGCGCGTCGGCTGGCAGCAGCCGGGCGAGCGCCTCCTCGGGTGGGGGCGGGGGTGGCGGCGCGGCGGGTGCGGACACGCACCAAGCCTACGAGGCGGTCGAGCGCCGCTCGCGTCACGGACCGTGACCGCAAGGGTCACCACCGACCGGGCGCCGCGCCGGCGACCCGTAGCCGAGACCGACGCGACGCCGCGGCCCGTCGGGCTTAGCGCACCACCCACCGCGCGATGCAAAGATTTTCAGCAACTTTCTGGACAAGCCGCCGGCAACCGCGTAGACACCGAGTCCGGGACGAGAGGGAGACTCAACCGTGCGTGACCGCTTCGCTGCAGGCCTGCTGACCTGCGCGCTCATCATGAGCATCCTGCCCGCCGCTGCGATCGCGCAGCCCGCCGACGGGGCGGACGGTGACGGCACGGCCACGAGCACCACTGCGGACTCCGGCGCCCCGGCCTGGGCGCGCGAGGCGTCGATCTACCACGTGTTCGTGGACCGGTTCGCCGATGGCGACCCGTCCAACAACGCGGGTGTCGACACCGACCTCGACTTCTCCGAGGCGCTCAAGGACTGGATGGGCGGGGACCTCGCCGGGGTCCTGGCCGAGCTCGACCACATCGAGGACCTCGGGTTCGACACCGTGTGGCTCGGCCCCGTCTACGACAACGCCTACTTCCACGGCTACCACCCGATCGACTTCACCGAGGTGGACGAGAACTTCGGCACCGTCGACGAGCTGCGCGCGCTGGTCGACGAGATCCACGACCGTGACATGCGCATCGTCTACGACTTCGTGCCCAACCACACCAGCGACCAGCACCCCTGGTTCCAGGACGTGCTCGCCGACTGCCAGGCCAGCGAGTACTACGACTTCTACAAGTTCGACGAGGACTGCACGACCTACGACAGGTTCTTCGGCATCGACGAGCTGCCCGAGCTCGACCTGCTCTCGGCGAGCAGCCCCGCCTCCACCTACCTGCTCGACACGGTGGTCCCCTTCTACCTCGAGGACCTCGGCTTCGACGGCTTCCGCATCGACCACGCCAAGGGTCCCGGCAGCGTCACCTCGGAGGGCACCGACGACAACCAGGAGTTCCTCGCCGCGCTGCGTGACGACGTGGACGCCATGGCCGGCGAGAAGTACCTGTTCGGCGAGATCTGGTCGCCCCGTGGCGACATCGCGGGCTACCAGGACACCCTCGACGGGGCGCTGAACTTCCCGCTGCACGATGCGCTTGTTTCCACGTTGGCCGGCAACGCCTCGCTCGCCGGGCTCGACAACGCGGTGCGCGCCGACCGGCAGGCCTACGGCGACGACTTCGTGCTCACGAGCTTCCTCGACAACCACGACACGCAGCGCTTCGCCTTCCGCGCCGGCGACGACGACGCCGCGCGCGACCGGCTGCGGCTCGCGCTCAGTGCCCAGTTCGCCCTGCCCGGTTCCCCGGTCGTCTACAACGGCACGGAACTGGGGATGAGCCAGAGCGCCAACACCGAGGCGGCCGAGGGCGGCTGGGTCGACCGCTGGTACCGCGAACCGATGCCGTGGACCAACCGGGCCGGCTCCGGCCCGGGCTGGGCACACGCCGACAGTGACGGCTTCGTCCTCCAGGCCTGGGACACCGAGGTGGCCGACACCGTCACCGCCCTGAACGAGCTGCGCGACGAGCACCCCGCGCTGATCCACGGCGACTACGACACGGTGACCGCCGCCGGTGATCTGCTGGTGTTCGAACGCGGGCTCGACGACGAGCGCCTGCTGAGCGTGATCAACCGCGGCGAGGCCCGAACCCTGCAGCTGTCCGAGCTGTACGGCGCGGCGATCCCCGATGCGGTCACCCTCACCCCGCTGCTGACCGACGGTGCGGCGACCACCAGCGACGACGGCGACCTCGACGTCGAGGTGGCAGGAGTGACCGCCCAGGTGTTCGCCGTCACCGGCGAGCTGCCGGCCGCCCCCGGACCCGACGGCACCCCGCCGCCCGACGTGCCGGAGCTGGTGACGCTGCCCGGCAGCTTCCAGTCCGAGCTCGGCTGCACCGGTGACTGGCAGCCCGACTGCGAGGCCACGGCGTTGAGCTACGACGCCGACGGCGACATCTGGCGCGGGAACTTCACCATCCCGGCCGGCGACTGGGAGTACAAGGCCGCTCTCAACGGCACCTGGGAGGTCAACTACGGCGCCG
>PWLR01000224.1 GCA_003558435.1 Nitriliruptoraceae bacterium | reverse complement strand
GAGCCGGTCGTAGTTGTCAACGACCTCGCGTCTGACGGTCGGTTCCCGGTCTTCGGGCCGCGAGCTGCCGAGCTTGGGGTGCGCTCGGCGATGTCCTTTCAGCTGTTCGTGGATCGCAAGAAGGGTGCCCGGCTGGGGGCGTTGAACCTCTACGGCGAGGTGCCGGGCGCGTTCGATGATGAGGCGGTCGCGCTCGGGGCGGTGTTCGCAACCCACTGCGCCACGGTGCTCGCGGCCGCCATCGCCCGGGACGGTTTCGAGGCCGCACTCGAGTCACGAGACCTCATCGGACAGGCCAAAGGCATCCTCATGCAACGCCATCAGCTGACCGCGACCGGCGCGTTCGAACAGCTCCGCACCTGCTCACAGGAGTTGAACGTCAAGCTGCGTGAGGTCGCCGAGGTGGTGGTCAACACCGGCGACCTACCGTAGAAGTTGGCTCGGTGAGCTGGCCGGGTGTGCCAGACTTCTTCGGTGCGTATCGAGGCGTTCAACCCGGTAGCGCCCGATACGGCGGACGACGCCGTTCAAGCTCGTCCCCACGGGTCCGCGTCGGTGCACCGGCGGGGGCCCGTGCTCATCGATCACCTGCGAGCAGCCGGTCTACGCGTCGGGGATCTCGCCGGTGGTCGCGATGTCGTCGGCGACCTCGCGCAGTGGCCGGTTCATCTGCTGGGAGATCTTGCGCAGTAGCTCGAACGCGGCATCGGCGGTGAGGTGGTGGTGGGACATGATGATCCCCTTGGCCTGGCCGATCACATCGCGGGTGTGGATCGTTGCCTCGAGGCCGGCGGTGGTGATGGCCGCTTTGAGCGCAACGCTGGCGTGGGAGGCAAAGACCTGCCCGAGGAGCCGCGACGTGCGGTCGTAGGCCTGCGGCGTCGCGGCATAGAAGTCCAGCGCGCCCATCGTGTCCTTGTGGGCGAACAGCCGGAAGCTGATCATCGAGCGGACCCCGAGCTCGAGTGCGCGGGCGCGGTAGTCCGGCCAGCGCGTCTCGGTCTCGAGATCGTCGATCACGATCGTCTCGTGCTGACGCAGCGCATCCAGGCAGGGGCCCTCGTCGGTCTCGTATTGGGCCTGGTCGCTGTCGTAGGCCACCTTCGAGGAGTAGGCCGGACTAGAGATCTGCCGGTTCTTGCCGATCAGCATCAGACTGACCCCATCACACCCCTCGAGGTACGCCTCGCCCAGATCGACGATCAGCTGCAACAGCTCGTCGAGGTCGTGCGCACCGGAAAGCTCACGAGCCATCTCACCGAGACGCTCCGCCAACGTTTCGGCGTCCATCGACTCCTCGGTCTGCTCCCTCATCATGCTCCTGACTGCAGTCCGCGAGCGTAGGCGCCGCCCACCCCGCTTGTTGACCCCGACCCATCGGCTCCGGGAAGCCTTTCACAGTCAGGCGTTCAAAACACGGGTGCCTGGGGTGACCACCGATGGAGGCACGCCAGATGATCCGAACCCGGCTCACCCGCCCCACCCAAACCGCACGCCAGAGCGAGCCGACCGCCGCGGTGATCGCTGGTGTCTGAAAGAGCGGTGTTCTCAGGACAACCGGCGCTGCGCAACGACGTGTTCGGCGATCTGGTTGAGCTTGATGTTGCGGGTTTGCGAGGCCCTCTTCAGCAGGTCGAACGCCTCGGCACCGTCGATGTTGAAACGCTCCATCAGGATGCCCTTCGCCTGGCCGATGGTGTCGCGCGACGCCAACGCGGTATGCAACCCCTCGATCTCGATCGCGGCGCTCATCACCGTCGCGCACTGGTCAGCGAACACCTCACCGAGCCTGACCGCGCCGCCGTCGAACGCCTCCCTCGCGTGGCCGTAGAGGTTCAGGGCCCCACCCCGGGACGCACGGCCATCGCCGAACGAAAGCCGGAACGACAGTGCCGAGCGCACCCCGAGAGCTGACGCGCGAGGACCAAAGGCCGGCCACCGCAGGTCCGAGGCGAGATCGCCGACCCGCACCACCCGATCGCCATCACCCGCGACATGCAGACACGGCCCCTCGCCCGATTCCACCTGAGCGCGATCCACCGTCACCGCCAGCGGGTCGGTCGCCACGGGGGTGGTCACCCCCGAGGAGCAGACCAGCATCACATCCGCCAGATCACAACCGGCGATCAGTTCGATGCTCAGATCGACCACCAACTGCAATGCCTCATCGACACCCTGCTGAGAAGCCAGCTTGCGCAACGAGGCCGCGAACCTGCGAGGTCCCACCGCCGCAGCAGTATCCGCCGGATGGGTAGAGAGATCCATGGCGAACCATTGCTTGCACGCGAACCCGTCAGCAGCATCATCTACCGCGAACCCACACCCCCACCCTACCTGTGCCCCGACCTGCTGCCGAGATGATGGCCGCCTTGAGCTCACCCTCGGCGTGACGCTTGGTCCTTGGACGCTGCGGAAGACCTGACCGACGTGGACTGGCTCCCGGACGGTGGGTCGTACGCCGCGAGCCTGCCCCGGGGTGACCTCGCCGCTTCGGCGACCCTCGCACGATCTCGGCCCGGGCCCGAACCATCGAGGAGGACCGGAACACGGGTGGTCGAGCTCGCTCCGGCTTGAGACCAGTGGGCGGCCGTTCGGTCCCGACTCGCGGCAGATCACGGCCACCTCGTCCGAAGCGGCTCGGCGAAGTGGCGGGCCAGAAGGCCCGCCCATAGCCCCATCGCGTCCACCTTGACGGCAATCTCGCTGCGGCCCGGGTGGTGCACACTCCCCGCGTGAGCGTGCTCCGGGGCGCCCCTCCCCGCCGCATGACACACCCCCGGGCCACCACAAACCCTGGCGCCCCGCGCGTCTGCGACCCGCCGTGGGTGAGTAGGCTGGCTAGGCGGACTCGCGGTAGATGACACTGCTGATGGGGTTCGCGTTCGAACGACGGTTCGACGTGGATCTGTCTATCGGTCCGACCGATGCTGCCGCGCCCGCTGGGCCCCGGCAGTTCGCGGCCTCGTTGCGCAAGCTGGCGTCGCGCCAGGGTGTCGACGAAACCTTGCAGCTGATGGTCGATCTGAGCATCGAGCTGATCGCCGGTTGCGACCTGGCGGATGTCATGCTGGTGCACCCCTCGGGTGCGACCACACCCGTGGCCACCGACCCGCTGGCGGTCGCACTCGATCGCGCGCAGGTCGAGGCCGGTGAGGGGCCGTGCCTGTATGTCGCGCTCGATGACGATGCGGTGGTGCGGGCCGACGACCTCGAAACGGACGTGCGGTGGCCAGGGTTCGGCCCGAAGGCGGTGGCGCTCGGGGTGCGCTCGGCGCTGTCCTACCGGCTGTATCTCGGTGAGGACCGTTCGGATCGGATCGGGGCCCTGAACCTCTACGGTCACGCCCCGGCGGCGTTCGATGGTCGTGCGGTCGGACTCGGGGAGGTGTTGGCCGCCCAGTGCGCCACGGTGCTCACCTCGGCTATCGAGATCGAGGGGTTGCGCACCGCGCTTTCCTCCAGAGACACCATCGGGCAGGCCAAGGGCATCCTGATGGAGCGCTACCACGTCGATGGCGCCGCAGCGTTCGACCTGCTGCGAACCACCTCGCAGGAGCGCAACCTCAAGCTCAACCTGGTCGCCGAACAGCTGATCGAACAGCGCCGGTTGCCCTGAGCAGCATAGACAGCAGCCGGCCGGCGCGGCGCGGCGATCGGGCCCGCTCACCAGTCTCGGGGTGTTGGTCCCGAGCCCGGCGGGTCGTGTTTGGCCTGTCCGAGGTGCTGGTCTGCGGCTTGGAGCGCCGCGTCGATGCTGCTGGTGACCGGAGCGATGCCGCTGGAGAAGGTCACGGGCAGGGGTCGGCGTTGCTTCCAGGCGACTTGCAGCCGCTCGAGTAGCCGCGGCGCAGCATCGGTCTCGGGCTGGTTGAGCACGATCAGGACTCATCGCTTCCGAGACGTAGTGCTTGTTCACGGATGCGCATCTGTGCTTGGAGTACCGCGCTGAAGATGCGCAGGACCTGATCGCCCGCGAGGTGCCCGTGGGGTGTGGTTGACCTGCCTGAACCCATCGAGATCGACAGCGATGAGCACGTCACCTGCCGAGATGCGCCCGGCGGGCCGTTCGTAGGCGCGACGGTTCGGTAACCCTGTGAGGGAGTCGTGTTCGGTGGCTGACGCCAGCCGTTCGGTCCGCTGCAGACGTCCCAGTACCTGGCGGGCGTCATCGACGGCTTGAAGCAGGTGTGCCCGCAGGTCCTCGGCGAGTTCGGGGCGTTGCGGATCAGGAACAGCCAACAGCGGTACTTACGCCCCCGGCGACAGATCGATGTCGATGGCCCTGGTCGTGGTCGTGGCAGCATCTGGTGGCAGGATGTGGCCGCCCAACCGTTCCGCCACCTCGCGCAGCACGTCGTGGACCCTTTTCGGATCCTGGGCAGGTCAACAGGGCGCGAACCGCTGCCGTCGTCACCCGCTGGACCTCGAGAACGACACGTTCGGAGGCCGCACCCGAGACGAGCGCGGCGAACGGTTCGACGGGACCGAACGTATCGCTTGGGCCGACACCCGAACCTCGCAGCTCGTCACGGTCGACCATGTCGTCTGCCACTTCGACCGTGAGGTCGAGGACACAGAGCCGCAACGCTTTGTGTGCGACTGCGATCGGGTCTCCCGGGACATGGACGTTGAGCCAGATCGCGGTCTGCTGCGGGGTGTAGATCGTCAGCAGTGCCTGCCGGGTGGCCTCCAACAGCTCCTCGCTGCTCATCGACCCGAACCCGCCACGAAGCTCGTAACGCCGACGCAGGGCGGAAACGTCACAGGTCACGGTCGTTCCTCGAGGTTGATCGAAGACGACCGCAACCACGATCCCTAGGGCGGCAACAGCCCCGGCGCGCGCCCACATGGGGCGGCGGCGAGGGCTGCTTCTCGACCAGCGACACATGACGAACGGTTCGCACACAACGCCAGCGATACCACGCACCGTTAGCGGGTCGTGCGTCAATCGGGCGGCTGGGCATGGCCATCCTGCGGGTGGACCTGGCGAACCATCGGGTGACCACTCGGATCTGTTCACCAAGGTCGATGGCATGTCCAACTACGAGGTCGCCCTCGATGCCGGCTTCGGGTCACGTCCACACCTACCCGCCCGGCGTGGGAGTCTCGCGGTCGCGGCGAAACGCTCCTTGTGGACCGGAGCGATGGACGACGAGAGCGTTCGCCGAGTGCCCAGCAACGAAGCGATCGCCGCGGTCACTGAACGTCAGATCGCCACAGCCGCACCACTTCGCGTCCGGCTCCACCGGCCTCCCAAGCGAACCGGTCGGGCGTGGAGCGGACCGGTCTTGGCGTGATGCGGGGCGGTTGGCACACTGAACGGATCCGAGGCGACGTTGACGAACCAGCGGACGCGCGCGGAGTTGTCGTCGGGTCTCACATGCCGTCGTCTGATCTGCTTGCCGCCGTACGCGAGTTCACGACCACGATCCTCAACCCCTATGACCTCGAGGATCTACTCGACCGCCTGACCAACCATGCCATGATCGTCACCGGCTCGCAGGGCGCCGGTGTGATGCTCTCCGGCCGGGACGGTCTGGGTTTTGCGGCCGCGTCGGATCCTCAGGTGGTCGAGGTGGAGATGCTTCAGGACCGCGTCGAGACCGGTGCCTGCCACGCGGCGTTCACCACCCGCGAGTTGGTCCTCGTCGAAGATCTGGCGGCCACCGACCGGTGGCCTGCCTATCGCGACCGGGCGCTGGAGCTCGGTTTCCGAGCGGTGATGGGGTTGCCCATGCACGCCTGTGGCGAGACCATCGGCGTGCTGAACATCTACCGACGGGACCCGGGACCGTGGAGTACGGGCGACGTCGAGGCGGCCGAGATCCTCACTTCCATGGGCGCCGGGTACGTGTTGCACGCCAACCACCTTCGCGCGCAACACGACATGGCCGCTCAGCTTGAAGTAGCGATAGCCAGCCGCGACCTGATCGGACAAGCCAAGGGGCTGCTGATCGCCCGCCACGGGATCGGTGCCGAGGCAGCCTTCGCCATGCTCCGCGCCGAGTCGCAGACCACCAATCTCAAACCACGAGACGTCGCGGCGAAGCTGCTCGACAACGCCGATCTCGCATCGGCTGGCTGAGCGTTCCGATCGCTTGTCGAGTGCGTTCTCCACCCAGGGCGCCGCCAACCAGGGAAAGACCGCATGCGTGCATGGGTAGGCGAACATCGAGCAGCTGGGCCAGCGCGACGCGGCCGCCAGCGCCTACAGCGAGGCGACGTACCGCAAGGGTGAGGGCTGCCAGCCAGCGACCGCCGTGCGCAGGACACGCTGGAGCTCGCGGCGGTCCCGTCGGCGGCGGTGCTGGCTCAACATGTGGCCCGCGTGCTCGACCGACACCCACTGGGGGTCACGGCCGGACTCGTGATCCGCGCCGGTGCTGGTGACCTCGAGCCGGTGCGCGGCGATGAGCTTGCTACCCGAACCGGTGGTGTAGGACCCGAGCAGACCGGTCTCGACCCGACCATCGACCCCGGCTTCCTCCTTCGCCTCGCGCCCGGCCGCTGCGGCCGTGCTCTCCCCCGCGTTCACCCCGCCCTTGGGGAAGGTCCAGCGCCCCCGTCGACGGGTGCGGACCAGCATCACCTCGGTCGAGCCGCGACCACCGGCGCGCAGACAGACGGCCGCAGCCTGGAGCCTCGTGGGATGGCGGTTCATGGATCCTCCTCGATCGCCTGCGAGAACGATGCTGCACCGTCGGATCGGCCGGGGGTTGCGTCGCCGTGGGTAGATGTTGCGCGAGCACCGAAAAAAGCTACCGGCGATGTCGCCCGTGTGGGAACAGCGTCTGCCGACGAAGGATGGGGGGGTTGGGGGTACTGAGTTGGCGCTCGGGGGTCGATGACCGTGAGCGTCAGCCGAGGTACACCGGCGCGGCGATGCAGGCCACGGGATGTTCACGGAGGAGCTTTGCGTCGTCGTGGGTGACGGGAGCGTTGATGCGGTTGCCGATGATGGTGGCCACCCGGCGAGGTAGGCGTCGCCGGCTTCGTTGAGGTCCTCGCGGTCGCCGGCAGAGGCCCGTCGCAACACGGCCCTTGGCCGATGGACCACACGGCGATCGGGTGGTGTGACGCCGAGCGCGCCGTGGTGGGGATCGGGCAGCAGACATCGCTGTGGTTCAGGTGCTCAGGTCGGTCCTTGCGACGGCCCGCAGTACCCGTGGCAGGAACCGGAACGGCAGGGGCGGCTGTGCCACGTTGAAGGTCCCGGCGGTGACGATGCGAAGTTGCGGGCAGTGGAAGAGCCAGGATGCGGTCGACCCGCTGTGGCCCACGATCGGCGGGATCGCGAACAGCGGCGACATCCACCGCGGAGGCGCGTAGCGCATCACGCCGAGCCCGTAGTCGATGGGGAAGAACACGCGGTTCACGCGTCGGTGCAACTGCTGCCAGGTCCCCGGGTCGTCGAACACCTCCCCACCGACGACCGCACTGAGGAACCGCACCTGGTCCGCCAGCGTGGAGATGATCCCGCCGTCGGCGACCTGGTGGGTCAGCGCGCCTTCCGGCTCGAGGACGATCTTGCCCGCCCACACGGCGGCTTGCGGCTCTGCAGCCGCTCCAGACCGCGGCCGCTGGGGGTACGAGGACGTGTCGTCCAGCTGTAGGGGTCCGAACAGGGTCTCGTCGAACACCGTCCGGAGCCGTCTGCCTGTCACCGCTTCCACGACGGCGCCCAGCAGTTGGAAGTTCGTGTCGGTGTAGGTGGCCCGCCGTTCCGCGGCGTCGACGGGTTGGGGTGCGAAGTGCGGTGCGAGTTCGTCGCGGACGAGCCGAAGGACCTCGCCGAACGGCACCGGGGCGTCCTCGCCCGCCAGGAGCCGCGTTTGGGGGCTGCGGCCGCCTGGTGGCGCCTCCTCGTAGTAGTCGGGGAGCCCCGAGGTGTGACTCAGCAGATGCTCCACGGTGATCGAGGACGTGTGGTCCACGCCATCGAGCACATGGAGCCCATCAGTCATATCGGCCGGCAGGAGCTCGACGATGCGATCCTCGAGGGTGATGGCTCCCTGCTCGATCAGTCGCATGACGACCACCGTGGTGTAGAGCTTGGTGACGCTCGCCACGGCGTAGCGGGTGTCCACACTGCTCGGCGTGCCGTCGGGGTCAGCCGCGCCGTGTGCGCCCCGCCAGATCCATGAACCGCCCACGTCAGCAACCGCCAGCAGACCGTGGTGCACCCCGCGACGGCGGTCGACAGCACGCGTCAGCAGCCTGTCCAACTCGGATGCGAGAGAGCCGGCAACGACTTCGGTCATGAGACCTCCTCGAGGAAGCGGCGAAGCGGGCAGCCTAGGCAGCCCTCGCCTGCACCCAGCGGAAAGGCAACGACACCCGGGCGTAACCGACCCGAGCCGGGCGGCTCGCATGCCATGCTCCCCGCCGAGGAGCACCCGACCGCCGGATGCAGAGCACGCCCACCATCACCATCCTGCACCAACTGGTCTCCACCCACCGCGACCTTGCGAGAGCCGTCGCCCGCGTAGCTCGTGCACATCACGGGCTGGTTCGGTCACAGCACCGAGCCGCGAATCATCACGGTGGTGGCGTTCGCCAGGGCGCTGCAAGGGGCGCTGCAGGCTCGCGAGGAACGGCGACGCCGCCCGACGCAGGTACGTGACCGCGCCACGGACGCTGGTCTGGATCCGGCCACCGTGGACGAACTCATCGAACTCCTGGCCCTCGCGGCCATCGTGGTCACCCCAACAGAGACCATCGACTTCGTCCGCAACCCCAACGCCGACCGCTTCATCGGATCCACCCCGGCGGCCCATGTCATCGTCACCGGCGACCAGGACCTGCTCCCCCTGGGGCGCGTCGCGCCAGATCAGGATCCGGACACCGCGCGAGTTCCTCGACGAAACCCAGGCGTGCACCTGACTCCCGCCACCGACGCGCGGCCCGCGATGGGCGGAAGCGGCCCTGGCGGCATCGACCTGCTCGACCGGTGGCTCGCTTGGGCACAACGCTCCCATCGAGGCGTTCGTCAAGCTCGGCCGGACCATCCGCCGCCACCGTGACGCGATCAACCAGACGCTCACCACCGGCAGCGGCGGCGGTAGCCAGCGACCGCCAGACAGTTTCGGACGCTGGGGCCACGCCGCCCACCGCGCAGATCACGGTTCTTGAGCCGGTCAACAGCCTTGACCGGGAACGCGGTCATTCGCGGCGACACCGGTGGTGGCCAGGCTCGTCGCTGCAGGTCGCTGCCCTCAGAACAGCACCCGGGTTGTGAGCAGGCCGTCGGCGGGTGCTCGCCCGGAGAGGACCCGGCAGAACTCGACCGGGTGGTACTCGAGGTGTTCGCCGTCCTCGCCTTGGCGGAACCCGCCACCGGCGGGGCCGCGCAGCGTGAGGTTGAACGGTTGGCCGTGCCGTGCCGCCCACTCCACGACCACGTCCTCGACGATGCGTCGGTCGGTCTCCTCGTCGAGAACGATCGGTTGCTCGGTCGCGCGGGCGATGTCGATGCGGTGCATCCACACGTCCCGGGTGAGGATCACATCCATGAGCTCGCCGAACGTCACCGACGTGGGGGTTCCCGGTGCCAACGATCCGCTTTGTTCGAGGTGGGCCGTCATGCGGCGCATGAGCCGTGGCAGGCGCATCCTGGCCCGCACAGCAGCGGGCGCGACGTCCCGGAGCGCCGCGAGGCGCTCCTCAGGCCACAGCTGGACGTGGTCGCGCACCTGCAGTGCGGTGCTCGCGTCGAGCGTGCTGCCGTCGAACTCGTCGGCGTGGCGCTTGGCCCACCACTGCTGACGTGTCGCCTCACGCATCGACGCCGCGTTCTTGGCTGCGCCGATGAGGTGGCCCACCATGGCCGCCACATCCCAGCCGGGACACTCGGTCGGTGCGCTCCACTGTTCGGGCTCGAGCTGCTCGAGCTGGTCGAACAACCGCTGATAGGCACCGATCGCGACCTCGCGGGCATCGGTGTCGCGGGAGATCCGGGCGATCTCGTCCACCGAGCGTGTCATGTCCACACTCATGATCCTCTCCTGTCGTGCGTGACGTGCGTGACGAACATCTCGGCGGCTTCACGGCTGAGCCGCCGCCAACGGTCGCCGTCGGGGTCGTTGGCCAGCTGCTGCGACGCCAGCCCGGAAAGCAGTGCGGTCAACAGATCGGTGTCGCGGGAGATCCGGGTGATCTCGTCCACCGAGCGCGTTGTGTCCACGCTCATGATCCCTTCCTTTCGTGCGTGACGTGCGTCATGTACATCTCGGCGGCCTCACGGCTGAGCCGTCGCCAACGGTCGCCGTCGGGGTCGTTGGCCAGCTGCTGCGACGCCAGCCCGGAAGTCAGCGCGGTCAACAGGTCGAAGTGACGCTGTTCGTCGATCCCCAGACGCATGAACGGCTCCACCGAGCGCTCATACGAGGCGACCGACACGGCGTAGGCTTCGGACGAGGGCTCCCACCCCGGTATGGCCCGGGTGAACATCAGCTGGAACCGCGCCACGGACGCGCAACAGAAGTCGATGAACGCCTCGATGCTCGCCGCCAGGGTGCCCACCGGGTCGTCGGGGTCGACCTCGAGGTCCGCCTCGATGGCTTCGAGTTCGCGATAGCCGGCGGCGAACATCTCGTCATAGATGGCGGCTTTGCTCGCGAAGTAGGTGTACAGCGACGGTGCCCGCATCCCGACCTCGCTGGCCAACTCCCGCAGCGACAGCCCGGCGATCCCGTCGCGCTCGCAGAGCCGCCAGGCGGCCTGCAGGATCTCTGCCCGCGTCTGTCCGCGACGACGTTCGCGGATGTTGCCGGGGCCGGCAGTGGCTGTCATGGCGCCCTCTAACGGTGAGAGTTTTTCCTAACGCTGTTCAGCGTGTCAGTCGTCGACGTACCTGTCAAGACCTGTCGACGCGGTTCGAGGAGGGTCCGATCTCGCACACGCGAAAGGTGTCCCGCGGTGTGCCGGTGAGCGACGCGCCAGGGTCCAGCGAGGACCCGAGTACCCCAACCACCGCTGATCGCGCTCCCATCGCGGTCCAGGCGGGCCCACGTCGCGTAGCGAGCGCCCGATCCAATCAAACCTTGCCCGCATGACCGCGCTCAAGGGCGATCACGGTCCCTCCGCGAGGACCGCGTTGCGTGGCTGTCGGTTCACCGTCCGCGGACGGCCATTTGCTTGGCGATGCAGAGCTTCGGAAGCCGAGAACCTACAGCGGTGTTCCGGTCGGCCTGCCAGTGGCGGCGTGACGATCGTTCGCATGGAGCGAACGCCGTCGGCAGCCCGCTGAACTCGCGTGCGCCCTTGCGGCGCGGCCGGTGGACCTGGTGCGAGGTCGTTGATGGCATCTGGTGGTGGGTGTCCGCGGGATCTTCGCTCAGCTCGGTCAGTGCGCGAGGAGCCTGACGAGTCCGGCTCGGTGTTGGTCGTAGCTCGCCGACCGGGGGCGTGGCGAGAGAGCGAGGAGCACCGGTTGATGTAGCGAGGCGTAGGCTCAGGCTCTCGCTGTCCATCTCGCCGGCCGAGCCGAGACGTCCGACATGCAGGGATCCGCCGCGCATCCCGGGTGGACGCAGCGGCGCCAGCGCGCGGCACCGAAACGCAAGCGCGGGTCCGGACACGTCAGGGTAAGAGGCAGATTGCGGGGACTGGTGGATGCCAACAGGTCACGGAGTGCCGAGCGGTCCGCGGCGCGCCGGTCGCGCTTCGATCGGCTCTATGAGGTGAACTCCGGCCCAATCCTCGCCTATGCGCTGCGGCGAGTCGAGCAGCCGGCCGACGCCGCTGACGTCGTGGCCAACACGTTCCTGGTGGCCTGGCGTCGCCTCGACGACATTCCCGACGGCGATCGGGCTCGGCTGTGGTTGTACGGCACCGCACGGCGCGTGTTGGCCAACCACTACCGCAGCGACAGGCGTGCCGTCAGCCTCAACAGCAAGCTCATCTCCGACCTCGGCCGGACCGTCGAGGACGTCGATGCGCAGCTGACCGGCCCGGGCCGTAGCGAGATCGTCCACGCGTTCCGGCGGCTCAGTGGCGACGACCAAGAGGTTCTGCTGCTGGTCGGTGTGGAAGGTCTGGAACGGGCGCAGGTCGCCGAGACGTTGGGGGTGAGCCGCGCAGCGGTCCGGCTCCGACTACATCGAGCGCGACGCCGGTTCGGGGACGAGCTGAGACGGGTGGGGATCGACCCGCAACGCTCGGCCGCTGCCGGACACGAGGAGCGTAGGCGGGCACCTGCCCGTCGCGACCGCGAGGACGTGCTGTGAGCCGCCGCAACGACCGGTACCTCGACCACCTGACGCGACAAGCTGCGCATGTGACCGACGAGGAGGTCGAACGAGGGTGGGCGGGCAGCCGGTCGAAGGACGAGCTGCGTGAGGAGATCATCATGATGTCGGCCCTTCCGGACGTGGACACGCCCCCGGCCGAGCGTT
>PWLR01000176.1 GCA_003558435.1 Nitriliruptoraceae bacterium | reverse complement strand
TGGCGTCGGTGCATCCGGCCCTGGACGCCGAGGTGGCCGCCCGGTTCGACCCGCAGCAGGCCATCGACCGTCGGGACGGGGTGAACGGGACCGCGACGCGCTCGGTGCGAGCGCAGCTGGCTCGGGCCCGGGACGCCGCGGCCACCAACCGCGGCGGGCGCTGAACCGCTCACCTCGGCCGCGGTTACGCTCCGTGTCGCGCGGTCGAACGGCGCGCCAGTCCGGAGGGCACTGGGTGAGCAAGGACCGGGACGAGGTCGCGCGGGTGCTCGGGGAGCTCGCGACCCTGACCGAGATCGACGAGGGCAGCCCCAACGCCTTCCGGGTGCGCGCCTACCAGAACGCGCAACGGGCCGTCGAGGGGCTCGGCGAGGACCTCTCCGGGATGTCGGCCGGCGATCTCGCCGAGGTCAAGGGCATCGGCAAGTCCATCGCCGCACGGATCCGCGAGTACCTCGACGAGGGCACCATCGCCAAGCTCGAGCAACTGCGCGAGAAGCATCCCAAGGGCAAACTGGCCCTGCTCAAGATCCCGGGACTGGGCCCCAAGAGCGTGCAGCTGCTGGACGACGAACTGGACGTGACCGACCTGGAGGGCCTCGCCGCCGCGCTGGAGGACGGGCGCGTCGCCGAGCTGCCCGGCATGGGCGCCAAGACCGTCGAGAACATCGAACGCGCGATCGCGCAACTGGGGCTGACCTCCAAGGACCAGCGGGTCCCGATCGGCACCGCCCTGCCCGTCGCCGAGCGGATCCTGCGGGTGCTGCGGGACGTGCCGGGGGTGGCCGACCTGGCCTACGCGGGCAGCCTGCGCCGCTTCCGCGAGGACATCGGCGACATCGACGTGCTGGTCGCCTCGGAGGACGGAGCACCCGTCCACGCGGCGTTCCTCGCCATGGACGAGGTGGAACGCACGATCGGCTCGGGGGACACCAAGACCTCGGTCGTGACCCGCGACGGCGTGCAGGTCGACCTGCGGGTGGTGCCGCCCGACAGCTTCGGGGCCGCACTCGTCTACTTCACCGGATCCAAGGCCCACAACATCCGGCTCCGACAGCGCGCCATCGCCCGGGGGCTGCTGCTCAACGAGTACGGGCTGGTCCGCAAACCCATCGAGGACGAGGACGCCGGGGACGAGCCGGAGCAGGACGTGGCGTCCGAGCTCGCGTCCGGGGACCTCGAGGTGGTCGCCTCCGCCAGCGAGCGCGAGGTCTACGCGGCGCTCGACCTGCCCTACATCGCCCCGGAGCTGCGTGAGGACGACGGGGAGATCGAGGACGCCGACGGTCCCGGGCTCCCGGACCTGCCCACCGTCGCGGACCTGCGCGGTGACCTGCACGACCACACCGACCTCTCGGGCGACGGGCGCGAGTCGCTGGAGGACCTCGTCGAGGCGGTGGCCGCCCGCGGTCTGTCGTACCTGGCGATCACCGATCACGCCGAGGACCTGCGCATGAACGGGGTCTCGCGCGAGGCGATGCTCGAGCAGCGTCGGGCCCTGCGCGAGCTCGAGCAGCGTCGCGGCGATATCCGGCTGTTCCACGGGGCCGAGCTGAACATCGGGGCGGACGGCTCGCTCGACTACGACGCGGCGTTCCTCGCGGGGTTCGACTGGCTGGTCGCGAGCGTCCACTCGCACTTCTCGCGGCCGGTGGAGGCACAGACCGCCCGGGTGATCGCCGCGATCCGCCACCCCAGCGTCACCGCGATCGGGCACCTCACCGGCCGCAAGCTCGGTCGGCGCCCCGGCATCGAACTGGATGTGGAACAGGTGCTCGATGCCGCCGCCGAGACGGGCACCGCCATCGAGATCAACGCGGCGCTGGCCCGGCTGGATGCCCCGGCGACGGTCATCCGGGAGGGAGCACGCCGCGGGGTCACGTTCGTCATCTCCACCGACGCCCACGCGATCGACGAGCTCGATCGGGCGCGGTTCGGCGTGGCACAGGCCCGCAGGGGACGGCTCGACAAGGCACGGATCGCCAACACCTGGGAACTGGACCGCTTCGAGGCGTGGATCGACGGGATACGGGGGTAGCGCGATCGCTGACTCGACGAGCGCGACGGACGACCACCGGCGGCTGTACGGCACGTTGGCCGGTTTCGACCGCGAGCGTCTCACCGGGCACGCGCCGGATGCGGCCGTGGCGTTGCTCGGTGCGCTGCTCGTGCGGGAGCACCCCGACGCCCCGCGGGTCGTGGCCCGCATCGTCGAGACGGAGGCCTACCGGGAGGACGACCCGGCCAGCCACAGCCACGCCAAGCGCACCCAGCGATCCGAGCCGATGTTCTGGCGGGCCGGCACCAGCTACGTCTACCGCTCCTACGGGGTGCACTGGTGTCTGAACATCGCGGTCGAGCTCGCCGAGGTCGGCGCCGCGGTGCTCGTGCGAGCCGCGACGCTCATCGACGGTGCCGAGCAGGTCGCGGCACGACGGCCCGCGGCCAAGAGCCGGCGGGAGCTGCTCCGCGGTCCCGGGCGCCTGACCCAGGGACTCGACCTCGACGCGCCGCGACACGACCGGGGTGATGTCATCGACGGGATATCCGGGCTCCGGCTGGCCGACGACGCCTGGCGACCGGCCGCCGAGACGATCGTGGCCGGCCCGCGGGTCGGGGTCCGCCTCGCTCCCGACCTTCCGTGGCGGTTCCACCTGGCCGGGGTCCCGGAGGTCAGTGCCTATCGGCGTTCGCCGCGAGCGAGCCCGCCGACCCACGACTGATCCGGCGGCGAGCGTCGCACCGCCGAGGACAGCCCGTCGGCCGCTGAGCCGTGAAGTGCCGTACACGACCCCTGACGGGCTGTCAGACCCCAATCACGGCGAGACCCTCGGGTCCGGACGCCGGTGGCGGTCGCGGTAGTTGCGCGTTGGCCGCTCGGCGCGAACCGTCGAATTCAGGCATCGCTCACCGACCTGTAACTTGCGCACAGCACGAAGACGAACCCGAAGCGGGTTCAGGTTCCGGAGCCGCGCACGACGGTGGCACGGACCAGCTTGATAGTCGAACGCGACGGAGGTACGGTTCTCCGTCCCAACCAGTTGTGGCCGTGGCTCTTTTGAGCTCTTCTGCTGTGTTTTGCATGGTGGTTGTCCAAGGTCCGTGGTTGGACGGTCTGGGTGTCTGGTGGTAGTGTTTGTTGCTCCGCTGGGTGTTTGGGCGGT
>PWLR01000004.1 GCA_003558435.1 Nitriliruptoraceae bacterium | reverse complement strand
CCTTCGGCGACCTGCGCCGGGCACTCGCCCGCGACCTCGCGGGACGGGGTTTTGGTATCGAGTGCCCGGATCACGACAAACCCAAACGAAATCCCCTGATCGCAACGCTCATGGACCTCGTTGCGTAGCCCAAAGCGGGAAACTTCAGTCAATTAACGCAAGCGCCTCATCCTCAAGCTTTATACGCCTACTAGCAAGGTGCGGATTAGTTTTCCGCTCCACATTTTTACGCCTGACTAGCTCTGCGATCGTCGCCCTTCCATCCCCAACGACATTCGAGGGTTCCCGCAACGTTACGGCTACGGCTTCTTTACCAACAACATAAACTCGATACTCGGTCCCCCGAACCTCCTGTTGAACTACCACCTTATCCGTCCTCTGAGCGCGGACCGCCGCAACCAATGCAGCGGTAGAGGCGACACCCAAACACACGCCCTTTCCACCACTCCCCCCAACCGGTTTAACCACGAGCCGACTGCTGCCAATCTCACTATAGGTTAGTTCAGCCACCCTTGAGTCGATGGACGACTTTTCGAGGATACAAGTCTTTGGGTGCGGAACCGAAAGCAGGGCCAAAGTTTCCGAAAGTCGTTGTTTGCTTATACTTCTTAAAGATTCTTTATGGCTACCTTCACCCCTTGTCCGGTTAAAGTATACGGTATCCATACCATCCGAGACCGAAAAAACAGAGCCACCAAAGTCTTCATACTTCCCGCTAACCCTATCTTTTGTTTCCGTGTGGAAAACAATATTCAAACCCCGCTGAAATCCAGCGAGCGCCACTAGGTACGCGCATAAAACACCACCTCTTGCTGCGTACGCATGCCATCTAAACAGATCATAAGAACCTACAAAGCCTCCAGAATCACGCGAAATCCGTTTAGATGTCACGACGACCCCCAGTTAGATTCGCAATCTCCGCTCTGGTAACCCACCATGAAAGCAACGCCCGAGTCGAACTTGATTCGCGACCCAGCTTCACAACTGTACGCATTTTAAGAAAAGACAAATGATCCGCCAACCCACAATCCACTGCAGCCACGCCCTCCGTTCGGAATTCTTCGACCATCCGATCAGAAACGGCTCGCCCGAGCTCTGCGAGCGACCGGCATCTCCCATCCGCAGCGACCTCGGTATCGTTTCCTGTTATACCGCCTCCGTAAACTCGCCCCCCCCCTATGGGCACCCTACCTGCGAGCGCGCACCCCTTAACCAGTGACCGCGCCTTCACCTCGCTTGGAAACCGCTTCTCTTCCCGATCGAAAGGCATCTCTGTCAGCTGCGGATCGAGAAGATACATAAGGTCATATGTCACCTGCTGCATATCGCCACCGCCCCATATAAACGCATCCGAAAGCGCCTTTAGTTTTGCAGAAAGAAGCGGCGTCATAACAATATTTGACAGATTCTTGTACCACGACCTTCCATAGTGAAATCTCGCACGGAAGTTCAAGTAATGTTGATGCATCGCGCGAGGATCATCCATATCAACATCCATCTCACGGAACGCGTCGCACCACACTTCCGCAAACTCCCGCTTTGGCACATTGCCACCCGGCAACTTCTTTTGGATCACGCTTAACCTCTGTTGCGCCGACATTTTCGCATACGCGTGTGCCCGAAAATGGCCTCCATGAACGTTCACCGCCTTCGCGGGGATCTCTCGCCTAGCCAAATACACTGGCAAGTAAACGCCCACATTCCCAAGCTTCCAAAGATCGTAAGCCTTCTCACCGTTGACGCGAACTGGGTTTGACGGTTTAAACCCGTTTTCGATCTGATAAAGCTCGCGGATCGCATTAGCCGGCCCTAAATCGTCAACTTTTTTGGGATCTGAGTTAATTTGGTATCGGTCAGTGGACCCGCTCAGACCCTGGTATGCCAAGGCAAATGTAATCCGTGAATCATATCCACCAGATAATCCGACTTTGTAGTGGTCAAACAGATTCTTTTCAGCCATCGCTGAGAAGCGGCCTTTCCAGCTCGATACAAATTGCTGGAGACCGCCAATATAGGATTCGGGATCAAGTGTTTCGACTTGTGCCTGTCTAGGCCGATGGTCGAGGGAGAAATTCTGGCGACCTTCCAAATCCGTAACCTTCAACTGATGGTTATTAGAGAGCACCCGTATCTCTCTTATCGGCGTCTGGTGGGATACCAGCTGCCCGCCGAATAAGCTGTAGTTGCCAATGTCAAACGCTGCCAACGCGCCTTTGTGAACAGAAAGAGATACACCACGCGTCCGCAATTCCCGGGCGAGGGCGAGGAATGAGTTGGAAAACGCCCATCTTCCTGCATCCTCATAATAGTATATGGTCTCCTGGGCCATATCATCGCACCAGGCGACAAGGCTAGAAGCGGATGCCCAAACACACGAGAAGCGCCCTTCCCTAATGACTGAAGCGACGTCCACCCCAGGATTTTCGTTTACCCATTCAAGTAGGCCTTCGGTACCGACGATTATTGAATCGTCGTAGTAAGCCACACCAGAGAGAAGTGGAGCCCTGCCTACGGGGTCCCACGAGGAAAATAGGTAATAGGCCTCTTGCAACATGTGCCAACTCCGCAGATTCAGATAAAATATCGAGTGTCAGTTTCTTAGGCGCCTTCGGCCTAGGCCTTTTCAGCTCGACCCCCCCCCTATCGCTTGAGAGACGACTAACGTAGAATCACGATACGACCCTTAGTTTGAACTTATAACAGCCCTGGGGGCATCGCGATGGATTGAGCCCAAACCCCTGAGGTGAACACTTAGCTGCCAATAGATCTGAACCCCATCGTGCGGAGCGAAACAGGCGGGGGTGGTGGCGGTCTCACCCCGCTCGGACATCGAAAAGCGATGCCCCAAGGTTTCGGCGAGGGCCTTGATTGGCGCGAAACGCCGATGGTCGAAGTCATTGATCTGGGGATAGGGCCACGGGAAGCCTTCGTGTGCCAGGAGCCATTCCACGGCCTTGCGTAGGGGATGGTCGGGTTCGGCGGCACGCGCAACAAAGCTGCCATCGAAACGGGCGGCCAGGTTCAGCAGGTTCAGCCAGCCCTGCAGGGTGAAGCAGCAATAGTGGGCCGTGATGGGGCGGGTCATCTCCTCGTGCTGGATGCCGGTCGGGGAGATCTGCAGCGGGATGCGCTCTTCGGCACGGGCCAGCGTGGCGTACAGGGTATCGT
>PWLR01000066.1 GCA_003558435.1 Nitriliruptoraceae bacterium | reverse complement strand
GGCCCGGGGTGCGACCGATCATCCGCTTGGCCTCGGCGCCGACCGCCAGGATGGCCCCGTTCTTGGTGTTGATCGCCACCACCGAGGGCTCGTTGAGCACGATGCCACGACCCCGGACGTACACCAGGGTGTTGGCGGTGCCGAGGTCCACGGCCATGTCGCGACCGAGGAACTGGAAGGTGTTGCCGATGCTGGCTGCCACGAGAGAACCCCACATGCTCGGTCGGAAACTGCTGAGGGGAGTCGAGGATCTCCCGCGCACCCGGACTCGCCGACGGCCGTTGCCGCTACCGGGGAGCACGGGCCCAGCACCTCGAGTCCACCTCGAGATCGCGCTGGGTGGTTGCGCGGCTGGTCAGTTGTGAAACTACCACCGCCTTCCGTCCATGGTCGAACGCCTCGCCCCCGCAGACGGCCGCTGTCCGAGGTCGTGCGCAACACGCGCAGACTGTCCGGTCAGACGTGACCGCGTCTTGCCAGACTTATCCAGCGCGATCCACCGACCACGAGGTGGTCGAGCACCTCGACGCCGACGAGTTCTCCGGCCCGGACCAGCCGGGCCGTCACCCGCTGATCGTCCCCGGAGGGTTCAGGATCTCCCGAGGGGTGGTTGTGGGCGAGCACGATCGCCGAGGCGTTGGCGAGCAGCGCATCCCGGAACACCTCGCGTGGGCTCATGAACGTGTGGTCGACGCTGCCGACCGACACGGTCACGACCTCCAACAGTCGATGCTTGGTATCCAACAGCGCCGCGATGCACCGTTCACGGTCGGCACCCAGGAACCACGGGAGCAGGATCTCGGCCGCCGCCTCGGGGCTGTCCACCTCCGATCTGATGCCGATCGGTGCGGGCAGGAAGGCTCGATGCGCGCACGCGACACACGGCGCGCGCGACGTCTCGAGCCCCTCGGTGGGTCCCACCGTCCAGCTCACGCTCACACCGGGTCCTCTCGTCGGCGGATGCCCGGCACCGAACGTGGCGCTGGTGGACGCCACGTCCCGGGCCGGGCGGGCCACCCATGCTGCCCGCCGTGGCGACCGTGGAGCCCATGGGTCGTCCGCCGGCTGTGGATGGACGTTGCCGTGCGCTGGGTGCGCCATCGCTGTCGTGTCGTCGTCCGCGGTCGATGGGCATGGTCGAGTGGCATGAGGGGCGCGTGCACCGCAACGCGACACGAGGGGAACGATGGAGGGGCGCGCCACGGATGCCGGGACGGCACACCCCGTGCTCACCCGTGCGCTCGCGCGCTGGTGGGCGGGCAACCCGAGCCCATCCCCGGCCGCGCGCGCTCTGGCAGAGGTCATCGCCGACGGCGAGGTCACCGTCGCCTACCAGCCGATCGTGAGACTCGAGACCGCCCGCCCGGTGGGTGCCGAAGCACTGGTGCGCATCGACCCGAACCGCCACCGGGCCTTCGGGTCGGCCACCGCCGTGATCGCCGTCGCCGAGGCGAGCGGCTTGATCGTGCCGCTCGGCCTCGCCGTGCTCACGCATGCGTGCGCGCAGCTGGCGACGTGGCGGCGAACCGTGGGCGGGGCCAACTGGCAGGTCCACGTCAACGTGTCCCCCAGCCAAGTCGTCGAACCCGGTGCGGCCGATGATCTCGAGCGGATCATCCGTGATCACGGCCTGCCGCCCGGCGCCGTGGTCCTCGAGGTCACCGAGTCCGTGGCCCTGGAGGTCGCGGGCCCCGCGACACTGGCCTTGCAGACCCTCGAGTCCCGCGGCGTCGAACTCGCGATCGACGACTTCGGGACCGGCTACGCCACACTCGACCTGCTCGCCACGATCCCCGCCCGGACCCTGAAACTCGATCGCTCCTTCGTGGCCGCCGTGGGCGCGGGCGGCACCGTGCGCGGCCGTGCGCTGGTGGTCGAGGCCGCCATCGGACTCGGCCGGTCGATCGGCCTGCGGGTGGTCGCCACAGGCGTCGAGAACGAGACCCAGGCCGCGACCCTGCGGGCGTGGGGGTGCCACCTCGCCCAGGGCCACCTGTACGGCTCGGCCGCCCCCGGAGCGCAGCTGATCCCCGCACCGGTCGATCCCGAACTGCCCTTGCGTCGAGGTGGTCATGGCCCCGCACGGCTGCCCACCGGAGTGCTCGAACTCGCGGCAGCCACCGCCACCCTCGCCCTGGCATCGGAGACCGAGGACGGCGCGGCGCACGCGCGGGTCACCCTGACCCATGCACTGGCCACATCACTGACCATGGAACGCGACCGCACCGACACCAACCTGCTGCTCTCGGCGATCGGTGACGACGGCACGTCGTGTGCCCTGCCCCATCGTGGTGGTGGTGCCGCGGCCACCCTCGCGGCCACCCTCGCCGCCACCCCGGACCTCTCACCGGACGCGCCGATCGGTTCGCTCGCGGCGTTGAGCGCCGAACTCGTGCGCGCCCGGCGTCGGGACGAGCAGCCCGACCCGACCCTGACGGCCCTGACGGCCCGACCGGCCGGGGTTCCGGCCGACGTCACGGCCGCCGTCGTGGCCTGGTGGACGCAGCAGCCACCGGGTAGCGACGCCGGTGACCTGCTCCGCGACGCCGACCGCCGGTTACGAGCCCGGGACGAGGGGCAGCACCGTGTGCGTTCCGTCCTCGGCATGGCTCGGGCCATCGGCTCGTCGACCGATCTGATCGAGGTGCTCGCCGCCGCGGCCGAGGAGGCCCGCCGCGTCGTCGCCGCCGCGACCATCTCCATCTCCCGGTTCGAGGTCGACCGGCGCGAGCTGCGCACCCTGGTGAACGTCGGCGACCTGGCACCTTGGGAACGACCGCGCCCCGTCGACGAGCGGTACGCCCTCGCCGACTACCCCCAGGCCGTGGCGCGCATCGAGTCGCGCAGCGTGCATGTCGGCAGCATCGACGACCTCGACGGCGATCCCGACGAGCAGGAACTCATGCGCCGCATGGGCAAGGGCAGCTGGGGCGCAGCACCCATCCTCGTCGACGATCGGGTGTGGGGCGAGCTGTTCGCGGCCACCCATGCGGACGAACCCGCGTTCACGGGCGCCGATGCACCCTTCCTGCTGGCCGTCGCCGGCCTGATCGGTGTCGCGGTCGCCCGTACCCAGGACCTGATCCACCTGGACCAGCTGGTGCACGAGGACGCGCTCACCCGGCTCCCCAACCGGAGACGGTTGGAACAGCACGCCGAGGCCCTGCTGCGCGACGCGCGCCGGAACGAGGGCCCGACCCTCGCGATGATCGACGTCAACGGCCTGAAGCTGCACAACGACGAGTTCGGCCACGCGGCCGGCGACGAACTCCTCGGCGCCGTGGCCGAGGTCCTGGCCACCGCGGTCGCCGGGATCCCCGCTGCGCTGGCGGCCCGCATCGGTGGCGACGAGTTCTGCCTGATCACCCCCGGTGGCGAGGCCGCGATGCGCACCATCCTCGATGCCGTGCACGCCGGCCTCGGAGCGGTACCACCGCCCCAGCCGCGCCTGTCGATCGGCGTGGTCGTCGCCGGTCCGACCGAACACGACCTCGCCTCACTGCTGGCGCAGGCCGACTCCGCCCAGTACGACGCGAAACGGGCCGGAGCCCACCTCATCGTGCACGGAGAGCGGGCGGTACGGCGACCGCCGGGTCTGCGCCCCTCGGTCCGGCTCCGCGGACCCATCGACCCCGCCACCGCGCTCCAACGCTGGGTGGACAGCGTCGCGCTCGACCCGTCCCTGGCCCGACGCCTGGAAGGCATCGCTGACGCGGCCATGTCGCTGCTCGATCTGAACCGGTGGGTGATCAGTTCGGTCGAGACGGACGGGACGCTGATCATCCGGCACGCCCACGTGCGCCGAGCGACCACCGACGTGCCCCTGGCGGCACCGTTCGCCGAGCAGGTCCACCACCTCGATGACTTCCCGCTGACCGCGCAGGCCTTCGCCCAAGGCCGATCGTTCGTCGTCGAGGTCAACGACCCGACGGCCGACGAACACGAACGTGCCCTGCTGATCGAGGACGGGCACCGCTACCTCGTCGGGGTCCCGGTCACCGAGGCCGGCGGAGGACAGCTGCTGGAGCTGTACGGCGACGACGCGAGCGTGCCGTCCTCACTCGCGGTCCAACTCGTCGAGGCCCTGCTGATGCACCGCCCCGGCGTGATCCTGCGGCGCACCGACGAGTCGCAGCCCGCCGGGCCGATCGGGTCCGGCGCATGAAGACCGCGAGGGACCTCACCGGTCCGACCCCGCTCCCCCGCCAACTCCAGGCTCTGGTCGAGGACGCGCGCGCCCGTTGGTGGAACGAGCGGACCGATGACGACGAGGGCGCCGCGTACCTGCTCGCCCGAGCCATGGACCGCGAACAGCTCCGGATCGTCTACCAACCCATCGTCGAACTGCTCGACCAACGGCTCGTGGCGGTCGAGGCGCTGGTCCGGCTGACCGACCTCGCCGGGTCTCTCCATCCCGACCTCGCCGGGTCTCTCCATCCCGACCTCGCCGGGCCCACCCAGGTCGTGGCGGTGGCCGAGGCGGCGGGGTTGATCTCGGCGCTCGGCACCGAGGTGCTCGCCCACGCATGCAGCCAACTGGCGGCGTGGAGGATCCAACCCCACCTCACCGAGCTGCAGGTCCACGTGAACGTCTCGCCGCTGCAGTTGCGCGACGAGAACTTCGTCGCGCTCGTCGAACGGACCCTGGCGATCACCCGGTTGCCGCCGGAGGCGCTCGTGCTGGAGGTCACCGAGACGGCGGCGTTCGAGGAGGATGGCACCGCCGAAGCGACCCTCTCCGCTCTGAGCGCTTTCGGTATCGAGATCGCGATCGACGACTTCGGAACCGGGTTCGCGTCGCTCGACCGCCTGGCATCGACCCCGGCCCGATCCATCAAGCTCGACCGAAGCTTCGTCGAATCCGTCGGAGCCCTGCACGAGGTCCCGCGGGGCCGGGCCCTGGTCGTGCAGGCGGCGATCGGGCTCGGCAACGCGCTCGGGCTGCGCGTGGTCGCGGAGGGCATCGAGACCCCCGCTCAGGCACGGACCCTCGGTGCCTGGGGATGCGTGTACGGGCAGGGCTACCTCTACGCCCGTCCCACGCCGGCCAGCGGGCTCGACCTCGCTGCTCCCATGCTGACGGGTGATCGCCGAGCGGTGCTGTGGGACCGTTCGCCCGATCTGTCCTCCGCGGCGACCGACCTCGCCCTGGCCGTGGCCGCCGTGGCCTGCACCACGAACCCCGACCCCGGCACCGTCCGGGCGGACGCGCAGGAGCTCGCCCTCCAGCTCGCGGAGGTGTGCGGACTCGACCGCCGGCAGGCCGACACCTCGGCGGTCCTGGCGACCATCGCGGATGCTCCACAACGTTTCGCCGAGGCGATCAACACCCGAGCCGGTGTCGCCGCCGCGGCCGAACTCGCCCGGGTGCTCGCCAGTCGCAGCGATCTCGGGCCTGGTGCGAGCCCCGGAGGCATCGCCACGGGAGCTCGACGCCTGGCGGTGGCACGCCGTGACGGCACCGAGCTCCGACACGCGCTGGGTTCGATCACCCACGAGCCTCGCCAGGCTGTGGTCACGCGCCTCGAGAGTTGGTGGCACGACACCAGCATCAGCCCTTCCCCTCTCGAGGTCCTGCCGGCGATCGATCGGCGTCTGCGCAACCGCGACCCTGCCACCCGGCGACTGCGCTCGCTGTCCGCGCTCACCCACGCGATCGGCGGGTCGGGAACGCTCGAGGACGTGCTCGAGGTCACGGCGGAGGAAGCACGCTCGGCACTCGGGGCTGCCTCGCTGTCCATCGCCCGGCTCGAGCGCGAACTCGGTCTGCTGAACGTGCTGGTGAACGTCGGTGACCTCCCTGCCGGGCGGCAGCGTCGACCGCAGCACGACATCTACCCGATGACCGATTTCCCGAGGACGGTGGAGCGTCTCCTCGACCGTTCCGTCCACATGGAGGCCGCACGACCGGGCGTCGCTGCGAGCCCGGAGACGCGCCTGCTCGTGGAACTGGGCAGGGGCTCCAGCGCCGCCGTACCCATCGTGATCGACAACGTGACGTGGGGGGTGGTCTACGCGACCACGGCCGCCGGCGCTCCGCCGTTCACTGCGGCGGACACGCCGTTCCTGACCGCCATCGCCAGTGTCCTGTCCCTCGCGATCCGACGGTTCGAACACGTCGACGAACTGGCCCGGCTGGCCGAGGTCGATCCCCTCACCCGGATAGCCAACCGGCGTGCGCTCGAAGACCGGCTGTCGCTGTTGCTGAAGACCGGGTGCGAGCATGCCGAGGTGGGGTTGTTGATGCTCGATGTCGAGGGTCTCAACGAGGTGAACTCGGCGCTCGGTCAGGCCGAAGGGGACCGGATCCTGGTCCGCGTGGCGGATGTCATCTCCCGGGTCGCGCTCACGCGGGTCGGCGCCTTCCCGGCGCGCCTGGGCGGGGACGAGTTCTGCATCGCCCTCGAGATCACCAGGGAGGAGGGCGGGAAGGACAGGCAGGAGGGCGGGAAGGACAGGCAGGAGGGCGGTGGCAGCGACGTCGAGGTGGCGGGACGTGACGAGATCGAGGGTCTCCTGGCGGCGATCCGGTCACGGCTCGCGGACGGTCCTTCCCCGCGCCCCACGCTGTCCGCGGGGTACGCATCGGTACCACGTGGGACCGGAGCGGTCGGCGAACTGCTGCAGCGGGCCGACGAAGCCCAGTACCTGGCGAAACAGACCGGCGTACCGCTGGTGGCGTTCGGACCCGACAGCGAGATCCCGACGCTGCCGGGCTCCGCGCCCACGCGGGTGTCGACCGCTCCGGCGGCGGATGCCTCGACCCGCGTGTCCGCGTCGCGACCTGGCCGGGCCTCGGCCGCGGCGATCCGCCGGTGGGGCCAAGCGCTCGACGGCCCGGGGATCCTGGCGCTGCAGGGTCTGGGCGAGGCCACGGGCACCTTGCTCGACCTCAACCGGTGGGTCATCTCGGTCTTCGATGCCCAGTAGGGCCTGCTCCGGACCGACAACGTGAGCATCCGCCGACGCCGACCCCAGGGTCCGGAGTTCCGCCCGAGCATCGACGAGGTCTTCGAGGTCGCCGACTACCCCGCGACCGCGGCCGCCCTGCGCGACGACGTCGGCTTCAGCGTGCACGTCGACGACCCCGGTGCGGACCGCGAAGAACGTGCGCTGTTGCGCGACTACGGGCAGTGCTACGTCGTCGCCGTGCCGGCGTGGCACGGCGCACGACAGTTGTTGCTCGAACTCTACGGCGACCAACAGAGCACCCTGCTGGCCGAGGCACGACCGGTGATCGAGGCCTTCGCGTCACGCACCTTGCTGCGGACGGTCACCTGTCCGCCGTCGCGCCCGAGGGGCTAGATCGTCGGATCCGGCCCCGGCCCAGAAGCCTCCGGCCAGAAGCCCCCGGGTCAGAAGCGCCCGGGTCAGAAGCGCCCGGGAAAGAACAGGCCGAGTTCGCGTTCGGCGGAGACGTCCGAGTCCGAACCGTGCACGAGGTTCTCACCGATCCGGGTGGCGAGATCGCCGCGGATCGACCCGGGGGTCGCCTCGAGAGGGTTGGTCGCCCCCATCAGGGTGCGCATGCCGGCGATCGCGCCCTCGCCGGAGACACACATCGCCACCAGTGGCGCCGAGGTGATGAACGCCACGAGCTCACCGAAGAACGGACGCTCGGCGTGCTCCGCGTAGTGCTCCTCGGCGGTCGCGCGGTCGAGGGTGCGCAGTTCGAGGGCTTCGATGGCGAACCCCTTGCGTTCGATGCGCGTGACGACCTCGCCGATCAGGCCGCGGGCTACCCCGTCGGGCTTGACGAGGATGAGGGTGCGTTCGGTGGCCACAGGTGACTCCGTAGGGGTTCGAGTGGGGCCGACGGGATGCCATCGACCGGTTCGTGGAGGCGGATGATAGGGGCCCGCCAGCCGGTTCAGCGACCCCGGTCGGCGCCGTCATCGCCGGCCGCGTCGGCGTCGAGCAGATCCTCGATCGCTTCGCGGAACGCCGTCTCGTCGGCGAGCAGGTCGACCAGTTCGTCGGTCTCCTCGTCCTCGAGTGGTTCGTCCTCGTCAGCGGGTTCGAGCACCACCGCGTCGTCGTCGAGGTCGTCGGGAACCGCGAGGTAGCGGTCCCGGGCCCCGCCGACGGTCAGCAGGGACCCCGCCACCAGCACCCCGTCGCCCTCACGGGCGACCGTCTCCGCGAGGCCCAGAGCGGTGCCGAGGTCCGCGGCCACCTCCACGACGATGCCCGTGTCACCCCAGACCTCCATCGCCGCGGACTGCATGCGTGCGAGCGACGCGGCCCTCGGTGAGGGTGCCCGGGTCACGATCACGTGCGAGGCGACATCGCGCAGCTCGCGGAGGATGCCCTCGACGTCCTTGTCGTCGAGGCAGGCGGCCACCAGCACCAGCTCACGGAAGCCGAACGACTCGTCGAGGGCCGCAGCGGCGGCACGGGCGCCGTGGGGGTTGTGGGCACCGTCGAGCACCACCGTCGGATCGCGGTGCACGATCTCGAGGCGACCCGGGACCGTCACCGCACCCAGGCCGTGACGGACCAACTCGTCGTCCATGCCGTCGAACGCCTCGCCCGTCAACTCCGCGAAGGCCCCCAGGGCCAGCGCGGCGTTGCGCGCCTGATGGGCGCCGAAGACCGGGAGCAGGATCTCGTCGATACTCCGGTCCCCCACGCGCAAGGTGACGAGCTGTCCACCGACGGCGACCGCCCGCTCCTCGACCTCGAGGTCCTGGCCCGCCCACAGGATCGTGGCGCCCGCCTCCGCGACCGCGGCCTCGATGACCGATACGACCTCAGGCGCCTGCTCGGCGCTGACCACACGCGCGCCCGGCTTGATGATGCCGACCTTCTCTCGCGCGACCTCGGCCGGGGTCGATCCGAGCTGCGGATGGTCGACGTCGATCTCGTTGATCACGGCGACGTCGCCGCGCACCAGGTTGGTGGCGTCGAACGCCCCGCCCATGCCGACCTCGAACACCGCGACATCGACCGGGGAGTCCGCGAACCACCAGTACGCCATCGCCGTCAACATCTCGAAGTAGGTGATGCGATCCGCATCGTCACCATCGCGCGCCAGGGCCGTGTCGTCGAGCAGACCGGCGAGGGTCGCGACCTCGTCGTGGACCTCCGCGAACCGGGCCGCCGAGATGTGACGCCCCGCGAGGCTCAGCCGTTCGCGCACCGTCTGCAGATGCGGCGAGGTGTAGGTGCCCGCCGACATGCCGGCCGCGGAGCACAACGCGCCGACCATCCGCACGACCGAGCCCTTGCCGTTGGTTCCGGTGACGTGGACCGACGGGTAGGCGAGTTGTGGGTCGCCCAACAGCTCGGCGAGATCGGTGATGCGGGAGAGGTCCGGCAGCATCCGGCCGGGCCCGCGATCGGTCAGGGCCGCGAAGGCGCGGTCGAACGGGGAGGAGTCGGACACGACAGGACCTCGAGGTCGTCAGATGCAGCGGGCGAAGCGACAGCCGCAGGGGCCCCACTGGGGCACGTCGGTCAGGCTACCCGGCGTCCGGGCGACAACCCTGCGGACACCGACCGCGGACTGCGGGCGCCCGGTCAGCCGCCACCGTTGGCGGCGGTCGCCTCGGCTTCGGCCTTCGCGGCCCTGCGGGCCGCACGGGCGTCGCGCTTCTGCTCGAAACGGGTCGCGGTCTCGTCCAACTGGGTCAGGAACTCGGCGAGCTCGTCACGACGTGCCTCCGCGTGGTCATCGAGACCTTCGAGCTCGAAGACCTTCCAGTGACGCAGCAGCGGCCACACGATGTCGTCGTGGTGGATGCGCAGGTCGTAGATCCCGGCGTTGGCGATCTGCGCCGACTTGGTCATGAACTGCTTCATCCCGGCGCCCGGCATCTCGAAGCCGATGACCTCGTCCACGATCGCCTCGACGGCCGCCGACGCATCGATGTGCATCGCGGCGCCGAGCATGTCGCGGTAGAAGCGCATGTGGAGGTTCTCGTCCTTGGCGATGCGCGACATGATCTTGTCGGCCACCGGGTCCTGGGAGTACCGGCCGGTGTTCTTGTGGCTGACCCGGGTCGCCAGCTCCTGGAACGCGACGTAGGCCATCCCGGTCAGGGTGCTCTTGTTGTCGTGGTCGTAGCCGGTCATGACCTGCTGCATGCGGGCCCGCTCGAGTTCGTAGGGATCGACCGCGCGGGTCACCACGAGGTAGTCGCGCAGCACGATCGAGTGACGCCCCTCCTCAGCGGTCCAGCGGTGGACCCAGTTGATCCACGCGCCGTCGCCGTGGCCGAACATCGCGTGGATCTCGCGGTGATACGACGGGAGGTTGTCCTCGGTCATGAGGTTGACCTCGAGCGCGGTCTGCGCGACCCCGCTGACCCGTGACTGGTCCGGGGTCCACGGGTCCTTGTCGAAGTCGCGGCCCATGGAGTACGGGATGTAGTCGTGGGGGAACCACTCCTCCGCGATCTTCTCGTGCCGCAGGAGCTGTTCCTCCGCGACGGGTTCGAGCTCTCCGAGGAGGTCGCGGTCGGACAGACGGGTTGCGGACACGGTGACCTCGGTCCGGGCGCGGCAGCGGAGAACGCCCGGTTCCTACGCTACCGTAACCCCGCGCCAAGGAACAGGCCCGGCCATCCGGTCGCCCCCGGGGAGCCCCCTGGCCGATCCTGGCCGATCCTGGTGTGGCGGTCCGAGGCGGTGTGCGGGGCGAGTGTCGAGACCTCGCCTTCCGCACACCTGGCGCCCTCAGCCCCGGTCGGGTGGACCCTGAACTAGCGTGCTGAACCATGACGAAGAACGTCCAGTCCATCGAGCGCGCGGCGGCCGTGTTGCGTTCGCTCGCACGCGCACCGGATGGTCAGGGCCTGGGCGAGTTGGCGAAGTCGTTGGGGCTACCGAAGGGCACCACGCACGGGATCGTCCGCACGCTTCAGGCGGTGGGGTTCGCGGACCAGGATCGCCGGACCGGTCGCTACCAGCTGGGGGCCTCGCTGCTGGATCTGGGCAACAGCTACCTCGACACCAACGAGTTGCGCGCCTGCGCGATCAACTGGTCGGACCCGTTGGCTTCGCGCACGGGTGCGGCGGTGCGCATCGGACGGTTGATCCACGGTCGGGTGATGATCGTCCACCACGTGTTCCGACCGGACGACACGATCCAGGTCCTGGAGGTCGGCGCCCTGATGCCCAGTCACGCCACCGCGCTGGGCAAGGTGTTGCTCGCGTTCGACCCGACGGCGGTCGGGTCCCTGGAGGGCGACACGCTCCCCACCCACACCCATCACACGGTGGTGCGACGAACCGACCTCGTCGCGGAGCTCGGACGTATCCGCGAACGTGGGTGGGCCTCGGACCGAGAGGAGTACTCGATCGGCGAAGCCGGCATCGCGGCGCCGATCCGGGACAACGGTGGGCTCGTGGTCGCCGCCGTGGGGATCGCCGGAACACCGCGCACCTTGTTCCACTCCGAGGTGCCCCGGGCTTCGTTCGTCGCCCAGGTACTCGCCACGGCCGAGGCCATCTCCCGCGAGGTCGGGGGCCGTCGCTCGTGACGAGCCACTACGTCATGGCGATCGACCAGGGCACGACCTCGACGCGCTGCATCCTGTTCGACCACGGTGGCCGGTTGGTGTCGGTCGCCCAACGCGAGCACCGCCAGCACTATCCACGTCCCGGGTGGGTCGAGCACGACGCCGTCGAGATCTGGCGCAACGTGCGACGTATCGTTCCCGAGGCACTCGCACAGGCCGGCGCCACACCCGACGACGTCGTCGGTGTCGGCATCGCCAACCAGCGCGAGACCACGGTGTTGTGGGACCGCCGGACCGGTACCCCGATCGGCAACGCGATCGTCTGGCAGGACACCCGGACCGACACCCTCATCGAACGCTACGCCGAGGAGCACGGCCACCAGGGGCTCGTCGAGCGGTGCGGGTTGCCCCTCGCCACCTACTTCTCGGCACCGAAGATCCGGTGGCTGTTGGATCACGACAAGGTCGCTCGGGAGAAGGCCCAGACGGGCGAGGTCCTGTTCGGCACGATGGAGACCTGGCTGATCTGGAACCTCACGGGGGGACCGGATGGTGGCGTGCACGTCACGGACGTGACCAACGCCTCCCGAACCATGCTGATGGACATCGCCGAGCTGACCTGGGACGACGAACTGCTCGGGGCCTTCCAGGTCCCACGCGCCATGCTGCCGGAGATCCGGTCCTCGGCGGAGGTCTACGGGGTCGCCACCGAGGTACTCCCGGGGGTGCGCATCAGCGCGGCGATGGGCGATCAGCAGGCCGCACTGTTCGGTCAGACCTGCTTCAGCGCCGGAGAGGCCAAGTGCACCTACGGCACCGGCAGCTTCCTACTGATGAACACCGGCGAACAACCCGTGTTCTCCAAGCACGGCCTGATCACCACGGTCGGCTACCGCATCGGTGACAGCGCGCCGACCTATGCGCTCGAGGGTTCGATCGCGGTGACCGGGTCGCTGGT
>PWLR01000123.1 GCA_003558435.1 Nitriliruptoraceae bacterium | reverse complement strand
CTCACGTCACCGTTGCCGGTCCGGAGCCACCATCTGCCGGAGCGTCGAGCACCTCGAGCAGCCGATGTCGGGCGGTCGCCCACGACGCCGCCGCGGGGTCGATCAGGGACATGTGGTCGGCGGCGGGGGTCACGAGTTCCACCGCGTCGCCGACCTCGGCGGCCGCGGCGGCGTAGGCGCGGCTGAACTCGACGGGGACGTCGGCATCGTCCAGACCGTGGACGAGCAGGATCGGGACACCATGTCCGAGTGCGCACATCGGGTCGGCGACCTCCCACCGCTGCGGCACCTCCTCGGGATCACCACCCACGAGCTGGCGGGCCGCACCCTCGCTCAGTCCCGACCGGTGACACTCCAGCAGGTCGGCCACGGGTGCCAGCCCCACCACAGCGCGAGGCACGACGACCGGTGCTGCGCCCGGCGCCGATCCCGGCAGGACCGAGCGTCCCGCGGCCCACAGCGCCAGGTGACCTCCTGCCGAGTGCCCGACCACCACGATCCGGGCGGAGTCGACCGGCAACTCCGGTCCGGCGAGGTGATCGATGGCGGCGCCGACGTCCTCGAAGGTGGCCGGCCAGCCGCCGTCGCCCTCGACACGCCGGAACTCGATGTTCCATGCCGCGAGGCCATGCGCCGCCAGGTCGCGCGCCAATGGCGCGGTCAGGTCGCGGCGGTAGCGCTCGCGCCAGAACCCCCCGTGGATCAGCACCACCGTCGGCCAACCGGCCGGCGGCGGTTGCCCGGCGGGCACCAGCAGGTCGGCCACCTGGTCGTGATGCCCGCCGTAGCGGTGTGCCGAGCTGGACGGGTCGGTCATCGCATGCATCTCCTGACGCCACGTGGGGCTCCGGATGCCCCGCACGGCCGCGATCCCGAGTCTAGGCACGGGGTCGACCGCCGCCGCCGTCGGGCGAACGGGTCGCCGGTGAACCGCCTGCCCCGATGGTCCCGAACCCCGGGGCAGGCGCTGCGTTAGTCTCGAAGCGCCGATGGCCACCGGTTCGGCAGCCGAACCGGCGGACCTGCAAGCCGCCTCTACACCCTGTATCAGCGACCCGTCCGATCGGAAGGCTGAAGCGTGCAACCCGTAGCCCTGTCCCCCACCCGACGTCGAGCCGACCTCGAGAAGCTTCGGAACGAGACCTTCGACATCCTCGTCATCGGTGGCGGCGTCACCGGCGCCGGGGTGGCCCTCGACGCGGCCACGCGCGGTCTGACCGTGGCCTTGGTCGAACAGCGGGACTTCGCAGCCGGGACCTCCAGCCGTTCCTCGAAACTGGTCCACGGCGGGCTGCGCTACCTCGAGCAGATGAACTTCGGCCTCGTCCGCGAGGCACTCAAGGAGCGAGGTCTGCACCTCAACACCCTCGCCCCGCACCTCGTGCGTCCCGTGCCGTTCCTGTTCCCCCTCAGCCACCGGATCTGGGAGCGGTTCTACATCGGTGCCGGCATCCAGATGTACGACCGGATGGGTGGGGCCAAGAGCGTCCCCGGCCACAAGCACCTGTCGAAGAAGAAGGCGATGGCGTTGATGCCCTCGTTGAACGACGACGCGCTCATCGGGGCGATCCAGTACTACGACGCCCAGGTCGACGACGCCCGCCACACCATGGAGATCGCGCGCACCGCCGCGGCCTACGGAGCGGTCACGACCATCTCCACCCGGGCGGTCGACCTCGTCCGCGAGGGCGAGCGCGTCGTCGGTGCCCGGGTCAGCGACCAGGAGAGCGGTGACGAGTTCGACGTCCGGGCACGTCAGGTCATCAACGCCACCGGCGTGTGGACCGACGAGATCCAGGAGCACGTGGGGCGCGGCAAGATCAAGGTACGCGCGTCCAAGGGCATCCACCTCGTGGTCCCGCGCGATCGTGTCCACAGTGACACCGGCCTGATCCTGCGCACCGAGAGTTCGGTGCTGTTCGTGATCCCGTGGGGCCGCCACTGGCTCATCGGGACCACCGACACCGACTGGAACCTCGACCTCGCCCACCCGGCAGCGTCCGCCAAGGACATCCAGTACGTGCTCAACCAGGTCAACAGCGTGCTCCGCACCCCGCTCACCCACGAGGACGTCGAAGGGGTCTTCGCCGGCCTGCGTCCGCTGCTGACCGGCGAGTCGGACGACACCAGCCAGTTGTCGCGGGAGCACGCCGTGGTCCAGACCGTGGCCGGGTTGATCACGGTCGCGGGCGGCAAGTACACCACCTACCGGGTGATGGCCGAAGACGCCGTCGACG
Source organism: Nitriliruptoraceae bacterium (assembly GCA_003558435.1). Taxonomy (GTDB): domain Bacteria; phylum Actinomycetota; class Nitriliruptoria; order Nitriliruptorales; family Nitriliruptoraceae; genus PWLR01. The sequence goes on along the minus strand of PWLR01000123.1, from coordinate 35,526 downwards.
CCGCCGCCAGGAACCTCTCCGAACGGGTGCCCGCATCGGTCACCGACCGCACCCCCCTGCTCGGCGCCGAGGGCTTCCACGCCCTGTGGAACCGGCGGGAGGCGTTGGCCGCGGAGACGGGGCTCCACGTCAGTCGGGTCGAACACCTGCTCGGCCGCTATGGCTCGATGATCAAGGAGATCCTGACACTGATCGAGGAACGTCCGGAGCTCGGTGAACGCCTCGACGGTGCGGACGACTACCTCAAGGTCGAGGTCGTGTACGCCGCCGCCCACGAGGGCGCACTCCACATCGATGACGTGCTGGCCCGACGGACCCGCATCTCGATCGAGACCTTCGATCGGGGCCTCGCCGCCGCCCGCGACGCCGCGCCGTTGATGGGCGAGGTGCTCGGCTGGGACGACGACCAGGTGGCGCGCGAGATCGAACACTACGAAGCCCGGGTCGCCGCCGAGCGCGAATCGCAGCAGCAACCCGACGACCAGACCGCCGATGCCGCCCGCATGGGCGCGCGCGACGTTCGCGTCGGAAGCCGCGCCTGACCCGACCGTCGGGACGTGGGACGATCGAGCCGGCCCTTGCAGGGCCGGCTCGATCGCGCGGGTGGGGTCTCGCCGCGAGGCAGGCACGACTCGGCGCTACCCTCGGCGACGATGATGCGTGACCTGCTCCGACCGAAGTCACTGATCGGCCACCTGCTGGTGCTGACGGTGGTGGTCACGTGTGTCGTCCTCGGGCAGTGGCAGCTCGGTCAGCTCGCGGACATCCGGGAGCGGAACGACCGATCGGAGGCACGCCTGGCGGAGCCGGCGGTCGATCTCGCGGCGTTGGCTGATCCGCAGAACACCGCCACGGTCGACGAGCCCGGACTCGAGTACCGGCGGGTCGAAGTGACCGGGACCTACCGCAGCGCCGAAGAGGTCCTACAGCGCAACAACTCGTACCAGAACCAGACGGGTTTCCACGTGCTGACGCCGCTGGAGCTGACCGACGGTGGCGTCGTGCTCGTCCGACGGGGGTGGGTGCCGTCGGCGTTGTCGGAGCCGCCCGTCGCCGAGGCCGCGCCCGAGGCGGGTGAGGTGACCGTCGAAGGGGTCCTGGAACGTCCCGTCGGCCAGCCGAGCTTCGGCCCCACCGACCCGGACGATGGACCGCTGCGACGCGTGTTCCATGCCGATACCGCACGGTTGGATCGTCAGGTCGAGGGTTCGCTGTTCCCGATGGTCCTGCGGATCGACGCCGAACCGCAAGGGCCCGCCAGTATCGACGACCTGCCGGTGCCCCCCGGGCCCCCCACCCTGGACGAGCGCAATCACCTCTCGTATGCCGTGCAGTGGCACATCTTCGCCCTCATCGCCCTGATCACCTACGCGGCCTGGTTGCGCACCCGCGCGAAGCGACTGGGCGAGGAGGCCCGGACGGCGGGCGGGAACGGTCCCGGCGAGCTGGGCGGCGACGAACGGGGCCCCGGGGACCCGGGACCGCGCGGCCCCGACGGGGCGGGTCCGGACGAGGGGGGCGGCGGCTCCCATCGTGATCCGCAGCCGAACCGCCCGTTGACGGGCACGCCGCGCTGAGCGTCCGTCGGCGCAGCCGGCACGTCCGGTCGGCCTGTCCGGTCACGGCCTCCGGGAAATCAGGAGGTCCCGTCCCCGAACAGTGTGGTCGTCCCGGTCGCATCGATCGCCGTCGCGAGCCGCTCGACCGCGTGCACGTAGGCCGCGGTGCGCAACCGCAGTCCACGAGCGTCGGCCAGCTCGACGATCGCGCGCGTCTCGGTCACCATCCGGTCCTCGAGACGTGCCCGCACGGTCGCCTCCGTCCAGCGTTCGCCCTGACGGTTGGCGATCCATTCGAACCAGCTCACCGTCACACCGCCGGCGTTGACCAGGATGTCCGGCACGATCTCCACGCCACGTTCGTCGAGGATGCGGTCGGCCGCGGCCGTCACGGGGCCGTTGGCGACCTCGAAGACGACCGTGGCGCGCACGTCCCCGGCGTTGCCTTCGTGGATCGCCGCCTCGAGCGCCGCGGGGACCAGGGCGTCGACCTCCAGGGTCAACAGCGCTTCGGGCTCGAGCGGTTCACCGACCGGTGCGTCGGCGAGCGACCCGGTGTCGGTCTTGTGCTCACGGAGCTTGACGACGTCCAGTCCCCCGGGATCGTGGACGGCGGCCGACGAATCGCTGACCGCCACCACGCGCCACCCGTCCTCCGCCAACCGGGACGCCAACTGCGCGCCCGCGTTGCCGAAGCCCTGGATGGCGACGGAGGGATCGTTCGCATCCGGCAACACCCGACCGCGGACCTCGCGGACCACCTGGAACGCGCCGTCGGAGGTGGCACTCGAACGCCCGGGGATGCCGCCGAGAGCGATCGGTTTGCCCGTGACCACCGCCGGCTGGTGGCCCCGATGGATCTTGCCGTACTCGTGGACCATCCACCCCATGACCAGCTCGTTGGTCGCGACGTCGGGTGCCGGCACGTCGATATCCGGCCCGATGACATCCGCGATCGCGGCGATGTAGCCGCGGGAGAGACGTTCGAGCTCGGCGACCGACAGCCGTTTCGGGTCGACGGCCACCCCACCCTTCCCGCCCCCGAAGGGCAGGTCCATCACGGCGGTCTTGAAGGTCATCCAGAACGCCAGCGTGGTGACCTCCGCGGCCGTGACCCGGGGGTGGAATCGGATGCCGCCCTTGGCCGGACCTCGCGTGTCGTTGTAGCGGACCCGGTAGCCCGCGAAGGTCTCCATCGCGCCGTCGTCCATCCGCACCGGGATGGAGACCTTCAGCGACGAGATCGGTCGCCGGAGCCGTTCACGGGTGTCCTCGGACAGATCCGTGTGCTCGCAGGCCTCCTCGAACCGGGCGGCGGCTTCCTCGAGTAGATCGTCGGTCATCAGCGGCCGCCTTGTCGATCGGGGATGCGGACGGCCGAGCGTAGGCACGGCCCAGGTCCCGGGCGTCGCCTCAGCCTGCCCGGACGAACCGCGCGTGCGAGACGTGCCACTCGTCACCGCCCGCGAACGCGAACAGCTCCTCGCAGGCCATGGTGAACACCCGCCAACGGTTCAGGGACGCCCGCGCCGGGATGCCCTCCGGATGGTCGTCGAACAGCTGCAGCACCCGCTCCCGATGCTCATCCAACCTCTCCAGCCACGCGTGGAGGCTGCGGGCGTAGTGCCTGCCGGACACCGCCCACCGGTCGTCGAGGGCGAGGTCCCGGACGCTGAGCACGAGCAGATCGTGGGAGGGCATCAGGCCACCGGTGAAGAAGTGGCGCGCCATCCAGTCGGCGTTCGATCCGGTGTCGAACGGGTACGGGTCGGTCGCGTGCGCGAAGACGTGCACGAACAGCTTGCCGCCGGGCCGCAGCCAACGGGCGATGCGCCCGGTCAGCACCCGGTGGTTGCGGACGTGCTCGAACATCTCGACCGACACGACCCGGTCGAACGCCTCGTCGTGGACGAGCTCGGCGTAGGCCTCGACCCCCAACCGGTTCACGTCACAGGTCAGCACGGTGACGTTGTCGAGCCCCCGCGCCGCCGCCTGCTTCTCGATGTGCTCGCGTTGCGTCGACGAGTTGGACACCGCGGTGATGCGCGAGCCCGGATAGCGCTCCGCCATCCACAGGGTCAGTGAACCCCAGCCGCACCCGAGCTCGAGCACATCCTGACCGTCGGCGAGTTCCGCGCGGTCAGCGGTGAGCTGCAGCATCGCCTCCTCCGCCTGGGCCAGGGTGGACACGCCGATGGGCCAGTAGCCGGAGGAGTACTTGAGGTGGGGACCGAGCATCAGTTCGAACAGTTCGGTCGGGACCTCGTAGTGCTGTTCGTTGGCCTCGGCGGTGTCGGTCGCGACCGGCGAGGTCGCCAGCGCGGCGACCAGGGCCCGTTTGCGGGCATCGCGGTCCTCGATGGTGCCGGCGGTCGACTCGGCCAGGCGGCGACGCAGCAGGCCCCGGATCGCACGCCGTAGGAGCGGATCCGGGAGCATCCCGCGGTCGATGACCGCATCGATGGCGCGGGCCCGCAGGCTGGGACCCGTCATGCGACGCCCTCACGGTCGTCGCTCGCGGCGACCTCCCGGAGATCGCGATCCCACTTGCGCGGGGGCAGATCCGCCTCCCGTAGCGGTACGAGCTGGCGTCCGTAGGGCGCGGTGCCGAGCGTGCCGTTCATCGAGCGGGTCAGCACCAACTGCAGGTCGTTGATGTACCGGGCGAGGAAGGCGCCTTCGCAGTAGGCGAGGTAGAACTCCCACATCCGGACGAAGCGCTCGTCGAAGCCCAGGGCCTGCACCTCGTCGACGTTGTCGAGGAACCGCTCCCGCCACCGGCGCAGCGTCTCCGCGTAGTGCATCCCGATGTTGTCGACCTCGTCGACGAACAGATCCCCGTGCCTTCCCATCGACCCGCTCATCGCCTCCAGGCTCGGGAGGTGCCCGCCGGGGAAGATGTAGCGCTGGATGAAATCCGGACGGCGCTTGTAGTTGTCGTAGCGCTGCTCGGGGATCGTGATGACCTGGATCGCGGCCAGGCCGTCGGGGGCGAGCAGCCGGTCGATGGTCTCGAAGTAGGTGCCGAGGTAGCGGTGGCCCACCGCCTCCAGCATCTCGATCGACACGATGCGGTCGAACCGTCCCTCGACCTCGCGGTAGTCGACGATCCTGATGTCGACGAGGTGCTCCAGACCCTCGTCGCGCATGCGCTGGCGGGCGTAGGCGGCCTGTGCCTCCGACAGGGTGATCCCGGTGACCCGGCAGCCGTAGGTCCTGGCCGCGAACGAGGCGAAGCCGCCCCATCCGCAACCGATCTCGAGCACGTGGCTGTCGGCATCGACGTGGATCTTGTCCGCCAGCCGTCGGTACTTCGCCTCCTGGGCTTCTTCGAGGGTCACCTTCGGCGACGGGAAATAGGCCGCCGAGTAGGTCATCGTGTCGTCGAGGAACAACGAGTAGAGCTCGTTCGACAGGTCGTAGTGCGCGCCGATGTTGCGCTTGGACTGCCCGAGCCGGTTGGCCCGGAGTCCGTGGATGAGTTTGTCACCCGCGATGTTCACCACCGCCGCCGGCGTGATGCGGCGCAGGGCCCGACGGTTGGCGATCATGATGCGGATCAACGACACCAGGTCGCTCGAGGTCCACTCCCCCAGCATGTACGACTCGCCGACGCCCACCGAGGCGCCGTGCAGCAGCCGGGTGAAGAACGACCAGTCGCGGACGTGGATCTCGGAGCGCAACTCGCTGGTGCGATCGCCGAAGACGCGTCGGCGGCCATCCGGCAGGGTCATCTCCAGCACGCCCACGTGCAACTGATCGAGCATCGATGCCGTGGTGTGCAGCGCGCGCCGCTCGGCCGCCGACGCCGCACGTCGCGTCGGCGGCTGCGGGTCCACGCCGGTGGAAGGCCCCGTGGGGGGCGTGGCCCGGCCCACCGCGGGCGGCTGGAAACGGTCCCGTTCGGGATCCGGGGTGAGGTCACGCATCACGAGGGGGGCTCCTTGGTCTCTGCGCTCCGTTCGGTGTCAGCCCCTCCGGGGATGGCACCCCGCGCACCGGACGCCTGCACCCCATCCGCCACCGGACGCAGGTACCCGTCGTCGGGCGGGACCGGCTTGCGGAAGAACGGCACCCGCTTGACCACCAGCCGCACGGCTTGGAAGTGGATGAGCGCGACCGTCCGCAGGGTCATCAGCGGGTGGGTCAGCAGCGTTCTCGCGAGGGCCCTCGAGGTCAGTGGCACCCGCCGGCCGGACTGGGTCGCCTCGAACAACCTGCCGTCGGCGTCGAAGACGTCCATGTGCGCCGTGAGCGCCTCCGGATGTGACACGAAGGTGAACCGGTAGGCCAGCCCCTCGACGGGCAGGAACGGCGAGACGTGGAACCGCTTGGCCGTGTGGGCCCGGACCGTGCCGTTCGCCCGGTGTTCCAACCGATCGAGCAGGTAGCAGTGGGACTCACCGAAGGTGTTGTGGACCTCGGCGACCACCAGCACGAGCCCGCCTCGTCGATCGTGGCAGAACCACCAGCTGACCGGGTCGAACACGTGGCCGAGCACCCGGAGGTTGGTCAGCACACGGACCGGCCCGGCCGGAAGCTCGACACCCTGGGTCTGCAGCCACCGGGCCAGCTTCTCACGCACCGGCAGCGATGCCGGACCGAGGTGATCGTCGTCACGGAAGCCGGTCAACGCCGGCCGGTTGTAGCCGAAGCCGCGCACCTCCCGGTCGAGCCGGGGTAGCTCGTCGACATCGAGCAGCGCGTGGTAGGTGCGGTACCGGAAGGCGTTGACCTTCGGCCGGGTCCGGCGGTGCCGTACGTCACCGACGTAGAGCGCCGACGCCGGACCATCCTCGGCCGCCGGGACGCTCACGCGGGCCACCGGACACCGAAGTGGCTCGCCGCCCGCACCGCCGACCACAGTCCGTCCTCGTGGAAGCCATAGCGTTGGTAGGCGCCCGCGTAGAACGTGCGCCGCGTGCCGCTGAGCTCGTCGAGCTGGCCCTGGGTGGCGACGCTCTCCGGGGTGTAGCCCGGATGCGTGTAGGTCATGCGTCGTAGGAGGTGCTCCGGGCGAGGCGGGGTCGTGGGATTGAGCGTGACCAGGTACTGCTCGGGTTCGTCGAGGGTCTGCAACCGGTTCATGTGGTAGCTGAGGCTCACCCGCTCGGTCGGGCTCCGGCAGTCGTCGAGGAGGTAGTTCCACGACGCCCACGCGGCCCGACGGCGCGGCAGGAGCCGCTGGTCGGTGTGCAGGTAGGTGTCGTTGGAGGAGTACTCCCAGGCGCTCAGCAGTTCCTTCTCCTGCGTCGAGGGGTCGCTCAGCAGTTCCAGGGCCTCGTCGGCATGGGTCGCGACCACCACCGCGTCGAACGCCTGGTCGGTGCCATCCGCGAAACGCAGGGTCGCCGCGCCGGCGTCTCGCGTCAGCCCCACGACCGGCATGTCGCGGTGGATCCGGTCGGCGAAGTCCGCCGTCAGCGCCGGGATGTACGACGAGGTGCCCCCCACCACGGTGCGCCACGGGTGGTGCGAGCTGACGCCGAGCAGGCCGTGGTTGGCGAAGAAGTGGAGCAGGGTGTGCAGCGGGAACCGGTCGACGACCTGCGTGCCCGACGACCAGATGGCCGCCGCCATCGGCAGCAGGTAGTGCTCACGGAACCCGTGCCCGAAACCAGCGGCGCGCAGGAACCGACCGAGGGGGACGTCCCGGGTCCGGGGGTCGTCGAGGAGTTCGCGCCCGAGACGGTTGAACCTCGTGATGTCGGCGATCATGCGCACGTAACTCGGCGAAGCGAGGTTGCTCGGTTGGGCGACGATGCCTCGCGGGCTGCCCGCGTATTCGAGGTCGCACCGCTCACAACGCAGCGACCAGGACATGTCCGAGGCTTGGGTGGCCACCCCCAGTTCGTCGAACAGTCGCACCAGCAGCGGATAGGTGGCTTCGTTGTAGACGATGAACCCGGTGTCCACGGGCAGCATCGTGCCGTCGGGTCGGGGCAGGGCCACGGTGTGGGTGTGGCCTCCGAGCCGCGGTTCGCGTTCGAAGACGTGGACCTCGTGCCGTCGAGCCAGGAGCCAGGCACTGGCCAGCCCCGAGATCCCCGTTCCCACGATCGCGATACGCACCGTCATCCTCCACCGGCTCGACAGGGACCACCCCAGGTGAGTGGCCGATACCTAGACGCCCACCGTTCGGTGCATCACGGGTACCGGGTTCGGTGCGAAGGATGGGACGCGCGCGCCTGCAGCAAGCGCTCGACCACGGACCTCGGAGTGAGGTGGCCACCCCCCGTTCGGCCACCTCACCCGGGGTCACATCCGCGGTCGTGCGGATCGGGCTGGTGCGGCGCAGAGCGCCTCGGCCCGAAGTACAGTCTCCCAGCTGTGACCCGATGGGGGAACCGTGGGGCCACCGGTCTTCAAAGGGTGGTGGTAGCACCAAGACGACCGGCCTCGCACACCCGTGATCAGTACGTTCCTGAACGCCTGTGCTGGTCCCGACCTGGCCGGATTCGTCCGCCACCGACGGAGATGACCGTGCCACGCTCCACGTCGCTGTTCATCGCGGAGGACGACTACCTGGTGCGCGAAGGGGCCCGTGCGGTCCTCGATGCACATCCCCGGGTGAGCGTCCTCGGGACGGCGGGTGAGGGCACGGCCCTGCTCGCGTTGTTCGAAACCGACCTGCCGGATGTGGTGCTGCTCGACATCCGGATGCCTCCCACGTTCACGACCGAGGGCATCGAACTGGCCCGCCGGATCCGGGCCGAGCATCCGAGCGTCGGCATCGTGGTGCTCTCCCAGCACGCCGATCCGGAGTACGCCCTCGAGTTGCTCCGCGACGGGTCCAGCGGCCTCGCGTACCTGCTCAAGGAACGTCTGGGCGATGCCGACCGGCTCGTGCAGGCCATCGAGGAGGTCCGCGACGGCGGTTCGATCCTCGATCCCCGGATCGTGGAGGCACTGCTCGAGGCCCAGCGTCGGCGGACCGCCTCCAAGCTGGCCGGTTTGACGCCTCGGGAGCTGCAGGTCCTGGCCCTGATGGCCTCAGGACGGGGCAACGCCTCCATCGCCCGGGAACTCACCATCACCGACCGGTCGGTCGAGAAGCACTCGAACGCCATCTTCCGCAAGCTCGGTCTGGGCGAGGAGGTCGAACTCAACCGGCGTGTCGCTGCCGTGCTGTTCTACCTCCAACGATCCGGCGGCTGAGTTCGCGCTCGGCAGGGGGAACACCGCTTCCACCCGTGCGCCCTCCCCCACGCGCGATACGACCTGCACGCTTCCCCGTAGCGCGTTGACCCGGTCACGCATGTGCACCAGGCCGCCCCGCCGCCGCAGGCGGGGCGGGTCGAAACCGATGCCGTCGTCCTCGGCCGAGACCCGAAGCGAGCCCCCCTCGACCGCGATCCGGATCGTGATGCGTCGCGCGTCGGCATGTTTGAGCACGTTCAGCACCGCTTCGGACAACAGGAAGTAGGCGTTGATCTCGACCTCGGGGTCCATCCGGGGCAGCGGATCGGGATCCAGGATCACCTCGCAGGGGACCGCGACCCGACCGGCGAGGCTCCAGATCGCCGGCCCGAGCCCACGGTCGCGCAGGATGGAGGGGAACAGCTGCTGACCCGTGGTGCGGAGCTGATCGAGGAGATGGTCGATCGAGGTGGCGAGCTGATCCGTGACGGTGTCGAGCTGCTCGGGGTGGGCCTGCAGCTTCGCCCGGCTGATCCCGACCTGCATCCTGAGCACCACCAGCTGCTGTTGGATGCCGTCGTGCAGGTCCTGGGCGATGCGTTCACGCTCGTCGTCCTGGACCCTCACGATACGGCGGGCCGATTCCTGCAGGGCATCCGCCTGCCGCCCGATCACCAACAGCTGAGCGCGCAGACCACGGCGCATCCGCTCCAGGGCCTCGGCGAGCCGACCGATCTCGTCACGGCGGACGACGTCGAACTCACGCTCGAGGTCGCCGCCGACGATCGCGGTAGCCGTCCTGGTGAGGGTCACGATCGGCCGGGTCATCACCCGGGCGAGACCGATCGCCAGCGCACCGCCGACCACCAGCAGCAGGGCCACCATGAGCAGGCGGGTCTGAGCCAGGGCGCCGTCGAGCGCGGCGAGCGGGTCGTCGGTGATCAGCCCCACCGAGCTGGGCGCATCCCAGGGACGGTCGCTGCCGATGGCGACGTACCGAACCAACCGGCCGTCATCGAGCTGTTGGGTGCTCATGGTGCGTTCCCAGTCACCGACCGGTCCCGGCCCCTCCTGCGGATCGCTGGTCGCCACCACCGCGCCCTCGACCACCAGCTCGACCTGATCGACCCCGGTCTGGGCGACGAAACGCCGAGCCGTCGACGCATCGAGCGCGTAGCCCGTGACGATGAGGCGGGGATCCTGGTCCAGACGGCCGACCGGCAGCGCGTAGGCCACGCCGTACCCCCCGTCGACGAGCGGGACCACCCGTTGGCTCGCACCGGGCGCCCGAGCCACGGCGAGTGCCTCCCCGGGGTCGATGTCGGCGAAGCTCACCCGCGTGGGGAGCCCGAGCGTGCGACTGCGTCCGGTCGTCGCGTCCACCACGCCGACGATGTCCAACTGCGCGTCCGAGGTCCGAACGACCGACAGGATCCGGCGGGACAACTCGTCGATGCGGTCACCGGCCAACTCCAGAGGCGCGGTCTCGAACAGCCCCTGGGAGATCACGGACATCAGCTGGTTGGTGCGGATCGCGTCCGCGGTGATGCGTGCGTCGAGCACGTCCCCGGTCTCGCCGAACAAGGTCTTCGCCTGAGCTTCGATCTGCTGGCGGGTCAGACGGGTCTCGAGGGAGAGGGTGACGAGGCTCGTCAGTACCAGGATGGCCACGAACGCGGCGATGATCTTCGGCAGCAGCGACGCCTCGAGGGCGGTCACCCGTGGAGGGAACCGGTCACGCCACCGTCGCAGACGCGCCACGATCAACGGTCCTCGGCCCAGCGGTCCGCGAAGGCCTGGACCTCGGCCATCGCTTCGGCCGGGCTGCGCTGTTGCGCCAGAGCCCGCTCGAGCCCGTCACGGAACGCGGCCGCGACCTCCGGGTAGGCGATCAAGGGCATCACGTTCGCATCCGGCAGTTGTTCGACGAAGGCGGCCAGGTCCGGGGAGGAGGCGAACAGGGGGGCGTCGTACACCGAGGCCCGGGCCGGTAGTCGACCTTCCTGGCCGGCCAGTTCGAGCGCGATCTCATCGGTGGTCAGGGCCAGCATCAGTTCGAACGCGAGCTCACGGTGTTCCGCCCCACGCGGCACGAACAGGCTGGAGCCACCGAGGACCGTCTGGGGGTCGGCGGGATCGCGTTGCGGCAGCGGCAGGATGACGATGTCCTCGACCCCGTCGTCGACCTGCGACGCCCGCCGGGTGATGGGGAGGTCCCACGAGCCCGAGACGTGCAAGGGGGTCAGCCCTTGACTGAACGACGCGACCGCATCGATGGACAGATCCGGCGCGAACGGCGGTGGCGCGTCCCCGCTGACGATCATGTCGACCAGCAGGTCGAGCGCTTCGATGTTGCGGGGATCCTCGAACGTGAACCGAGGCGACCCGCTGGCGTCCGTACCGTCGATCAGTCGCCCCCCCGCCGCCGTGATCCAGCCGTACGCCGCCCAGCTGTTGGCAGTGACCGCGATGGCGTGATCGGCGTCGGTGTCCCGACGCAGCATCGCTGCCGACACCCGGAACCGCTCCGGGGTGAGGAGATCGGCGGGGGTGATCCCGGCGTCGCGGAGCTGATCCGCGTTGGCCATCAACACGAGCGCATTGACATCCAGGGGAACGCCGTAGCGCTCGCCCTCCCAGGTGACGTCGTCGATGGCGCCGGGCAGGAAGTCCTCGATCCGCAGACCTGCCTCGTCCCAGAGGTCGTCGATCGGCTGGGCGGTACCGGCCGCCGCGGCCGCGAACGCATGCCAGTGGGCGAGTTCGTAGGGCTGCCCCAACTCGTTCGCCGCGGTGACCAACTCGGGGATCTGCGAGAAGGGCGAGGGCTGCACCTGGACCCGGACGCCCGGGTTGTCCCGCTCGAAGGCATCGATCACCCGACCGACCACGGGCGCCGAGGCCCAGTCGTCGGCCATGACCACCCGCAGCGCGATCGGTTCGGCCGGCGCCTGGGCGGACGCACAGGCTGCCAGCAGCACGGTGGCCATGACCGCGCCGAGGGCAGCGGCTCGACGCACGTGGTCTCCGAGGGCTGGGGAGGCGGGACATCCGGGGATGGCATCGGTCCGCGGGGCGATCCGGGTCTCGACGGCGCGAAGCCTGACACACCGTCGGACGGGCGTCCATCGCACGGCGCGTGCGCCCATGGTATGCGCAGGCGCCCCCGGCGCCCTTCGTGGTGGCACCGACGTGGGTTCAGCCCGCCCGAACGCGGAGTGTGTGCCATCCCTCCGCCCCGTCGGGCGCGGGAGGTCGGGGGCCCTGTGGCTGCAGCTCCCCCTCGCCGTCGATCGCACGGACGGTCACCTCGTGATCACCTGCGGGCAGCTCGAGCGCGAGCCGCCACTGCACCCAGGTGTCCTCCGACAGCGCGTCGAGGAGCTCAGCCTCGCGCCAATCCCCCTCGTCCACGCGGAGCTCGACCCGGGAGATCCCCCGCGTGGGTGCCCAGGCGACCCCCGCCACGATCGTCTCGCCGGGATCGACCGAGCCATCGGACCCGGGCACGTCGATGCGAGCCATGGTCTTGACCGGGCCCTGCTTCGACCACCCTCGCGGCACCCAGTAGCCGTCGACGTCCCACGTGGTCAGCTCGATCCCCGCGAGCCACTTCGTCGCCGACACGTAGCCGTAGATGCCGGGAACCACCAGCCTGGCGGGGAACCCGTGCCGGGTCGGCAGGGCCTCGCCGTTCATCGCCACGGCGACCAACGCCTCACGCCCGTCGAGTGCCAGCTCCAGGGGGAAGCCACCGGTCCACCCGTCCACCGACCGGCCCATCACCTGCTCGGCCCCAGTCGACGGACCGGCCTCCTCCAGCAGGTCGCGGAGCGGGACACCCAGCCATCTGGCGTTGCCCACCAGGTCCCCACCGACCTCGTTCGAGACACAGGAGATCGTGGCGTCGACCTCGCGCATCGGACGTGACAACAGCTCGTCGTAGTCGAGCACGAGCTCGCGCTCCACCAGGCCGTGGATCCGCATCGTCCAGCCGGCGGGATCGATCTGGGGCACCGCGATCGCGGTGTCGATCCGGAAGAAGTCATCGTTGGGGGTGAACAAGGGCGCGACGCCCGGCAGTTCACGAGCGAGGTCCGCGGAGGCGGGGACCGCGGACAGCGCACGTTGCGGTGCCGGTAGTGCCAGACCCGCGGGATCCACGAGCGGACCGCCACGGCCTCCGAGCAACCCTCGTCCGACGATCCCACCGACCGCCCCGATGGTCACACCACCGACCGCCATCTGCAGGAACGAGCGACGTCCCCGATCGCGTTCGGTCCCGTCACCGTGACGATGCGAACGCCCCGCCGCGGGCGCTCGCACGGACCCGGCAGCGACCGCCTCCGCCGTGACCTCTCCCGCCGGCTCGGCCGGCGGTGTCGCCATCACCTCGGACCGCAGCCGTACGAACAGCCCGAACCCCATCACGACCGCCGAGGTGAGCACGGCGAGGACGGAGGCGGCACCCGCACCCGGCTGGGACAACGAGGCGAAGAAGGCCAGACCGGCGGCCAGCAGGAACGCGATGGCGGCCGGTGTCATCGAATCGCGCGACGCGACGCCCATCGCCGCCCCCAGCCCGGATGCGACCAGGACCGATACCGCGGTCAGTACCGCGCGGTTCGCGGTCCCGAAGGTCTCGATGGCGAAGGTGAGTATCCCTCCGGGCAGCAGCCCCACGACCTGCTGTCCCAGAGCGTCCAGGGGCGACGGCGCACCAGCCAGCAGCCCGGCCGACAACTCGGCCACGCCCAAGGCGAGAACGACCGCAGCGATGCCGGCGATCGCCGATCGGCGGATGGACACGGGGACTCCTCGGGCGGGAAGGACCAGGGCGGAGGGCGGGAAGGACCAGGGCGGAGGGCGGGAAGGACCAGGGCGGAGGCAGGGAACGGCCAGGCGACGCCGGTGTGGGAGAGGTTCGGTGCCGCGGACGCTACGGTCGGCCCATGGAGAACCGATCGCTCGTCGCCGCTGTTCCAACCGCTTTCCACGACGACGGAGCGCTCGATCGCGATGGTGTGACCGCGTTGGCTGCGACCTACGCCGCAGCCGGGTGCTCGGTGTTGATCGCGCTCGAGGCCGCCGGTGGCGAGCCCGGATCGCTCGACCCGGAGGAACGCGACCTGGTGGTGCGGGCACTCCGCGAGGGCGGTTCGGGACTCCCGGTGTTCGTCGGGGTCGGCGTCGTCGACGCTGCGGCCGTGACGCGCGCCCACCGCGCTGGCGCGGCCGGCGCGGATGGGCTCGTAGCCACCATCGTCTCCGATCACCAGCGGGTGGGTGAGCAGTTGACCGACATCGCCGGGACGGGTCTCCCGCTGTGGCTGCACCATCCTGCCGGATCGCCGGTTCCGGTCCCACCGATCGACCTCGCGGCCGACCTCGCGGCCGACGCGATCCTCGTCGAGGCGACACCGACGCCGGATGCCGTCGCCCTGGTCGCCGCGGGCAACTGCCGAGCGCTCGGTGGTCTCGGGGGCTTGTTCCTCCCCGAGGAACTCGAGGCCGGCGCACGGGGGACGATCGCCGCCTCCGCGGTCCCCGAACACCTCCACCAGGTGCTGGCCGAGGCTCCGGACGAGGGGCCCATGCCGCTCGACGCGTTCCTCGCGGTGCTGCCGTATCTGCGCCTGGAGGCGGGTTCAGCGGGCTTGCGGGTCCGCAAGGAAGCGTGGCGGCAGCGGGGGGTCATCGCCTCGGGGCGCACACGCGGAGGTCAGCCGCTCGGAGCCACCACCAAGCGGGCCATCACCCGCCGGCTCCGCGAGATCGGCATGGCGCCACGGGACAGCTACCCCGGAGCGTGAGCCCTGGGCGCCCCGATCGCCCCGGGCAGGAGCCGACCCCGCGGGGCCGCGTCATGCGAACAGGATCCACCAGGCGATCGCTCCGGTGACGAGCGCACCGACGATCGTCGCCGCCGCCAGTACGAGCAGCCACTGGATGAGTGTCACCTGAACAACCTCCTTGTCGCCCGTCCGCGAGCGGCGCCGCAGCCTAGACGCCGCCAGCCCCGGTGCCACGCTCCGCTACCGTCCGTCCCATGTCCGACCCCACCGAGTCCAGTACGCCGGACCAAACCGATGATGGCGCCCCCGCGCCGGACCCTCTCGCCGTGGGCTCGGACGAGTGGTCACGTGAAACGACCCTGCGCGACGGCACCGAGGTGTTGTTGCGCCAGATCCGACCGAGCGACCGCGAACGGCTCGCCGAGGGCCTGGCCCGGCTGTCCCCCTCGTCCCGGTACCTCCGCTTCCACAGTTCGGTCGACCGCCTCAGCGAGAAGCAGCTCGACGAGCTGACACAGGTCGATCACCACGATCACGAGGCGATCGTGGCGATCGACCGCGGGCGGCCGGACCGACCCGGCGTGGGCGTCGCGCGCTTCATCCGCGAGCCCTACGAGCCGGAGGTCGCCGAAGCCGCGATCACCGTGGCTGACGAGTACCACGGGCAGGGCGCCGGGACGATGCTGCTGGGGGCGCTCGCCTCGCGGGCCCGCGACGAGGGCATCGAGGTGTTCCGCAGCTACGTGCTCGACGGCAACGTCGGGATGCTCGAGGTCTTCGACCACCTCGGCGCGCATCGTGAGCTCGAGACCGACGGGCTGTGGCGGGTGGATCTCGCGGTCCCGGAGGACGACTCGGATGTTCCGGCGTCCGGAGCGGGACGGGCGTTCCTCGAACTCGCCCGCGAACAGCGACGGTTGGCGAGCATCC
Source organism: Nitriliruptoraceae bacterium (assembly GCA_003558435.1). Classification (GTDB taxonomy): domain Bacteria; phylum Actinomycetota; class Nitriliruptoria; order Nitriliruptorales; family Nitriliruptoraceae; genus PWLR01. Next base: position 20,102 of record PWLR01000123.1, on the reverse strand, counting down.
TGCCGCCCATCTGGAGCCGGTGGCGCCGCGGTCAGGACCGCAACGAACCGAAGTCCCGGAAAGAGGACTCGGCCGACACCGATGTGGCGTCGGCCGAGGCGGCCGCGGGCGCGGAGCTCGATGAGCTACAGGACGAACTCGACGGGTGGTTGCAGCGTCGAGACGAGCGATGACCCAGGCACCGGGTCGTGCCGAACGCCGGGCGCGATCGACGGGTCCGGAGCTGCGTCGACGTCTCCCGCGACTGCTGCTCGGCCTGGGTCTGTGCGGGCTCGGCATCGCGCTGATGGTCGCGGCGGAGCTCGGCCTCGGCCCCTGGGACGTGCTCCACCAGGGGTTGTCGAACCTGACGGGGGTCCCCATCGGGACCATGAGCATCGCGGTCGGCGCGGGGGTGCTGCTGCTGTGGATCCCGTTGCTGGAGCGACCGGGGATCGGCACGGTGCTCAACGTGCTGGTCATCGGCGTGGTCATCGACCTCGCCCTGTTGGTGCTGCCAACACCCGAGCTGCTCGCGGCCCGGATCCCGATGATGCTGGCTGGACCGCTGCTGTTCGCGATCGGCTCGGGGTTCTACCTCGGCGTCGGTCTCGGATCGGGGCCACGTGACGGGGTCATGACCGGACTCGCGCGCCGTGGTTGGCCGGTCGGGGTCGCTCGGGCCACCATCGAGTTCACGGCGTTGGGGCTCGGCTGGGTCCTGGGCGGAACGGTGGGGGCGGGAACGGTGGTGTTCGCCGTCACCATCGGCCCGCTGGTCCACGTCTGCCTACCGTGGCTGGCGATGGGGACACCGACGCCGCCGGGCGCGCGTTCCGCCCGCTGAACCGTGCGCACCGGCTCGGGTTCGTCTCAGCACACCGGGCTGGTCGTCGGCCAGGGGTTGACCCACATCCCGCCCTGCCGACGCCCGATGTGCAGGTGCGGCGGCGTGGTCCTGGCGTTACCGGTGTTCCCGACCGTGCCGATCTGCTGGCCACGTACCACCGAGGCTCCGGGCGAGACCCCGGCGGCCACGTCGTCGAGGTGGGCGTTGTACCACTCGCTGCCATCACCGATCCGGTAGGTCACGGTGATGCCGCCCAGTTTGGTCGGTGACGAGGGCGGGTTCCACTTCGTCACCACGCCGTCGGCCACGGCGACCACGGGGGTGCCCCGGTTCGCGAACATGTCGTTGCCCTGGTGGTAGCGACCGCCGGAACGCGGGTAGCCCCAGTCGTTCGAGTAGTCCCGACCTGCCACCGCGCCCACGACGGGGCAGACGATGCCGGTGACCGAGGCGCCGCCGGAGGCGCCGGGGGTCGACAACCGTCCACCGCCGCCACCACCCGATGAGCCGCTGGTGCCCGCGCTTCCGGCGGCGTCTGCCGCTGCGGCAGCGGCCTCGGCCTCGCGTCGCGTCGCCTCTTCGGCAGCCCGCCGCGCCGCTTCCTCGCGCGCCCGTTGCGCGGCGAGGTCGCGTTCGAGTTCGACCTGGCGGGCCGAGACCCGCTCCAGCAGCGCCGCCGTGTCGCTCTCGTTGGTCCGGAGCGAGGCCAGCACGGCGGCCTGGGCCGCTTCCTCCGAGGTGACTTCCAGGGCGACCCGGTCCGCGTCCTCACGCAGCTCCTCGAGGATCTCGAGGGTCTCCTTCGCGTCGAACGCCGTCTGCGTCGCGCGCCCCTGGGCGCGGGCGGCAGCATCGGCCAGTGACGCCCGGTCGTCGCGCAACTCGAACACACGTGTCACGGTGCTGTCCTGCACGTCCACGACCGTCCGTAGCTGCTTGAGCCCGACGGCGAACGCGTTCGGATCGTCCGCCCGACGCAACACCTCGAGCGCCATGGCCCCCCGTTGGGCTCCGACGGTCCCGTACTTGAAGGTCTGGACGATCTGCTCGTTCAGCAGCGATTCCTCGCTGTCGAGCTCGGCCTCCGAGACCTCCAGCAGGCGTGTGGCGGAGGCCAGTGACGCCTGCGCGGCGTCCCGCTCACGCAACGAGTCGGCGAGCGCCGCCTCGCCGAGCGCGACCTGGCCCTCGGCGCTGTTCAGTCTGCCGCGCGCGTCGGCGAGACGGGCCCCGATCTGCGCGAGCTCGATCTCCGCGAGGCCGATGTCGGTCCTGACCCCGCCGAGGTCCGACTCGAGCTGCGAGGCCTCGCGCTCGACCTCCTCCAGATCGCGTTCGAGCGCGTCGCTCGGGGCCTCCTGTGCCGCGACCTCGCCAGGGACCCCGACGAGGGTCGCGAGCATCGCCCCGACGAGCGTCGCGGCGACGGACGTGAACAGGGTGGTCCGGGGCGAGGTCGCGTTGCGACGCCGGGCCCCTGGCCCGACGCGCGTCGAGCCTTCCCCGAGCGTGCTCACACGTTCCTCCACGATGCGCTGGCGGTGATGACCCTGTGCGACGAGCCTCCTGGCACGGCGGCCTCACCGATGTCGCCGGCGTGGCTGATGTTGCCAGTGTGCCGCACGAGGCCCGACGCGCGGGGGAAGCGTCACGGCCGGGACCGATCCGCACGCGGATCCCTCGGTGAACGCTCCATCCGACCCGTCGGCAGACGGGGTCCCGAGCTTGAGCTCACCGACCCTCGTCTCAGCGCAGCGTCTGGTGGCCACCGTCGACCGGGATGATCGCCCCGGTGACGTAGGCGCCCGCCCGGGAGGCCAGGTAGATGGCCGTTCCCGCGATGTCCTCCGCGGTCCCCGGCCGATGCATGGGGATCTGGGCCAGCACCGCCTGCTCGTGTTCGAACATGAACGCGGTCATCTCGGAGGGGAACAAGCCGGGTGCGATCGCGTTGACCGTTACGTGGTCGGCGACCATGGCCTTGCCGAGGTGTCGGCTGAGCTGGTGCACGGCGGCCTTCGATGCGCTGTAGGCGAAGGTCGGCAGCTCCGGGATCCCGAGCCCGTCGATCGATCCGATGTTGATCACCCGGGCGGGATCCTCGGCCGACGCACCGGCGCTCAGCTGTGGAGCCAACGCCTGGGTCAACAAGAACACCGCCCGCACGTTGAGGTTCATCACCTTGTCGAACCCCTCCGCCGAGTACTCCCCCAGCGGCGCACCCCACGCCGCACCCGCGTTGTTGACCAACACGTGCAGTCGCGGTTCGCGCTCGGCCAGCTCGGCCGCCAGCCGCTCACACCCCTCGACCGTGCCGAGGTCCGCCGGAAGCGAGATGCACCTGCCCTGTCCCGAGAGTTCCTCGGCCAGCGCGTCGCAGACCTCGGCCTTGCGCGACGAGATGTAGACCTTCGCGCCCGCGGCGACGTAGCCGCGCGCGATCATCTCACCGATGCCGCGCGACCCCCCGGTCACGAGCGCCACCTTGTCCCGGATGGAGAACAGCTGCCCTACGTCCACGTCTGGCTCCTCGGCGACCCGCACCGCCCACGGCCGGGGGATGCTGCCGATCGGACGCTATCGGTCCGGGCGTCCGGAGGCGGTACCGGTCGCTCCGAGCCAGGGCGATAGCGTTGGTGGACCCGTGCCCGGGGACCGATCCCCGCGCCGGTACCGGTGAGGAACAGCCTTGGATGCGCGCGACCCACACGCCAACTCCCCGACCGTTGCCGATGTGGCGACGCCCGACCGGCCCGGGGGCGAGGCCGTGCTGCGCATCGCCAACGGGTCCGGGTTCTACGGCGACCGGCACGAGGCGATGCGTGAACTCGTCGAGGGCGGTCCGATCGACGTGCTCACCGGCGACTACCTGGCCGAGCTCACGATGCTGATCCTGTGGCGCGCCAGACAACGCTCACCGGAGGCCGGGTACGCCAAGAGCTTCCTCCGCCAGGCGCGCGACATCCTGGTGCCGTGCCGCGATCGAGGCATCCGCATCGTGGTCAACGCGGGGGGTCTCAACCCGTCCGGGCTGGCCGATGCCGTACGGGCGCTGGCCGCCGAACTCGACCTCGATCTGCGCGTCGCCCACGTCGAGGGCGACGACCTGCTGCCGCGCCTGGACGGGTTGAGCGCCGCGGGTCACGACCTCGCGCACCTGGCGACCGGCCAGCCGCTGCGGGAACTGCCGATCCCGCCCATCACCGCCAACGCCTACCTCGGCGCCTGGGGCATCGTCGAGGCACTCGACGCCGACGCCGAGGTGGTCGTCACCGGCCGGGTCACCGATGCCAGCCTGGTGGTCGGCCCGGCCGCGTGGCGTTTCGGTTGGGCGCGCGACGACTGGCACGCGCTCGCCGGCGCGGTGGTCGCCGGCCACGTGATCGAGTGCGGCGCCCAGGCGACCGGTGGCAACTACGCCTTCTTCGACGAGGTGCCCGGACTCGAGCACGTCGGGTTCCCCATCGCCGAGCTGCGCGCCGACGGATCCTCGGTCATCACCAAGCACCCCGGCACCGGCGGGCTGGTGAGCACCGGCACCGTCACCGCCCAGCTGCTCTACGAGATCGGGGACCCGCGCTACCTCAACCCGGACGTCACCACGCGGTTCGAGACCATCGCCCTCACCGACCTCGGAGCGGACCGGGTCGAGATCTCGGCGACCCGCGGCGAACCACCGCCCGAGACCTCCAAGGTCGCGATCAACACCCTCGGCGGGTTCCGCAACCGCGCCACGTTCGTCCTGACCGGGCTCGACATCGAGGCGAAGGCCGACCTCGTGCGGCGCCAGCTGGCGGCGGCGATCGACCTCGACGCGCTCGACCGCGTGAGCTGGGAGTTGGTGCGCAGCGACCACGTGGATGCCTCCACCAATGCCGAGGCGACCGCCACCCTCACACTGACCGTCGAACACCACGACGCCGCCGCCATCGGCCGACACGGGTTCGCCGATGCCTGCGTGTCCATCGCTCTCGCCAGCTATCCGGGCTTCACCCTGACCGCCCCCCCGGCTGACGCCGAACCCTTCGGCCGGTACTGGCCCGCGCTCCTGCCCGCCGCCGAGGTCACCGAGGTGGTCGTGCTCCCGGATGGGACCCGACGACCGATCGAGCAGACCGGCGTCGCGCACGGACGCCCGGAGGCGGGTCACGACGCACCGTCGCCCTCGATGGTCGGGGGCGGGGCGGCGGCACCCACCGACCGACCGACGGTCCTGGCGCCACTCGGCCGGCTGGTGGGTGCACGATCCGGCGACAAGGGCGGGGACGCCAACATCGGGCTGTGGGTCCGCGATCCCGCGCACGAGGCATGGTTGGTGGCGACGGCGGGCACACCGGAGGCGATCCGTCGTCTCCTACCCGAAGCGGACGGTTTGGCCATCGAGGTGCACCACTTCGCGAACCTGTCGGCGCTCAACGTGGTCGTGCACGGGCTGCTCGGCGAGGGCGTCGCGTCGTCGAGCCGACCGGACCCGCAGGCCAAGGGTCTCGGCGAGTACCTGCGATCACGGCACGTCGAGGTGCCCGTCGCCTGGCTGGAGGCGTCGACCCCGGCCGGGCCTCACGAGGGCCGGCGCACGGTCGGTGAGCGGATCGGTCAGGACGACGCGGCGCGGTAGCGCGCCCGCTGGCCGGATCCGGTCCGCATGATCGTGCCGTCCTCGAACAGGCGGTCCAGCTCCTCGGTGATGGCGTCCTGGTCGCGGCCCAGCGCTTCGGCGAGCGAGGCGGCCGATGCCATGCGCTGCGCCCGGAGTTCCGCGAGCAACAGTTCCTCGTCGGCGGCCTCGGATCCGTCCCCGGCGGCGAGCCGCCACGCGGCGGACGCTGCGCGTTCCACCAGCCGGACCAGCGGCTCGGGGTCGTCGACCCCCGGCGGGTCACCGAGGTGCCGGAGCAGCGCCGCAGGATCCTCCACGGGCGCGGGTCGCAACTCGATCGCGTCCAGGTCGCCGTGGGCGGGCTCCAGTCCCCGCGACAGATCGACCGTCTCGTCGACGAAGGCACCGGTATCGCCCACGCCACGCCGGACCTCGCGCAGCAGCTCGTCACGCGAGCGACCCGCGAGCTGGAGCAGGACCACGGGGTCGCGGTCGACGAGCAGCCCGGCCGCGAGGTGCAGCGCCGCGACGTGACGACACACCTTGTGGTTCTCCTGGCAGGTGCAGGACGTCTCGAGCTGGCCGTAGTCCGGGACCAACCCGATGCCGACCCCGATGAGCGCCTCGACCAGGTCCGTCGGCACGGCCCCGTCCAGCAGCGCCGCCGTGAAGCGCAGCTCGGTGCGCAGGGCATCGACGGCCCGCTCCCAGGCCGCTTCCGAGGCGACCGGCCAACGGAGCTCGGTGCGGTAGGGGCTGGAGCGGTCCTCCGCGACCGTCGCCGCGACCGAACCCGGGCCGAGCTGCAGCTGTTCCACCGAACCCCGGCGTGCCAGGGCCTGGCCGCGCTGGACGCGCCGGGCCGCCGACGGTCCGGACGGGTCGAGCAGCGCACGCCAGCGTTCCCCCAGCGACTTCTGGGGGGCCGGGTCGGGCCGGGGCTTCGGTTGCGACCCGGGCTCAGGGGGTTCGAGCACGCTCATCGGCGGCCTCCGGGCAGGGCCACCAGCGTCGGGCGCGTCGGCACCGGTTCGAGCTCCGGGTCGTCATCGTCGTCGTCCGCGAGGTCCGTCGTCGACAGGGCGACCAGATCGCGCAGCTCCGAGTCGTCGAGGTCGGTGAGCCAGGTCTCCCCGGTACCGACGACCGCGTCGGCCAACGCCCGCTTGCGGTCCAGCAACTCGGCGATGCGGTCCTCCAGCGTGCCGGCGGTGACCAGGGTGTGCACGGTCACGGCCTTGGTCTGACCGATGCGGTGCGCACGGTCGGTGGCCTGGTCCTCGACCGCGGGGTTCCACCAGCGGTCGTAGTGCAGGACGTGGCTGGCGCGGGTCAGGTTCAGCCCCGTACCGCCGGCGCGGAGCGATACGAGCAGGATCGGTGGTGCGTCGTCGTCCTCCTGGAAACGCCGGACCATCTCGTCGCGCTTGGCGAGCGGGACCCCGCCGTGCAGGAACGGGACCTCGGGCAGACCGAGGGTCGAGGTGAGGTGCTTGGCCAACAGCTCCCCCATCTCGCGGTACTGGGTGAACACCAACGCCCGTTCGTTCGCGTCGGTCAGCTCGGACATGATCTCCGTCGACCGGGCCAACTTGCCGGAGCGGCCAGGGAGCGCCCCTCCGTCGCGCAGGTACTGCGCCGGGTGGTTGCAGATCTGCTTGAGCGCGGTGAGCAGGGCCAGGATGCGCCCGCGACGCTCGAACGCCGTGGTTCCGAGCCCGTCGCCACGGAACGCGTCCTCGACCGCAGCCTGGTAGAGCGCCGCCTGTTCACGGGTCAGTGAACACGCGACCGTGACCTCGACCTTGGGCGGCAGGTCGACCGAGACCTCCGGATCGTCCTTGCGGCGGCGCAGCACGAACGGCGCGACCAGGCGACGCAACCGGCTGGCGGCGGCTTCATCGTGCCAGCGCTCGACGGGGACGGCGAACCGCTCGGCGAAGGTGCGTTGGTTGCCGAGCAGACCCGGGTTGGTGACGTCCACGATCGACCACAGTTCCGACAGCCGGTTCTCGATGGGCGTACCGGTCATCGCGATCCGGGTGTGCGCGGTCAGGGACCGCGCCGCACGAGCACCCTTCGACGAGGGGTTCTTGATCTGCTGGGCCTCGTCGAACACCACGATGTCCCAGTCGACGTCCTCGAGCAGACCGATGTCGCGGCGCAGCAGGGCGTAACTCGTCACGGCGACCTGGCCCGGGTGGAACGAACGGCTGGTCACGGGCCGCTCCGGCCCGTGGTGACGGATGACCGACATCCCTGGCGCGAACTTCGCGAGCTCACGCTCCCAGTTGCCCACCACCGAGGTCGGGCACACCACCAGGTGCGGCTTGTCCTGCGAACGGGACGTCAACAGGGCCATCGCCTGGATCGTCTTGCCGAGCCCCATCTGGTCGGCCAGCACGCCGCCCATACCGAGCTCGCTGAGGCGCTGCAGCCACGCAACACCCCGCTCCTGGTAGGCGCGCAGGTCGCCCTCGATGCCGACGATCCTCGCGGCCTCCGGTCCGTCGGAGGTCCGCAGTCGCTCGATCAACGCCCCGACGGCCCCGTCGGCGACGGTCTCGACCCAGCCGAGGTCCTCGACGTGGTGCTGACCGGACAACGCCGCCGCCAGCGCCTCGGTCAGCTCGAGCGACGCCGAATCCCCGGCGAGCTGCCCGATGCGGTCCACTTCGCCGTGGTCGATGCGGACCCATGACCCGCGCCAGCGCACGAGCGGCTGGCCGAGCGCCACGATCCGGGCGAACTCCTCCGAGGAGATCGTGTCGTCACCGAGAGCGACCTCGTAGTGCAGATCGGTGATCGACGACAGCCCCAGGGGCGCGGCACCATCGACCCGCGGTCCGGTCGGGGTGGTCTGGCCGATCCGGACCCGGAGACGCAGCTTGCGTTCACCCGCGTCGCGCAGTTCGGGTGGGACCTCGACACCGATGCCACCCGCGGTCAGCGCATCGACGCCCTCGGCGAGCAGCGAGGCGACCTCGCCCGGCTCGAGAGACAGTCCGGCCGGACGGGTGTCGGACAACGCCCGGTCGATCGGGGGGAACAACCGGGCGGCGGCAGCCAGGCCCCGGACCAGGGCCGCCTCGGCATCGTCGATCCGCCGTCCCCCGAGTTCGATCGAGCGACCGCCGCGCGCCCACACCTCATCAGCGGTCACACGTGCGCCGGCATCGACCGTGGACTCCAACAGGAACCGGAGCGTCCACGGAACGTCGATGGCTGCCAACCGGTCACCGGCGGCGTCATCGTCCTCGAGCTCCGGTAGCTCGAGCCGTACCGCGAGCTTGGCGGCGGCTCGTCGATCACGTCCGACGAGCGGGGCGGCCCAGTCCTCGATGTCGGAGGTGACGTCCTCGGCCGGGATGCGCAGGTGGGCGACCGTCGGGTCGCTGCCACCGAGCGCGTCGACCCACATCTCCTGCCACGGACGGCGCGGTCCCCGCCGGCGCGGGTCGAGTTCCGGGCGACGACCCTCGCGGACGCAGGCATCGGCGACCGCGTCGAAGAACGCGTGGACCAGCGGCGCCGCCGTCCACAGCTCACCGGATGGCTCCCTGAGCGCGTGGGCGGCCACCGGCATCCCCGCGGCGAGGTGGCCCGGCCGGGGGTCCGCCGGGGCGACGACCCGCCAGGACGCACGGCCCTCGCGGGGGGTGTCGGTCGGATGGAAGTCGGGGAGCAGTCGGCCGGCCGACACGAGGTCGAGGGCGAGCTTGGCCGCCACACTCCAGGCCAGGACCGAGGGTGCCGGTCGTGCCCAGGCCGGCCAGTCCGAACCCGGCGCCATGGCCGCGAGCCGGCGCACGCCGAGCAGTACGGGCACCAGGCGCGCGGCCTTCTCGATCGGCCTCACACCGCCGTCCACGACCTCCACGGTCGAGAGTGCGCCCGGCTCGCCGGCAGGCAGGCCGAGTTCGACGGCCGCGACGGCGAGCGCGTCGTCATCGGCCTCGGGATCGAGGGACCACAGCGCGAACATGCCGCCGGCTGGGACCAGGGTGCTTGGAACGAAGGTCAGCTGCGAACGGGTCACCCCGCCTCCTGCCGTGGACGGCCCGACGATGGGGCCTCGTATCGATCGTGGACGTGTACTCGAGCGCTCGGGGCGGTCACCGGGATCGTCCGCGCCGCCGCGATCACGGAGCGTTCGGAGCACCGAGACGCGCATCGAGCAGAGCAACGTATCCGTTCGATGCGCGGCACCATCCCGTCCGGGTCCCCGGGTGGGGAGTCCTTGCACGGGTTTCGCGCGGGGCGCACACTGGCCGACCGGACGGAAGATGCACGGGCCCTCGACCGTTCTATGGACACGATGGGTGCGACGGCCCGCCACACCCCCGGCAGAACGATCCTGCCGGCAGGGTAGGGACGAACCACCGAGCGGTCGCCCCCGAACCCCACACGACCCCGACACCGCTCGACGCCCTCGGGCGACCGCCAGATCTCCGATCAGCTTTCCGACGACCTTCCGACGACCCCACCACCCGCTGGAGGCGACCGTGTCCGAGACGACGCACCCCACCGATCGTGCGCCGGCCACCCGGTCCACGACGACCCGCGCGACCATCGACTGGCTGGAGGCCGAGTTCCCCGGCTGGACCATCGACCTCGATGAATCATCGACCTGGGGCGGCGACCTGCGGCCCCTGTGGATCGCACGCCAGGAGGGTCACCACCCTCAAGCCGAACTCACGGCGGCGAAGCTCCACACCCGCTTGACCGAGTACCTCGACCGCGCCGCAGCACGCCGCGCGATGGGCAACTGAGCCCGACAGCGCGGCTCGCCCGCTGCGAGTCGACGACGAGGTCCACCGTCGAAGGGCACCCTTTCCGGGTGCCCTTCGACGTGTTGGTCCGGCCGCCCCTGGCGTCCGTGCCGGGCACCGCGTGCCGTACCGTCGTCACGTGAACGCTCTCGATGTGGGTCTCGCACTGGTGCTCCTGGTCGCCGTCTCCGGCGGCCTACGGGTGGGTTTCGTCGCGCGCGCACTGACCTGGGTCGGTCTGGCCGCGGGGGCCGTCGCCGCCTCCTTCACGGTGCCACTCGTGCTGAGCGTTCTGGAGGCCGAACGCGCCGACCTCCGGTTCCTGGCCGGGATCACCGTGTTGGCGGTCACGGTCGCGGTGTGCACCGCGGTGCTCCAGAACATCGGCGCACGCCTTCGCGCCAGTCTCGGATCCTCACCCCTGTCACGGATCGATCGGGTCCTCGGGGGCGTGGCAGGCGCCGCGATGGTGGTGGCGTTGGTGTGGTTCCTGCTGCCGTCGGCCAGCAACGTGCCGGGCGCCTGGTCCGAGCAGGTCGCGTCGTCCCGTGCGCTCGGGTTCGTCGACGAGGTGGGACCACCACCCCCGGCCGCCGCCCAGAACCTGCGCACGCTGCTCGACTCCAGCCGCTTCCCGGAGGTGTGGGACGATCTGCGTCGCACCACCGAAGAGACCGGGCCTCCCCCCGGCGACATCGCCGTCGACCAGGCGGTGGTGGCCCGGGCCACGGCATCGACGGTGCATGTCGAGTCTCGCGGTTGCGGTCGCCGGTACGACGGTTCGGGAGTCACCGTCCAACCCGGCCTGGTGGTGACCAACGCCCATGTCGTGGCCGGCGCCGACCAGGTCCACCTGCAGCGCCCCGACGGGGAGCGGGTCCCTGCCACGGTCGTGCGGTTCGATCCGGGTCGGGACCTCGCGCTGCTCGCTGCGGAGGGCCTCGGCCAGGAGCCGCTGCCCCTCGCCGAGATCGCGCTGGGTGCCGAGGGCGTCTCGATCGGCTATCCCGGGGGCCAGGCCACGCCGAGGGTCGCCCCGCTGCGCATCGATGACCGTCGTACCGCCAGCGGCCGGGACATCTACGACGAGCAGACCACGGAACGCGAGGTGCTGTTCCTCTCGGCCCGGTTGCGGCAGGGCGACTCCGGCTCACCGGTGCTCGACGATCAGGGTCGGGTCGGGGGCATCGTCTTCGCGATCAGTCCGGACCGGGACTCGAGCGCCTACGCGCTCGATCTCACCGAGGTCGAGGACCTGATCGCCGCACCTCGCGCGACCGGTGACAGCGGGCGCTGCCTCGATTGAGCTCGTCCTGCCCGGTGTGCTGAACCGACCCCCCGGCGAACCCCGCGGCGAGAGCCGACGTTCCGTCATGGCTGTCACACCCCCGCCGTAGCGTCCGTGGCATCGACCGGATGGGACCGACCGACATGACCGACCTGACCGACCTGACGCAACTCTCACCACTCTCACCACTCTCACCACTCTCACCACTCATGGCGCCGGTCGACGCATCGCTGGCCACGAGCGCGACCGTTCCGTCGTCGACCTCGGGGATCGCCCTGGACCTGGTGTTCGCCGTCGCGGTCTGGGCGCTCGCCTCGTGGGCGATCTCGGCCTGGCTGCTGCGCCGCGAGCGTGCCTGGGTCAGCCCACCGTCCGACGGACGAATCCTCGCAGCCCCAACAGGGTCAGCAGCGCCAGCGACACGACCAGAGCACCGAGATAGGCCACCGCTGGCATCGTGTCGATGGACGGGGTGAGCGAGGCGCGCAGCCCCTCGCTGACGTAGACGAGCGGGTTCGCGAGCACGCCGATCTGCAGCCACGGGATGGTGTCGAGCGCCGCCCAGGGGTAGTACACCGCGCCGAGGAAGGTCAGGGGCAGCACCACCACGGAGAACATCAACCCGATCTGGCGGGGGCTGACGTAGGTACCGAGCGCCAGTCCGAGCGCTCCCGACAGCAGCGCCGAGAGCACCGCCACCGCGCCGAGCAAGGTCCAGCTCGTGACCTGCAGCGCGACCGGTGTCGCCGGCACGAGCACGACCATGGGCAGCACGACGAGGCCCGCGAGCACGCTCTGGGCCGCGCCGAACAGGATCTTCTCGATGGCGATCACCTCGACGCGCACGGGCGCCATGATGCGGTCCTCGATCTCCTTGGTGCCGCCGAACTCGTTGCTCAAGGGCAGGGCGACCGCGATGATCCCCTGGAAGATGATCGCGACCGCGACCAGGCCCGGGACCAGGATGGTCGCGAAGTCGCCAGCTCCCGCGGCCCCACCGATGTCCTGACCGATCCGTGGGAACACGAACGCGAACACGAACACGAACAGCAACGGCTGGGCCACGGTGCGGGTCAGGAACGACGCCAACTCGCGGCGGAGGACCCGCACGTCACGGGCCATCAGCCCGGCGATCGCCTGGAGGGTCGCCTTGAGGGCGCCGGGCTCGTCCGGACGTGACGCGAGCCGGGTACCCATCGTCGCTTCACTCACGCAGATCCCTCCCGGTGAGGTTGATGAAGACCGCCTCGAGCGTGGAACCCTGTACGGACAGGTCACGCAGACCGGCATCCCCGACCGCGACCACGACCCGCGCGACCAACCCCTCGTGCTCGTCGGCCAGGACACGCAGACCACCGGCGGTGCGTTCGACCCCGACCACGTCGGGGAGTTCCGCGAGCCGCGCCACCAGGCGTTCGTCTGGAGGTGACTCCAGGGTCAGCTCCACGGCTACAGCGGCCCCGTGCAGCTCCTTGAGCCGTTCGGGCGTGTCACAGACCAGCACCTCGCCGTGGTCGACGATCGCCACGCGGTCACAGAGCTGATCCGCCTCTTCCATGTAGTGCGTGGTCAGCACGACGGTCAGACCGTCGCTGCGCAGGTCCCCGACCAGTTCCCACAACGCGATGCGGCTCTGGGGGTCGAGACCTGCGGTGGGCTCGTCGAGGAAGAGCACTTCGGGACCGTGGGCGATGGCGCGGGCGACCTGCAGTCGCTGGGCCATCCCCCCCGAGATCTGGTCCGGGAACGCATCCGCCCGGTCGAGCAACCGGAAACGCTCGAGGAGTTCGTCGGCTCGCTGACGCGAGTCACCGATCGACCAGCCGAAGTAGCGGCAGTGGTAGCGGAGGTTCTCGCGCAACGTCAACGAGCGGTCCAGGGTGTTGGTCTGGGTCACCACCCCGATGCGTCGCTTGACGCGTGCGGCGTCGGCCACGACGTCCAATCCGGTCACCATCGCCCGGCCGTCACTCGGACGGATCCGGGTGGTGCACATGCCGACCGTGGTCGATTTGCCGGCCCCGTTCGGGCCCAGCAACCCGAACATCTCCCCGGGAGCCACGGTCAGGTCGATGCCGTCGACGGCACGGACCTCCGGGGTACCCGGATAGATCTTGCGCAGACCACGCAGTTCCAGGGCCGGCGGGACGCCGGTCGAGGTCGTGAGCGTCGGGCTCATGGGGAGGGTGGTCACGGGCGACTCTCGTGGGGATGGGCACCTCGATGTTCGAGGCGTCGTGCGGCACGGACCGATACCACGCGGTGACCGATCAGCTGTCCGGCAGGAGCCTGGCGATCATCACCCCGTGCACGATCACCGCGGCGATGACCAACACGTGGAACACCTCGTGGTACCCGAACCAGGACGGGGAGGGATCGGGACGACGGAGCCCGACCACCGCGGCGCCCGAGGTGTACAGCACGCCACCGAGGAGCAACAGCCCCACGGTCAGCGGTCCGGAGGACATCCACAACCACGGTAGGAGCGCCACGGGGATCCAGCCCAGGGTGAGGTAGACGGCGTTGTTGAACCCTTTCGGTGGCGCGAACGGCAACCACTCGACCGCGATGCCGACCACGACACCCACGATCGACCCACCGAGCAGTAGGCGCGCGGGCCAGCCTTCCAGGCCGACCAGGCCCAGGGCGACGCCGGTGCCACCGATCGCCAGGTAGATCCCGCTGTGATCGAGCCGGAACAGTCGCTCGTAGGTGGTGGCGTCCCATCGGCGCAGATGCAGCAGCGCACTGAGGGTGAACATCGCCAGCATGCCCAGGGTGAAGGCGGCCACGGCCCACCGGGCGCGTCCCGGTGGCGCGTTCGCGATCCAGCCCACGGCGACCGGGATCAGGACCAGCGCGGCGAGCAGGTGCGAGGTGCCCCGTAGCCGCGGACGGGGTTGGGACAGGGCCCGTTCGGTGTTGACCGAACGCTGGAGGATGGGTCGCTCGCTCACGGTGGAACGGTAGCGCGCACGCGCGCAGCGGCGCGTGCGCGCACCGGCCTGCGGGCGGAGGCGTCGGCGAGCGCGCAGGTTGGGGGTGTGGTCGCTGCCGGCTGCTGCCGATGAGGGTGGGGTGTCCACCGCTGCGCTCCGACCGCCGTCCGGACGGGTCCATGCACCCGTGCGGTCCGTCGGCCTGGTCACCGCATCGGTCGTCATCGCCTACCTCCTGCTCCCGGACCGCACGCTGGCCCGAGCCGTCCTACCGATGGCCGCCATCGGGGTCGTGACCGTCGTGCTCGGTCATCGCGCGCGCGCGAGTGCCCGTGGGCAACGCCTGCCGTGGGTCGCCTTCACGATCGCCTTCGGCGCCTTCGCGGCGAGTGACCTGCTGATCGTCTTGTGGCCGACCCTGACCGGGAGCGCACATCCGTGGCCCGGACCCGCCCACGTACCCTTCCAGCTCGGCCTGGTGGCCACCATCGCCGGACTCGTCGGCTTCGTTCGGCTCCGCCGCAGGCCGGACCCGGGGGCGGTGCTCGATGCTCTGGTGGTCGGCGCGAGCCTGGGCGTGTGCACCGCGGTGCTGATCGTGTTGCCGTTGCTCGAGGGCCCCCTGGCGGTGGACGCCCTGTCGCGAACCATCCTCGTCACGCACCCACTGCTGATGGTCGCCCTGCTGGTCGCCACGTGGCGGCTGACCTCGTCCACGGTCCGGCACGGGCCCGCCTCCCTGGCCGTGATCGCCGGGATGGTCGTGTTGATCGGCACCTCGGTGGGGATGGGGGTGCTCGCCGGTCTCGATCGCTACCGCCCGGAAGGCCCCCTGACCATCGGCTGGATCGTGGCCACCGGGCTGATCGCGCTGGCGGCGGTGCATCCGGGCGCGCTGGAGCTCACCCGCGAGAACGTCGACGAGCGGCGCCGCTCCCCCTTCCGCCGGGTCGCGGCGGATGCGGTCGCCGCTCTGGCGCTGCCCGGGTTGATGCTGTTCCGCGCCGAGACATCCGGTGACGTGGTGATCGCCGCGGTCATCGCGGTGGTCCTCGGGATGATCACCATCCGGGTCTGGGGGCTACTGCGGGAACTGGGACGTGTCCGAGCCTTCGAGGTGGCCAGCCAGCACACCTCCCACCGGCGGCGGTTGGAGGCACTGGTGCGGCACACCGCCGACGTGTTGCTCGTGGTCGGCGCCAGTGGTCACGTCGACTACGCCAGCCCATCGGCGGTGGCCATGTTCGGCACCGACCCGACCGGGTGGTCACGGGACGAGCTCGCCGACCAGATCCACCCCGACGAGCGTGACGCCACCGTCGGGGCGCTGCTGGAGCGCCTCGCCGACGACCGTGGCCGGGCGGTGAGGATCCGGGCACGCTTCGTCGACCGAGCCGATCGTGAGGTCCACACGGAACTCGTCGCCGTCGACCTGCTGGACGACCCGGATGTCGCCGGTGTGGTCCTGACCCTGCACGACACCACGGAACGCTGCGAACTGGAAGCCGAACTGCGGCGGCTCGCCTTCCACGACGCGTTGACCGGACTCCCCAACCGGGTGCTGTTCCAGGACCGGTTGATCCAGGGTCTGGCGCGGGCGCACCGGTCCGATCGCCGGGTCGCGGTGCTCGTCTGCGACCTCGACGACTTCAAGGACGTCAACGACACGCTCGGTCACCCGGCCGGGGACCAACTGCTCAGCGAGATCGCCTCGCGGTTCGCGGGCGTACTCCGGGCCACCGACACCGTGGCGCGTATCGGGGGGGACGAGTTCGCCGTGTTGTGCGAGGGACTCGGCTCCACCCGCGATGCGGTGTTCACCGCGCAGCGGCTGCTGGCCGCCACCGAGGCCCCGATCGTCGTGGACGACCGTGAGCTTCGCATCGGGGTCTCGATCGGCATCGCCGTGGACACCGGCACTCGGAGCGCGGACGAGATGCTTCGCGATGCCGATGTCGCGCTCTACGAAGCCAAGGCCTGTGGCAAGCAGCGCTGGTCACTGCACCGGACCGCGATGACCGTCGCCGCCCAGACCCGGCTCGAACTCGGGGCCGATCTGGCGAACGCGGTCGACGACCACGCGATCCACCTGGCGTTCCAGCCGATCCACGAGCTGGACGGTGGACGGTTGGTCGGCGCCGAGGCGCTGGCCCGTTGGAACCACCCGACCCGAGGGACCATCCCACCGGATGACTTCATCGCCATGGCCGAGCAGAACGGTCTCATCCTCCCGCTCGGGGACCAGGTCCTCGCGGGCGCACTCGACGCCGCACGGGCGTGGATCGACCGGGTTCCCGGGGCCGTGCTCCGCATGGGGGTCAACGTCTCGCCCCGGCAGCTGCGCGACCCCTCCTTCCTGGAGCGCGTGCAGGCGGCACTCGAACGCCACGACGTACCGGCCGATCGGCTGGTGCTGGAGGTGACCGAGAACGTCATGCTCGAGGATCCCGACCAGACCCTGCGCATCATGCACCGGCTCCGTGAGTCGGGTGTCCGGTTCGCCGTCGATGACTTCGGCACGGGCTACAGCTCACTGGCCTATCTGCGTCGACTGCCCGTGGACATCGTGAAGATCGACCGCAGCTTCGTGCGCGACCTCACCGCGGACCTCGCGGCCCACGATCTGGTCAGTTCGATCGTCAGCCTGGCCGTGGGGATGGGTCTGGACGTGGTGGCCGAGGGGGTGGAGACCGACGAGCAGCGGGAACGGTTGCGGGCCATGGGCTGCGGCTACGCCCAGGGCTACCTGTACGGCCGGCCCTGTTCGCGTGAGGACTTCGACCACCGGCACTTCCAGGACATGACGGTCGCCTTCGACCAACCGGGCGCGACGGTCGTCGGGACACTGGGCTCGCGCCGGGAGGGCGATCGACGCATCCCACCCGGCCTCGGGGTGGCCCGATGATCGACCGGGCACCGAGGGTCGTCGACGGGCCGTAACCTGATGGCATGAGCCGATCCATCGCCACCACCGACCACGTCGACCGCGACGAGCTGCGGTCGTTCGTCGCGCCGAGGCACCACGTGGTGCTGGTGACCCGCCGCCGCGACGGCCGACCGCAGCTCTCCCCGGTCGCCGCCGGTCTCGACGACGGTCGGCTCGTGATCGCGACCTACCCGGCCCGGGCCAAGGTGCACAACCTGCGCCGCGATCCGCGGGCATCCGCGTTGGTGCTCTCCGACGACTGGAACGATGCCTGGGTGCAGCTCGATGGCACGGCCGAGGTCATCGACCTGCCCGAAGCGGTCGAACCACTCGTCGGGTACTTCCGTTCCATCGCCGGCGAGCACGACGATTGGGACGAGTACCGCCGAGCGATGATCGAGCAGGGCAAGTGCCTCATCCGTCTCACCATCGAGGATTGGGGCCCGATCGCCACCGGGGGCTTCCCCCCGGACCTCGCCACCCCGTGACTGGCGACGACGCCGGCTCGCGCGACCGCGCGTCGAAGCCCACAGCTCTGGTGCGCGCCTACGAGGCGCTGCTCGACGACGAGGACCACGGCTACGGCGAACTGCCCGATGAGGTCGCCGAGGCGGTCCCGGGCAACGCGGCGAAGCAGATCGTCGCGCTGACCCTGCAGAAGGCCGGCGACCTCGTCGTCGACGCCAAGACCGTGCTGGCCTGGTTGCTGGTCGCCGTCGGCGCACCGGCGGCGTTCACCGGACTGCTGGTCCCGATCCGCGAGTCGGGATCGATGTTGCCGCAGGTGCTCCTCGTACCGGTGGTCCGCCGTCTGGCCGTTCGCAAGTGGGTGTGGGTGGCCGGGGGCGGGCTCCAGGCGTTGGCCGTGCTCGCGATGGCTGCCGTCGCCGCGACCCTGACGGGCACGGCTGCGGGCATCGGGATCCTGCTCGCGCTGACCGCCTTCGCGTTCGCGCGGTCGCTGTCGTCGATCGCATCCAAGGACGTGCTGGGACGCACCGTGCCGAAGGGCGCGCGCGGCCAGATCAACGGCTACGCGACGGTCGGCGCGGGGGTGGCCGCCATCACGGTGGGGTTGGGGCTCCGGGCGGTCGGCGGCGAGGACACCCCACCCGAGACCTTCGCCTGGTTGCTGGTCGGGGCGGCGGTCGCCTGGGTCCTGGCCGTGATCACCTACGCCACGGTGACCGAGGCCCCGGGGGAAACCGACCCCGGCGACGGTGCGCCGATCGGTGGAGCGGTACGCCTGCTCCGCGACGACGCCCCGTTCCGTCGGTTCGTCATCGCACGGACACTGCTGCTCGTGTCGGCGTTGACGCCACCGTTCGTCGTCACCCTGGCCAGTCGGCAAGGCGAGTCCGGGCTCGGCGGGCTGGGCGCGTTCGTGATCTCCAGTGGTGTCGCATCGTTGCTGGGCGGGCGCTTCTGGGGCCGGTTCGCGGACCGCTCGAGCCGTCGCACCATGATGATCGCCTCGGGCGCGGCGTCGACCATCGTGATGGTGTTCCTCGCGCTGCTGCTGATCGACGACCTGCGCGCCCTGCCGCTGCTGTACCCCGCCACCTACCTGCTGCTCGCCCTGGCCCACACCGGCGCCCGACTGGGCCGCAAGACCTACGTGGTCGATCTCGCCGAGGGCAACAAGCGCACCGACTACGTCGCGGTCTCCAACACCGCCATGGGCATCCTGCTGCTGGTGACCGGGGTCCTGACCTCCGCGGTGGCCGTGTTGGGGGTCGAGGCCGCCCTGCTCGTGCTGGCGATCCTCGGCTACGCCGGCGTGGCGGTCAGTGGGGCGCTTCCGGAGGTCTCGGAACCAGCGGGCTGACCCGATGCCACCTCGGGTCCGGACCACCTGACCGACCGGACGTGATGCGATCACGGACGCGCGCGACGCTGGTTCCGAACCGGCGATACCCCCGGAACAACGGAGCCAGCGTGACCCGTGACCACCGCACCACCGTGTCCAACGTGCTCGTCATCGGCTCCGGCGGTGCTGGTCTGCGGGCGGCGATCTCGGCCCACGACGCCGGCAGCGAGGTCACGATCGTCGGCAAACGCCTGCGTACCGATGCCCACACCGTCCTCGCCGCGGGTGGCATCAACGCCGCGCTCGGCACCGTCGATCCCGACGACAGCCCACGCTGGCACTTCGCCGACACCTGGCAGGAGGGCTACTTCCTGGCCGACGCCCGGAAGATCGAGATCCTGGTCAACGAGGCCCCGGACCGGATCCGCGAGCTCGACGCCTGGGGTATGGCCTTCGCTCGGACCGAGGGCGGCGACATCGACCAGCGCTACTTCGGTGCCCATCGCTATCGCCGGACCTGCTACGCCGGTGACTGGACCGGTCGGGCGATGATCGAGACGCTGCACGACCAGGTCCTGAAGCGCGACATCCCGATCATCGAGAACACCTACGTCAGCAAGCTGCTCGTCCACGACGGCAACTGTTTCGGAGCGGTGACCTTCGACCTGCACTCCGGTGAGCGCACCGTCCAGCTCGCCGATGCCGTGGTGCTCTGCGGTGGTGGGCACACGCGGTTGTGGCGGCGGTCGTCGTCGCGTCGCGACGAGAACAACGGCGACGCGATGTACCTGGCCCTGGCCGCGGGGGTACCGCTCGCGGATCTGGAACTCGTGCAGTTCCACCCGACCGGGATGACCCACCCCGAGGAGTGGGCCGGGCAACTGGTGACCGAGGCCGTCCGCGGTGAGGGTGGCCACCTGAAGAACGCCGACGGTGAG
>PWLR01000212.1 GCA_003558435.1 Nitriliruptoraceae bacterium | reverse complement strand
TGCCCCCGGCGCCCACCACACCGTGCACTTCGGTGAGGCGTGGGAGTCGACGTTCGACGACCTCACGGTGCGGGGCCGGCCGATGTCCGATCCCGCGCGGTTCGTCACGGCCCCGTCGGTCACCGATCCCGACCTGGCGCCGGCCGGCCACGACGCCCTCCACATCCTCGAACCGGTGCCCAACCTGAGCGCGGACCTCGACTGGCAGGACCTCGAGCCCCGACTGACCGACCGGATGCTCACCTGGGCACGTGAGGTCGGGCATCTCGGCGGTGATCCGGTCGTGATGCGCACCACGACCCCGATCGGTTGGCGGGACCAGGGGATGGCGGCAGGTACCCCGTTCGCACTCGACCACCGGTTCACCCAGAGCGGCCCGTTCCGCCCCCACCTGACCGACCGGCGTCTACCGGGCGTGGTGTTCGTCGGATCCGGGACCCGCCCCGGGGTCGGGATCCCGATGGTGCTCATCTCCGGCCGGCTGGCGGCCGATCACGCGGAGCAGCTCCTTGCGCGCGCCTGAGCCCGTCGCCCAGGCGCAGACACGCACGTGGCCACGCCTCGTGACCGTCGGCGATCCGGCGGCGATGGCAGCCAGCGATGCGATCTGCAAGCGACTGCACGCCCGTCACGGGACCACCTACTACTGGGCGACGCGGGCCCTGCCACGGGCGGATCAGCCGCACGTGCATGCCCTCTACGGGCTGTGCCGCTACGCCGACGAGCTGGTCGACGCTCCCGGGCTCGGATCGCCGCAGGAGCGGGCCGAACGTCTGGATGCGCTCCATCACCGCTTCACCCTCGACCTCGCCGCGGGCGCCAGCGAGCACCCGGTGTTGATGGCCGTGGTACGCACCGTCCGTCACCTGGGGCTCGACGGGGAACTGTTCGACCGGTTCTTCGACGCGATGCGCATGGATCTGTCGGTGACCCGTTACGAGACCTTCGACGACCTGCACGCCTACATGGACGGATCCGCAGCGGTCATCGGAGAGATGATGCTCGCCGTGCTGCGACCGACCGATCCGGATGCGGTCCGAGCCGGTGCCCGGACCCTGGGTATCGCCTTCCAGCTCACCAACTTCCTCCGGGACGTCGACGAGGACCTCGACCGTGGCCGGATCTACCTCCCTCAGGAGGATCTCGCGCGGTTCGGCGCCGACCCGTGGCAACGCCAGGCGGACGCCGCATGGCGGGCACTGAGTGCTTTCCAGATCGCCCGCATCCGGGGGCTGTACCACGAGGCGGACCTGGCCATCGCGGAGCTTCCACCGCGGTCGGCCAACGTGATCCGTGCGGCCCGCATCCTCTACAGCGGCATCCTGGAACGCATCGAGGGCCAGGACCATGACGTGTTCGCTGGCCGTGCCCGGGTGCCCACCGCGACCAAGCTGTGGGTGGTCGGCCGCGAACTCGTCCGAGGCGGCACTCCTCGCACCGCCCGTCCCGCGTAGGGCCACGACCATGGACCGCTACCACTACCTGTTGCTGCTCGTGGCGTGCCTCGCCGTGACGCTGCCACTGGAACTCGTGCTCGGGGCCCGCGTCTACCGTAGACCCCGGCGATTGCTCATCACGCTCGCCGTGGCGATGACCCCGTTCGTCCTCTGGGACCTGGTGGGCATCGCTCGGGGTCACTGGAGCTTCTCGGACCGATTCACCCTGGGCTGGTATCTGCCTGGCGCGATGCCCCTCGAGGAGCTGCTGTTCTTCGTCGTGATACCGATCTGCACGCTCCTGACCCACCAGGCCGTGAAGCGGCTGGGTGCGCTGCTGTGGCCGACCGGTCGACTGGCACGGGAGCGCGGCGATGCCTGAGTACACCGTGCTGACGCTCACCGCGGTCGTCGTGGTGGTCGTGCTCGATGTGGCACTCGTGCGCACCCGGCTGCTGGCCACCGTGAGCTTCTGGATCACCCTGAGCATCGTGTGGGGGTTCCAGATCCTGGTCGACGGGTGGCTGACGAAGCTGACCGCGCCGATCGTGATCTACGACGAGGCCTCGTTCAGCGGTGTGCGCATCTTCTTCGACTCGCCGATCGAGGACTTCGGCTTCGGATTCGCGATGATCGTCGCCACGCTGATGGCGTGGGAGACGATCGCGCGCCGCCACCGCAGCCCGACCGAGGTCGTGGACCGCGAGCACGCTTGACGGTGTCGGGCACCGTCCGTGGACGTCCGGACGTCGCCCATGGGCGGGGCTACCGGTGAGCTCGTACGGTCGTCGGGCATCACGATCGGAGGTAGGCCCGCGATGGCCATGTGGCCGCGACGGCTCGCGCTGGCGGCAGCGACCACCGCCCTGTTGGTCGCCGGGTGCGAGACCACGACGCCCGACGAGGCGGCACCCCCACCGGACGACCGGCCCGCAAACGGGGACCCTGCCAACGGCGACGACCCGGACGGTACCCCCAACGGTGACGACCCTGGCGACGCCTCGGGCGACGGGCGGGCCACGGAGGGCACGTGGGCGCAACTGCCGGAGGCGCCCATCGCCACGCGGATCAACCATTCGGCGACCTGGACCGGAGACCTGATCGTCGTCTGGGGCGGCGAGGACCAGGACACCCTGGAGATCACCGCCGACGGCGCCGCCTTCGATCCGGCCACCGACCGTTGGCATGACATCCCCGAGGCCCCGATCGAGCCACGCTGGGCCCACGAGGCGGTATGGACCGGCGAGGAACTGCTCGTCTGGGGCGGGACGGCGGGGCCGGATCACCTCGCCGCCTGCTACGGCGACGGAGCCCGCTACGACCCTGCGGCCGACGCGTGGGAGACCATCCCGGAGCTCCCCGGCGAGACCCGGTGTGGTGCCTCGGTGGCCTGGACGGGTGATGAGCTGATCGTTTCGGGTGGCCACGCCGGCGAGGGCCCGCCCGGCCCCGGTGACCGCCACGACGATGCACTGGCCTACGAGCCGGACGGCGACGGATGGCGGACCCTGCCCGACTCGCCGCTCGGCCCGCGGGCCGGCGCGGTCACGGGGTGGGTCGCCGAGGAGTTGGTGGTCTACGGCGGTCACACCCGGGCCGAGGACGACGGCTTCGCCTACCTGGCCGACGGCGCCGCTTACGACCCCGGAGAGGATGCATGGCGCGAACTACCCGACTCGCCACTGCCGACGCTGAGCGGCATCCACGCCGCGGTCGTCGACGACCGCCTGCTGGTCCTCGGCGGCCAGGACCCCGCGCCCGAGGCCGACGAACGCGCCACCGCCACCGTCGCCTACGACCCCGACGCGGATACGTGGGAGACGCTCGCCGACATGCCCGGTGCCCACGACACGCTGGCGTCGGCGTGGACGGGCGACGTGCTCTACGTCCTCGGCGGCGGACTGCCGGATCCTGGCGAGGGCGACGTGACCGACGACCGGGCACCCCCGTTCCTCGCCTACGTGGCGGACGAGGACCTCTGGCTGCCGCGGGAGGACCCCCCGGGCGGGTACCGGACCCACCATGCCATGGCATGGACCGGAGCGGAGCTGATCGTGTGGGGCGGCCAGCACGACGACGGTCCTGCCGACGGGCTGCGGTGGACCCCTCCGACCGGCTCGCCCACCGACGCCCCGCCACCCGAGGATCCGCCACGTGACGACCCGGCCGCCCTACCCGCCGTCGAGTTGAGCGCCTGGGTCGAGGAGGCGCCCGCGAACCTCAACCACCGCATCGAAGGCACCGTCACGGACGCTTCCGGCGACGGCGAGTCCGGTGTCCCGGTGCGTTTCGAGGTGCATCGCGACGACACGCCCGTGCTGGCCGTGGACCGGGAGACCGAAGCCGACGGCGAGGTGCTGTTCAGCTACAACGCCGGCGCCCGGGACGGCGACACCGACGTGGTCGTGGCGTGTGTCCTCGACCCCGAGGACCACGATCACGCCGGGGCGGCGACCGGAACCGACGCGACGAACGATGCCGGGTCGCTCTGCACCCGGGAGGGCACCCGAGAGAACGCCCAGGAGGCGGAGGAGGACGGCGACGAACCGGCGGTGGACCCCACGGAGGACCCGTCAGCCAGGGCCGTCACCGTGACGTGGCGCGAGGAGCAGCAGGCCGACCGCGAGCCGGCCGGCAGCGACTTCTTCGGCGAGGCCATCGCCATCGACCCGGAGGAGCAGGTGCTCGAGGTGCAACTGCTGCCGCTCGCCGCCAAGCTGGGTGCGTTCGTGGCGTTCGACTACACCGACGACGCCGACTACGAGGTCGAGGGCGAACCGGTGTCGGTGGAGACCTTCGCCTGTGCCGTCGAACGCACCGTCGCCGACGACGCGGCCGAGCAGCGGGTGACCGTCTCGCTCACGCCACCGGAGGTGATGCGCTACCTGCTGACGAGTTCGGCCGACATCGACGACTGTCTCTGAAGCCCCGTCGGAGCCTGCTGACCGGGCACGACCGATGACCCGTCACGATCACCGAGACCTCAGCAGCGCGAGCCGCGGGGAAACGGAGCACGGAACCGTTCGGTGAGGCGCCCTCGGGAGGTCGATGTCGCAGCCCGTGGCCGATCGCGATCGATCAGTCCCCGAGCATGCCCCTCACCGAGGACCCAGGACGTGAGCAGCCCGGATCCTGCGCCATGCCGAGGTGGACCACGACGACCACAGCGGGAAGGGGCCAGGCGGGACGAGCTTCGCGCGCCACGACGGTCACCCAGCCAAGTCGGGTCCCGATCGGTCCTGGGGCGACACCCTGAGGGCTCGATCCGACGTCCCGTGGCGGAACCCGGAATGTCGGTCGGCCGGCCCCCTGCGGGGCGGCGCACCGGGTCGGCGGCGCGACGTGCATGCGCGACCGGCGTACCCGGGGTCAGGACCGCCGGGCACGGGGGAAGCGCAGTACGGATGCGCTCGGCGCGGACACCTCGGGAGGCCGATAGCTCAGGGTCCCGTCGTTGGCCACCACCAGTCGCTCCACCATCGAACGGCTCGGATCCGTGCCGTGCCAACCGTCCCCTCGCCTCGGCGACGGTGCCGCCGATCCGGTCGCGCCGAGGGTGAGTTCGGCGGGCAGGCCCTCGCTTCCGTCGCTGACCTCGATCATCACGTGGTCCGGGCCGTCGGCGCTGAGCCGGACCACCACCGGTGACGGGCCGTGGCGGTCCGCGTCCCTGACCAGGTCGAGCACGCATTGGCCCAGGTGGGCCGGATCGACCAGGGCCAGCAGCGTTCCGTCCTGCTCCTCATCGGCGAGGACCTCCACCCGCGTGAAGCCGAAGGCGAGCACCCGTCGCAGGGTCTCGGCCACCTCCGTCGGGACCGGCCGGACCGCCGGTTCGCCGTCGGTCGCCCGAGCCGAGACCAGCAACTCGTCGATGAGAGCCAGGATCCTGCGCGCGTTCCGCTCGATCGCGTCCAACGCCACTTCCGGGTCCGAGCCATCCCCGGGAGCCGACCGACGCAGCACCTCGGTGAACCCGAGGATCGGGGTCAGCGGGTTCCGCAGTTCATGACTGATCATCCCGACCAGTTCCTCCCGGAAGGCGATCGCGCGCGCGAGTTGGTCGTTGAGGCGCTCCAGTTCGTCGGCCCGGTCGCGTAGCCGTTCCTCCTGGTCGAGCCGGTCGAGGGCGTTGGCGGCGATCGTCGACGCCGAGGCCGCCAGCGCGGTCGCCTCGGGCTCGATCGGATGTCTGTCCACGAATCCCTGCGCATCCAGCAGGTCGCGATGTCCATGGAGCGGCTCCCAGGGATCCAGGACGGGCTCCCCGGGCGCATCCGGGCTCGCAGACCGCCCGATCGCCTCACCCGCACGTTCCGCGATGGCTCGTAGCGCATCGTCCAGCCGGCCGAGCACGTCCTTGGGGCGCGACGCCAGCAACGAATGCTGACCGAGCTGCGCCAACGCCGCCTGCTGCCGTTGTCGCCGTTCGCTTTCGCGCTGGACCTCCTCGCGTTCTGTCAGGTCGGCCACCAGCACGGCGATCAACAGTGCCGCGACGGTCATCACACCGAGGTAGAGCTGGAAGAGCACGATGGCGTTGTAGTCGGCGGTGACCACGAACGGTCCGTACCCGATCGGTGTCGACCACCCCCCGACCATGCCGAGCAGCGCCGCGCCGACGGCCGCCCCACGCAACCCGAAACGAAGCGCGGCCCACACCAGCGGGGGCAACACGAGGTAGGTGACCGCGATGTCGAACCCCGAGCCCCAGTTCTGGAACACGAGCACGACCGCGGCCACGAGCAGGCCCCCACTGATCGCGATCTCGGTCCACGAGCGCCGGAGCGGTGGCGCTCGGAACGCGAGGAACAACGGCGCGATGACCAGACCCCCGAGTGCGTCACCGACCCACCATCCGCCCAACCGCGACCACTCCGACCCCCACCACCACACACTCGTCGCCGTGCCGACCAGCCCGCTGACGAGCGGTCCGACCACCCCGGCGAACAGCACGAAAGAGGCCAGCTGCGACGGTGATCGCAGGTCGAAACGGGGATGCGCCCGACGGATGAGCGTGGCCGCGATCAGGGGGTTGAGCAGGTTGGCGAGCATCCATCCCATGATCGGCGGCAGGTCCGCATCGAAGATCAGGTTGCTGATCGTCTCGGCGATGGCGACGGCGATGAGGATCGCCGGCCACCGGGTCTTCGGCGAGATCAGCATCGCGCCGAGCGGGACCCCGACGGCAGGCCAGAAGGTCGGCGACGAGTACTGCCCCGCCGTCATGACCGACAGCCCCTGCGCCAGCACGAGGTAGCCGACCCCGACCCAGATGGGCAGTAGCCAGGAACGTGCTCCGCCGGCGGGGCGTCGTGCCACGGTCGCTGACAAATCCTGTC
Source organism: Nitriliruptoraceae bacterium (assembly GCA_003558435.1). Lineage (GTDB taxonomy): Bacteria > Actinomycetota > Nitriliruptoria > Nitriliruptorales > Nitriliruptoraceae > PWLR01. The sequence goes on along the minus strand of PWLR01000212.1, from coordinate 31,020 downwards.
CTTGCTGCGGTGACGAGGAAGCTCCGACAACGTCGCCCGAGCGGCCACGTCCACGCCCCCATGACGCAACGATACGTCACGTGCACGAGCGAGCGACTCGCTCCGTCGCCCCCCGTGGGGCTGCGGCGCTCATCGCACGGCTGGAGCGGTCTCGGTCCGGGACCCGCAGGTCTGCCGTCCCGCCGCCGCGATCACGCGAGGGGACGGGTCCAGACCGCGGATCATGAGCGCCGCAGCCGTAAATCCGGCGTTCCCGACGTCGCCGCCCCGCCCGGGGCCGGGCGTACCCGGGGCCGGGCATCTAGCGAAGCGACGCCCCCTGGACGTCGGGACGCCAGCGGAGGATCGCCGACATGAGACGTCCGTTGCGCTCCGAGAGATGATGCCGCAGTTCGTGGGCGTCGCGGCGCTCGAGGCGTCGGAGTCGCGCGGCGTTGCGTCGGAGTTGCCGTTGCGCCTCACCCGCGCAACGCGACGAGCAGCACGCTCCGATCTCGGCGGCCTCCCCGCCACAGATGACGCACGCGGCGTCCGCGACGTCGGGTGTATCCGTGACAACCTGGTGGTCGCGGACATCGATCGTGTCGCCATCGGACGACGAGGGAGAGGTGCGTCGGGGTACGACGAGTTCAGATGCCACGCGGGCTCCTTCGACCGGGGTGCGATCAGGGACGTTCCGGAGCCCGCGTCTTGAACTCCGTCCGACGGCCACGATAGGCCCCCTCTCCCCGTCTTGTCATCACCAGCGCCCGAATCATCCAGCCGAGCTGGACATCTGGCCCCCCTGGACGGTGGCGCAGGCGAGCGTCCCACCCGGCCGTGCAGCGCGGCGTCGCCGGGCACCTCACGGCAACCTGCGCACGGCTTCACAGCAACGTGCGTCACGGCTCCGGCGGACCTAGGCCGCCAGGATCGCCTCGGCCGTCCGCCGCCCCGACACGAGCGCGCCTTGGATCGACGCGGTGTCGCGGTGATCGCCGCAGACCCACGTCCCCGTGGCGACCCGGACCTCTCGCGCCAGTGTCGGAAGATCCACCACGTCCTGGCGAGGTTGTGCGTACGCGATCCGGTAGGTGGCGAGATGGTCCCACGTGGCGACCTGCGCGCCGTACCACCCGGCGAGCTGGGCCCGCAGCCGCCGGTCGATCTCCCGGTCGTCGAGGTCCGGGACACCGACGGTCGAGACGGACACCAGCGCACCCCGGCCCGCCGGTGCGTAGTCCGCGGCGACGTCCGACATCACGGCGACGTTGTTGACCAGCCCTTCGCCGTCGGCGTCGAGCACCAGGTCGGCCGCACCGATCGGCGAGGTCTCGGCGCGGTAGTAGACGGTGACCGTGCCTCGACCCGGTGCGGCGGTCCCGGGCATCCGCGCACCTAGCAGACGCTCGGCGACCGGGCCTTCCACCGCGACCACCACGTGCTCGGCGCGCACCACGTCCCCGTGCTCGACGTCGACCGCGCCGTCGCGGACCCCCACCACACGCTGCCCCAGGCGAACGGCCCCACTCGGGAGCCGTGCGTGCAACTGCTCGGGCAGCTGCTGCATCCCTCGGTTGGGGACCGCGACGTCGCCGTCGAAGAACGAGCGGAACACCAGCTCCGTGACGCGCGACGAGGTCGTCATGCCGGGGTCGAAGAACGTCCCGCTCAGGAACGGCCGGAAGAAGTTCGCCGTGATCGCCGGCGAGAACCCGCGTTCGCGCACCAGCGTCGCGGTGTCCACCTGGGGACGCGCGGCGACGTGCTGGCCCGGTGGGCCGAGCACCGAACGCCTCCAGGCCAGCAGACGCAATCCGTCGGGGATCGTGGCCACGGGAGAGAACGCCGAGGTGAGCCCCGCCACGGGGGCCTGGAAGGGATCGGCCAGCCGCTGGAACCGTCCCCGGTGCCGGATGCGCACCCCCGGTGAGAAGGCTCGGAGATCGAGACCGTCGTAATCGAACCACCGGCGCGCGGCGGGGTAGCCGGTGAGCAGCACCTGGAACCCGCGGTCGAGGCGGAAACCGTCGACCATGTCGGTGCGGACCCGTCCACCGACCCCGTCCGAGGCCTCGAGCACGATCACGGAGCGTCCCGCGGCGGTCAGCCGCAGCGCGCAGGTCAACCCGGCGAGTCCCGCCCCGACCACGATGACGTCCGCGTCGTTCGACGGCATGGTCAGGCGGCTGCGGGGGAGATGTCGAAGGCCACCCGCAACGCCGAGCGGATCTCGGTGTGCGTGAAGGTGAACCCGGCGTCGAGCAACGCCTTCGGCACGGGTCGGACGCTGCAGGCGGCGAGCGTCTCGCCCATCTCGCCGTACAGCAGGCGGATCGCGAACACCGGGATCGGCAGCACGGTCGGGCGTCGGAGCACGTCGCCGAGGGCCTTGGTGAGCTCGGTGTTGGTGACGGGTTCCGGCGCCACGAAGTTGACCCCGCCTCGAAGATCCGAGTCGATGAGGAACCGCAGCGCACGCACCTCGTCCTCCAGCGAGATCCACGGTACGTACTGTCGTCCGCTGCCGATCTTGCCGCCGACCCCCAGTTTGAACGGCAGCTCGACCTTGTCGATCAGCGGTCCCTGCTCGGCCAGGACCACCCCGCTGCGTGGGTGCACGGTGCGGATCCCGGCATCGATCGCCGGTTGGGCGGCGGCTTCCCACGCGACACACACCTCGGCGAGGAAGTCGTCACCGGGGGGCTCGTCCTCCGTGAGCACGTCGCCGCCGCGGTCGCCGTAGTAGTTGGCCCCGGACGCGGAGACGAACACGGCGGGCTTGTCGGTGAGTCCCGCGAGGGTCTCGGCGATGAGCGTGGTGCCGATCACCCGCGAGTCGCGGATGCGCTTCTTGACCTCGTCGGTCCAACGGGAGTCACCGATGGGCTCACCGGCGAGGTGCACGACCGCGTCGACGCCCTCGAGCGCGCCCGCGTCGATGGTCCTGGCTTCGAGGTCCCAGACCAGGTCGTCGGGGCCGGCCTTGGCGCGGTCGCGCACGATCCGCTGGATGGTGTGGCCGTCGGACTCCAGCGAGGCGATCAACGCCTCACCGATCAGTCCGGACGAACCGGTGACGGCGATCCTGGACATGGTGGTTCCTCCACTGCGAGCATCGATGCCGGTCAGTTGGTTCGCGTGCGGCGTCGCGGCCGGACGGGCCGACCCTATTCGAGCGGGTCGCCGCCCCGGCGACGGGTGAAGCCGCGCTCGTACTGCCAGGGCACCTCGACCTCATCGAGCGCCCCCAACGCCTGCGCGGCGGCGAGCGGCCAGTACGGGTCCCGCAACGACTCACGGGCCAGCAGTATCAGATCGGCGTGACCGTCCACCAGGATGTCCTCGGCCTGCTCCGGCGTGGAGATCATGCCGACCGCCGCGGTCGGGATCCCCGCCTCCGCACGGATCTGGGCGGCGAACGGCACCTGGTAGCCAGGACCGAGCTGGATGCGCGCCTCGGGCACGGCCCCACCCGACGAACAGTCGATCAGGTCGACCCCGGCGTCCCGCAGCCGCTGGGACAGCGCCACCGAATCCTCGATGTCCCAGCCGTCCGGGTGCCAGTCGCTGGCCGACAACCGCACCGACAGCGCCAGGTCGTCGGGCAGGACCTCGCGCACCGCCGCCACGACCTCCAGCAGGAAGCGTTCGCGCCCCTCCACCCCGCCGCCGTATCGGTCGGTGCGACGGTTGACCAGAGGGCTCAGGAAGCTGTGCAACAGGTAACCGTGGGCGGCATGGATCTCGATGAAGCGGAAGCCTGCCGTGACCGCCCGCTCGGCGGCGGCGGCGAAGGCCTGCACGAGGTCGGCGATCTCGGCCTCCGTGAGTTCCGCAGGGACGTGCGCGCCGTCCTCGAAGGGTTCCGACGACGGGCCGACGACCGGCCAACCGCCTTCGCTGGCATCGAGGTAGGGGGTGGCGTCGGTGGGTCGGCCCGCCCCGGCCTTGCGACCGGCGTGTGCGAGCTGGATCCCCGGGACCGCCCCGTGGCCGGTGATCACCCGGGTGATGCGCGACCAGGCATCGAGCTGTTCGTCGTTGTAGATCCCGGTGCATCCGGGCGTGATCCGCCCGCGGGGCTCGACCCCGCTGGCCTCGGCGACGACCAGGCCGGCTCCGCCGACGGCCCGCGAGGCGAGGTGGACCAGGTGCCAGTCGTTGGGCATCCCGTCCACCGCCGAGTACTGACACATGGGCGAGACCCCGATGCGGTTGCGCAGCGTCACGCCGCGCAGATCGAGGGGTTCGAACAGCAAGGACACGAGGGCTCCGACGGATCGCGGTGGGGGGAGATGGCAGACGGCAGGCAAGCACGCCGCAGGGGGTCGTGCGCTCTTTTCAGATGGCGGCACGCCGCAGGATCGCATCCGCCACCGCTCCGGCGGCCTCGGGTACGGCGCGGAAGTACAGATCGGGTTCGCAAGCTTCCAGTTCCGCCAGCTGGAGCGCTCCGCTGTCGTCCTCCAGCAGGTCGACCCGGGAGATGAACAGCTGTGCACCCGTGGCATCGACGATCCAGCGTGCGAGCGCATCCACCTCGGCGGTCACGGGCTCGGGGGCGTAACGACCGCCGTAGCCCTCCTGGATCCGGTATTCACCGCTGCGCGGAACCTTGCGAACCGCGTGGCTGACCGCGCCGTTGACCACCACGACCGAGAGTTCGCCGCGCTCGGCGACACGCGACAGGAACGGCTGCACCATCGCATCACCGACCGCCAACAGCTCGTCCAGATGGTGCTGGCCGGTCACGAGGTCGACCTCACCTGCTCCGATGATGCCCCTGTGGTCGGCGCCGCCGGCGTTGTCGACGGCCACCCGGATCATGCCGCGGGATCCGGAGGCGATCGCGGGCTTGACCACCGCATGCGACCAGTCGCGTCGTCGCAGTAGCTCGGCCAGCGACACCCGGTCGCCCCGGCCCAGCCACGCGGTCGGGACCACGGGCGCACCACGTTCCTCGAGCTCGAGCAGGTAGGACTTGTGACTGTTCCAGCGCAGTACGTCCGGGGGATTCCACAAGCGGGTGGCTTCACCGGCACGGGCGGCCCAGGCGAGGAACTCGTCACGCCGTTCCACGTAATCCCAGGCCGTGCGCACGAGCGCGATGTCGAACCCCGCCCAATCGACCGCCGGGTCGTGCCACACCGGCCGGTGCACCGTCGCGCCACGGGACTCGAGCGCCGCGATGAGTGGGTCGTCGACCTGCGCCATGAACGCCGCGAAGTCCGCGGTCCCCGCGTCATGCCACTCGTCGGTCCCGCGATCGACCGTGCCGGTGATCAGGGCGATGTCCACCAGGTGTCCTCATCGTCGTACCCGCCAGGTCCGTGACCGGGTGGTTCCGTCACGAGCCCGGGGAGGCTACTGGGACCTCGGGTAGGTCGTGAGCGCCGGCCCGCCGGTACCGTCCACCTTCGCCGAAGCGTCGGCGTCGACCGCTGATCGCTGATCGCGGTGCGCGAACCTGGTGGGAGCGGTACGTGCGAACACTGGAGGTCGCACTGCTGGTGAGCGCGCTCGTGGGTTCCGGGTGGCTGCTGCTCGCACGTCGGATGAGCTCGACGGGCCTGCTGGTGCTGCTGATCGGACTCGCCACCGTCGGCACCGCCCAGGCCGCGCTCGAAGGGTCCCGGTGGCAACTCGTCCCCGTCTACCTCGCCGCGGGGCTGTTGATCGCCAGCTGCGGATCCGCGGCGCTGACCAGCCGTGACGCACCGGTGTTCCGCCGCACGGTCACGGTCGTCGCCGTGGTGCTGACGGCGCTCAGCGGGTTGGCCGCCTGGGCCCTGCCCGTGGACCTGCTGCCGGAACCCCCCGGCCCGCAGCCCGTTGGCACGGTGAGCGTGCTGATCCAAGACGAGGACCGCATCGAGCGGTACGGACCGGAGCCGGGAGGTGCACGTCAGCTGGTGCTGCAGGCCTGGTACCCGGCCGACCCCACCGCGCTGTCCGATCCGGAGCCGTGGATCTCCGACGTGGACGCCTTCGGCGACGAAGCGGCCGAAGAAGTGGGTCTGCCCCGCTTCGCCCTCAGCCACCTCGATCAGGTCCTGACCTCGAGCACCCCGGGCGCGCGCGCCGCGACCGTGCCCTCCGGATCACCCGTGGTCGTGCTGTCGCACGGATGGTCGGGGTTCCGCACGATCCACGCCGATCTGGCCGAATCGTTGGCGAGCCGTGGCTACGTCGTGCTCGCGATCGACCACACCCATGGCGCGCTGGCGAGCCTCCTGCCGAACGGCGGGGCGGTACCGATCGATCGAGCCGCGCTGCCCGACGCCGGCACGGTGCCACGAGACGTCTATGCCGCCGCCAGCGAGACCCTGGTGGCGACCTTCGCGGCAGATATCCAGCGCGCCCTCGATGTACTCGCCAACGACGAGATCCCCGTGCTGGCGGGCGCAACCGACCTGACGCGGGTCGCGTTCGTCGGCCACTCGACCGGCGGTGGTGGCGCGGTCCTCGCCTGCAGCCAGGACGAACGTTGCGGCGCGGTGGTCGGCTTCGATCCCTGGGTCAACCCGGTCCCCGACGCGACGATCGGGGCCGGACTGGCCGCCCCGCTGCTGTCGCTGCGGAGCGAGGAGTGGACGCGCCTGCCCAACGACGATCGCCTCGCCGCTCTCCATGCCGCCTCGCGAGGGCCGGAGGGCCGGGTCGCCATCCTCGGGACCCAGCATCGCGATTTCACGCTGATCCCGACCCTGTCGCCGCTGGCAGGCATCCTCGGGCTGCGGGGCGCCACCCCGACCGACCGCACGCGCGAGATCGTGGACACGTGGACCGTCGGGTTCCTCGATCACCACCTGCGCGACCAGGGGATCGACCCGCTGGTGGACGCGCCGGGTTTCCCGGAGTCGGTCCCGACCGATCCCTAAGCGCCAGGGCCGGCGGCGGGAAACGTCCGTATCCGGGGGCTGCGGGCTCCCGGCCGGCCCATCCGACCGCAGCAACGACCGCTTCCCAAACGGAAACCCCCGGCCACGGGGGTTCGCGGGGGGCGAGGTCAGTGGGGCGAGAAGCTCCGGTCGGCACGGAACGGGAAACGCTCACGGGTGGTGGTCACGGTGGCCGGGTCGATGTCGGCGACCAGGACCGTCTCGCCGCCTGCCCCGCTGGCCAGGACCTCACCCATCGGGTCGACGATACGGCTGTCGCCGGCGTAGTCGAGCTTGCCGCCCGACCCGACCCGGTTGACACCCATGACGTAGAGCTGGCCCTCGATCGCCCGCGCATCGAGCAGCGTCCGCCAGTGGTGGCGGCGCGCGTCCGGCCAGTTGGCGACGATGAGTTCGAGATCGACCTCGTCCTCGCGCTCCCAGTACAGATCCGCGAACCGCAGGTCGTAACAGACCGACAGGCCGATGCGCACGCCTTCCAGATCGATCACGACCGATCCCGTCCCGGGACGGAACCGTTCGTGTTCACCGGCGTAGGAGAACGGATGGACCTTGTCGTAGCGGTGGCGCGTGCCGTCCGGACCGATCACCAGCAACGAGTTCGAGGCCAGCCCGGCCGCACCCCCGGTCGACGGATCGTCCGCGAGCAGCGGCACCGACCCGGCGAGCCAGATGTCGTGTTCCGCCGCGCGCTCGTGCATCCAGGTGACGGTCGGGCCATCGAGGGTCTCGGCCGTGTGATGGGTGCGCATGGAGAAACCGGTGGCGAACATCTCGGTCACCGCCACCAACCGTGCTCCGGTCGCAGCGGCCTGCGCCACCTGGGGGTCGAGCCGCGCCAGGGTCGCGTCGCGGTCCTCCCAGACGATGTCGTGCTGGATGGCGGCCACCCTCATCGTGGATCCTCTCGGTCGGGGGACGGGACCCGGCGCTCCGCGCGCGCCGCACCGGGGCCGGTCGACGCCGCGGAGGAGGCGAGCTCGCCCAGCCGTCGCAGCCCTTCCTCCAACACGGACTCGGGTTTGCAGATCGCGAACCGGACCAGTGATCGCACCGGTGCGGGGTCGCGTACGAAGGCTGAAGCCGGCACGGCGGCGACCCCGATCGCCCCCGGCGCCCAGCGGCAGAACGCCTGCGCGTCGTCGTGACCCAGGGCCCGGATATCCGCGGTGACGAAGTAGGTCCCGGCCGAGCCGGTCACCGGCAACCCGATCCCCCGCAGCCCCGCGACGAGCAGGTCGCGTCGTCGCCGGTGGATACCGGTGACCTGGGCATAGAACTCGTCGGGCGAGGCCAGGGCCACCGCGATGGCGTGTTGGAACGGGGTGCCACCCGCGAACGACAGGAACTGTTTGGTGGTCCGCACCGCGGTGGTCAACGCCGCGGGAGCGCACGCCCAGCCGATCTTCCAGCCGGTGCACGAGAACGTCTTGCCCGCGCTCGAGATGGTGACCGTGCGCTCGCGCATGCCGGCGCGGGTGGCCAACGGCAGGTGCTCGCCGTCGAACACCAGGTGTTCGTAGACCTCGTCGGTGACCGCAAGCAGGTCGTGTTCGACGCACAGCGCCGCGATCGCGTCCAGGGCGGCGGCATCCAGCACCAGTCCGCTGGGGTTGTGCGGCGAGTTCAACAACAGCAGACGGGTCCGTGGGCCGATCGCCGCGGCCAACCGATCGACGTCGAGGTGCCATGGCCCGGGGTCGCGCGCGTCCCCGCGCGGCGCGCCGGACGTCCCGGGCGGTGTCAGCGGCACCCGGCGTTCGACGGCACCGGCCATGGCGATCGCGGCGGTATAGGCGTCGTAGGTGGGCTCCAGCACCAGCACCTCGTCACCGACCTCGCACAGCGAGAGCAACGTGGCGGCGACCGCTTCGGTCGCACCGAAGGTGACCGTCACCTCGGTGTCCGGGTCGTAGGCCAGACCGTGGAAACGCTGTTGGTGGGCCGCGACCGCCGCGCGTAGCGCCGGCACGCCCGGGCCCGGGGCGTACTGGTTGTGTCCGTCCCGCATCGCCTGCACGGCGGCGGCGATCACCTCGGGCGGCGGGTCGGTGTCCGGGAAACCCTGGCCGAGGTTCACCGCGTCGTGCCGGATCGCGAGCGAGGTCATCTCGCTGAACACCGACGTCCCGAACCCCTGCAGCCGGGAGACCAGATGAGGTGCGCGGGAGCTCACCTGTCGTCCCTCCCCCGCGTGCGGACGTGCGGGCTCGGCGAGGGTTCCAGACCGTGGAGTCCGTTCCACAGCAGGTTCACGACGTGGGCGGCGACCTGCTCGCGGGGCAGGGTCCGGTGTTCGAGCCACCACTCGCCCACCAGTGCCACCGCGCCCACGAGCATCAGGGCGTACATCGGCGCGGCCTTCTCGTCGAAGCCGCGCTCGGAGAACTCCGAGGTCAGCAACTGTTCCGCCCGGGACGCGACGTCCGAGATGACCGACGCGAACGAGCCACCGGTCATACCGATGGGGGCGTCGCGGATCAGGACCCGGAAGCCCTCCTCGTAGTCCTCGATGTAGCACAGGAACGCCTCTGCGGCCTCCTCGGCGACCAACCGTGGGTTGCCCGCGTCGAAGGTGCTCGCGAGCGACTCGGTCAATCGGCGGACCTCGCGGTCGACCACGACGGCGTAGAGCCCTTCCTTGCCGCCGAAGTGCTGGTAGACCACCGGCTTCGACACCCCGGCCCGCTCCGCGATCTCCTCGATGGACGTGGCCTCGAAGCCCCTCTCCGCGAACAACGAGCACGCCACGCCGACGAGTTGTTCACGACGTTCCTGTGCGGTCATCCGCACGCGCTTGACGGCCACACGACACTCCGGACGCCGCGGACGATCCGCCGGCTCACTCGACCCATGACCCTACCCGCACGCGCTCGGGCCCGATCGCCTGCCCGGTGGCGCCCGACCGCCGCTCTACGGTTGGCCGGCGGAACCGACGAGTTCGGGCTCGGGACCCGTCGCCTTCGAACGGGTGCGACGCTCCAGCTGCCGGTGGGTCGGGGTCTTGACGTGGCTGGCGAGTCCGACCAACGACAGCCCGCGGATGACCAACCACGACACGTCGAGCTCCCACCAACGCATCCCGTGACGTGCGGAGGCCGGGAAAGCGTGGTGACCGTTGTGCCAGCCCTCGCCGAAGCTGAGCAGCGCCATGACCGGGTTGTTGCGTGCCTCGTCGTGGGAATCGAACGGACGGGTACCGAAGACGTGACAGATCGAGTTGATCGACCACGTCACGTGGTGCAGGACGAACACCCGCACGAGGCCGCCCCACAGCAACCCGGACACGGCGCCGGCGATCGAGCCGGTGATCAGCCCACCCAGCAGCGCCGGCAGGGCGAAGGTGGCGACGATCAACCAGGGGAACAGTCGCGACACGGTCGCGATGGGCTTCTCGCGCATCAGGTCCGGGGCCCACGCCTTCTGCACGGTGCCATCGGAGGAGAACAGCCATCCCATGTGCCCGTACCACAGGCCCTTGAGCAGCCCGAAGCGGTCACCGTTGATGTCGACGTGGGGTGAGTGCGGGTCCCCCTGCCGGTCCGAGTAGGCGTGGTGGCGTCGGTGGGTCGCGACCCAGTCGATCACCGCGCCCTGGACCGCCATCGAACCCGCCACGGCGAACAGCACGCGAACCGCCGTCGGCGCCCTGAAGCTCTGGTGGGTGAGCAGCCGGTGGAAGCCGACGGTGATACCGAGGGTGGTGAACGCGTAGAACCCGAAGAACAGGGCCAGATCGACGCCTCCGAGCGCCGTGCCCCACAGCCCCCACATCGCGGCCACGACACCGAGCAGCGGCAGGATCGTCAGCGACAGCATCGCGATGCGCTGGCCGACGACCACGCCGGGCTCGGCGACCGTGACCCCGCGCAGCGTCGGGGATCCGTCGTGGGCGGACGGTGGGGACGTGAGCTGAGCCACGGGGACCTCGGTGGTTCGTTGCGGCGGGGTTGGGGTGCGGAGAACGCGGCCGTACCGGTCGAACGTCCCCCCGGCCCTCGGTGCACACCTCGGGCTACGCGAGCGTAAGTTACGCCACCGTAAGGTTAGTTGCGAACCTTTCTTCGAGGCCGTTCGGTCCCCGCCCGGGCCACCCCGTCAGCGCCCGGTACCGTTCCCGCCCCACGTCACGAAGGTCGCCACCGTGAGCGAGCTCACCGAACCCGCTCGAGGGGTGGTGACCCGCGCGGTCCGGGAGATCGGCGCGACGCTCGACGACATCCGGGCCTGGCTGCTCGCGGCCAGCGGGGACGTCGACGTCGAGGCCAAGACGGATGGGACCCCGGTCACCGATGCCGACCGCGAGGTCGACGAGCGTCTGGCCGTCCGGCTGACGGAGGCCTTTCCCGATCACGGCGTGTTGAGCGAGGAACGCGACACCGTCTCGCCCGACACCGAGTGGACCTGGATCGTCGATCCGATCGACGGCACCTCCAACTTCATCTGCCGACTCCCCTACTGGTGCATCTCGATCGCGCTCGCCTACCAGGGGCATCCGGTGCTCGGCATCATCGACGCCCCGGTGCTCGGTCGCCGATATGTCTCCACGCTCGGTGGCGGCACCTACCTCGAGAGCCGGACCACATCGCTCGACGGGACCACTCACCAACATCGCCGCCGCCAACTGCACGTCCGCGAAGCGATCGACTGGCGCAACGGCAGCAACCGTCACGTCCCGGTCATGCTCACCACGGCGACCGCCCGGGCGGCACGAGGCGCCGGGTTGCGGCTCAACCCGCGTGTCATGGGCTCCACGGCACTCGACCTCGCCATCGTGGCCGAGGGGGTCGCGGCGGCCTCGATCGCGGTCATCCCCAAGGTGTGGGACGTGGCGGCCGGGGTGCTGTTGGTCACGGAGGCGGGTGGCGCGATCACGAGCCTCGATGAGTCCCCCCTGTTCCCCATGCCTCCCAACGTCGAGCATGCGGATCGGTCGGCGGTCGTTGCCGCCGGGCCCGACCCGGCCTACGTGACCGAGATCGCCGGGGCGCTGCTCTCGCCCCGCTGATCGGACGCGCGCCCCGACGGACCCGCCTGCCGGCGACCGGGCCCCGGACCGTTCGGTGGCTACCCGGGAGCACCGTAGGGCAGCTCCACGCGCACCCGGGTGCCGTTCGGGCCGGTGCTGGTCGCCAGTCGGGCCCCCAGCCGATCAGCGGACCGGCGCGCCGCGTGTAGGCCCAGCCCCAGACCACCATGCGGACGCGTGACGCTGCTGTCCGCCTGGTGGAAGGGCGACGCGATGCTCGGCAGCATGGCCTGCGGCATCCCCGGGCCGTGGTCGACCACCTCGATGACCACGCTGGCGGGTGTGCTCTCCCCGGTCGGGTCCGGTGCCCCGGCAGCCACCGTCGCGATGGTGACCTCCACGCGCTCGTGCTCGGCGGAGAACTTCAACGCGTTGTGCAGCAGCGGGCGCAGGAGTCCTGCCGCCTCGGTCGCCGAGCCGGTCCACGAGGCGTCGCCGCCGATGGTGACACGCTCGAGGTCGTGGCGGGAGCCGAGGCGATCGAGCGCCATGACCACCATCGCGCGTCCGGTGGTCGCGACGACCTCGCCGACCAGACCGTCGGTGGCCGCCAGCACCGCATCGAGGTGACGGAGCAGGTCGTCGGTACCTCGCTCCAGTGACCGCGTCAGACGGGCCCGGACATCGGGCGTGATGGTGTCGCGCTGCAAGGTCTGGGCGGCGCCGAGCACGACCGTCAGCGGGGTCCGCAGCTCGTGCGACAGGGTCTGGACCAACACGGTGCGTTGTCGCTCCAGGTCGCGTTGGTGTTCGAGCACCGCCAGTTGCGCCGCGTGGAGTTCATCGCTGTTACGGCGTTCCTCGGTCAGGTCGAGGATGCTGGCGACCGCTCCCGCGAGCTCACCGTCGTCACGGTGCACCGGAGCTACCGCGATGCCGGCGAGGAAGCCGCTGCCATCCTTGCGGCCGAGCTCGACCTCGGTCTCGTAGTGGCCACCTACACGAACACGGGCGACGGCCTCGCCGTGCAGGTCGAGGCCCGATCGCGACGGGAAGACGGCCAGCGTCCGGTCGCGCAACTCCTCGTGCGCGAAACCACTCAGCACGACCGCCGCCTCGTTCGACCACGTGATGCGCCCGTCCTCGTCGATGAGCAGGATGGCGATGCCGGTGGCCCGCAACGCCACCTCCACCCGTTCGAGCTCGCGACGACGAGCCTCGTGGTGCGCGGCGTGATCGACACGCACCGCGAGCAGTTCGAGCAACGGCCTCAGTACGGTCTCTGGCGGCGTATGACCTGAGGGCACCAACTCGATGCTCACCTGCCCCGAGGTGACGCCGATCGCGTTCTCGCCCTGTGTCGGCGCACCGTCGACGACCTCGATGTCGAGCGCCCGGCCGGGGACATCGGCGATGGCGACCCGCAGACGGCGCGCCTCCATCGCGTGACGCAGGGTCCCGGCGAGCACCGGGAGCGTCTCCTCGGCGCCGGCGCCGTCGAGCACGGCACGTTCCAGTTGCGAGCAGGCATCGTGCACGGTCGCACCCAGCACCTCTTCGGTGATATCGCGGGCGACCCCGATGATGGCGACGGGGGTGCCGTCACGTTCCTCCACCTGGTTGCGCTGTTCCGTCCAGACGGTGCGACCGTCACGATGACGCCAGCGCAGCCGGATCACCTCGTCACCGGCCGTGCGGGCGCGACGTTCGCGGTCGTCGGGGTGCACCGAACGCTCGGCCACCCCGGGGTCGTTGACGACCTCCTCGGGCGTGACCCCGAGCAGCCGCTCGATCGCCGGGCTCACGTAGGAGAAGCGTCGGGGTTCGAGCTCGATGCGGTAGACGACGTCCTGGACGATGCCGAGCGTGGCGGCGAGACGCTCCTCCCGATCGGAACGCGCCTCGCGTTGCTCCGCGAGACGCCGGTCCTGGCGCCGCAGCAGGGTCGCCAGGACCGTCGCGGTGACGATCACGAACAGCATGCCCTTGACGGATTGGCCGACCTCGTCGAAACCCTCGACGGTGTCGAGCAGCCGGTCGGAGATCAAGATCCAGGCGAGCCCGGCCACCACGTAGCTGGCCACCGTGCGACGACGCGCGGACGGCGAGGGACGGAAGTTGGTCGAGTGCATCCGACATGGTCGCACATCCCGCGCCGCCCGACCGGAGAACTGAATAGGTAGCGTGTCGGGCTCGCAGAGGAGAAACCCACGTGCCTTCGACCGATGACGGCGGACCGCCGGGCCGCGCCATCTGGCTCGCGTGGTCCCTGGCGTTCCTCGGCGGACTGACGGTGATCGGTGCCGTGGTCCTCGCGCTCTACCACCCGTGTCTCCAGGAGGGTCCGGCGCTGGCCGGCGACGGGTGCGCCGGACCCGTCACGCCGGGTCTGGTGGTGGCGTTGACCGGCCTGGGCACGGTGTCCGCCGTGCTCGGCGGGGTCGGCGCGACCGCGCTGACGCTGCGCCGAACCCGCCGATGACGCTGGTCAGCGGGGCGAGACAGGCTCCGCGGCCCCGTCGTCGGTGAGCAGCGGGTACACACCTTCTGCGTCGTGGACCTCGCGACCCGTCAACGGGGGCGTGAAGACGCACACCATCCGCAGGTCGGTCTCGGCGTACAACTCGTGCCGCTCGTGGCCGTCGAGCACGTACAGCGTGCCCGCCGAGATCGGGTGGACCTCACCCGACTCGAGGTCGGTCAGCGTGCCGTTGCCGCCGACGCAGTAGACCGACTCCTGGTGGTTGCGATACCACATCGAGGTGGTGGTACCGGCATGCAGGACGGTGTCGTTCAGCGAGTAGCCGAGACCGTCGCTGGCGAGTAGGAAGCGGCGGCTGGACCAGTTGTCGGCAACGACATCGCGATCGGTGCCGGTCAGGTCGTCGAGGGAGCGGACGATCATGGGTTCCTCCTGGTGGGACCGGTCGGGCCGATCGCTGGTGGGCGATCGGCCCGACCGTGGGCGGTGAGCGATCGTGCCGTGAGGATCGTTCAGCCGACGGCGACGGGAGTACGGGCTTCGACCACGTCGGCGATCGATGTCGCGATCAGGCCGAGACCCTCGTTCAGCTCGTCGTCACTGATGGTGAGTGCGGGCAGCAACTTCAGGACCTCGTCGGAGGCGCCGGCGGTCTCGACGATCAGACCGAGTTCGAAGGCGTGCTTCGCAACGGCGAGCGCGATCCCCGGGGCGCACTCGATGCCCTGGAGCAACCCGCGGCCGCGACGCTCGATGACGTGGTCGGGGTAGGCCTCGACCAGACCGTCCAACGCTGCTGCGACCACCTCGGCCTTGGCGGCCGTCGATCGCTCGAGGCGGTCGTCGTCCCACCGGGAGAGCGCTGCGGTCGCGGTGACGAACGCCGGATTGCTGCCACGGAACGTGCCGTTGTGCTCGCCCGGGTTGAAGACGTCGAGTTCACGACGGAACGTGGTGATCGCGAACGGCAACCCGAACCCCGACAGGGACTTCGACAGGGTGATGATGTCGGGTTCGATGTCGGCGAACTCGTAGCTGAAGAACGTGCCGGTGCGTCCGCATCCGGCCTGGATGTCGTCGACGATCAGCAGCACGTCGTGCTTGGTGCACAGCTCCCGCAGGGCGCGCAGCCACTCACGGCTGCACATGTTGATGCCACCTTCGGCCTGCACCGTCTCCACGATCACCGCGGCCGGCTTCTCGAACCCACTGCCGGAGTCGTCCATGAGGGCATCGAGGTAGGCGATGGTGTCCACGTCGTCGCCGAAGTAGCCGTCGTAGGGCACCGAGGTGCCCGAGGTGAGCGCCACCCCGGCGCCCAGCCGCTTCGCGCCGTTGCCGGATACCGCCAGGGAGCCGATGGTCATCCCGTGGAAGGCATTGGTGAAGCCCACGACCTGTTCACGTCCGGTGATCTTGCGCGCGAGCTTCATCGCGGATTCGACGGCGTTGGTGCCGGTCGGACCCGGGAACATGACCTTGTGGTCGAGCCCGCGCGGCTTGAGGATCACCTCCTCGAAGCGTTCGAGGAAGCGACGCTTGGCCACGGTGGTGGTATCGAGGCTGTGCACGATGCCGTCATCGGCGAGGTGCTCGAGCAGTGCACGCTTCATGGCTGGATCGTTGTGGCCGTAGTTGAGGGCGCCGGCCCCGCTGAAGAAGTCGAGATAGGCGTTGCCGTCGACGTCCCAGATCCGGCTCCCGCGGGCGGTGGCGAACGTGGCGGGCCACATGCGGCAGTAGGACCGCACCTCGGATTCCAGGCGTTCGATCGTGTCGGTGGTCTCGTGCGTTTCCATGTTCGTATCCATGCTCAAGGGGCGTTCTCCTGTGATCGGTCTGCGACCAGCTCGGTGGGGTCGGGATCGACCCGGCTGGGTGGGGTCGGGATCGACCCGGCTGGGTGGGGTCGGGATCGACCCGCGTCAGGCGGTGGGCTCGTGGGTGCGTAGGTCCTCCGCGACGGCTACGCGCGCAACGAGTGGGCCGATACGTAGTTCGACCTCGGGCGCGTGGCCCTCGGGGAAGACCTCGGCGGGGAACCGTTCGTGCTCTTCGACCCCTGCCGATAGATCGGACGCGACGCGGCGGAACAGCGCGAGCGACGCGGCGTTGTCGGGCGTGACCGTGGCCGTCAGCACGTGCGCGTCACGGTTGGCCTCGCGTGACAGCATGGCCTTCACGAGGCGCCTGGCCAGGCCCTGGCCCCGCGCGCGTCCGGCGACGCCGACCTGCCAGACGAATGCCGCACCAGGCTCCGGCGGCGGGCGATAGGCGGCGACGAAGCCCACCGGTCGGTCGTGCTCGTCGGTGGCGACCACCGAGGTCGCGGCGTGATCGGTGCAGATCAGTAGGTAGACGTAGGGCGAGTTGAGGTCCAAGGACCCGCTGTCGCGAACGAGGCGCCAGAGGGCGGCTGCGTCGTCCGGTCGCGGCTCGCGCACGGTGAAGCTCTGAGCATCGAGATCGGTTCGCATAGTGATGGCCGGGTACGCCGCAGCCTCGTGGCGCAGCGCGACGAGAACCGTCGAGGGTGCGTCTGGACGAGGCGAAACGCGGGGCGAGGGACGTCGGATGCCCTCACCGGCCTGCGGATCACCTCCCAGTATCGCGGACGATGCACGAGCTTTGGAGCGACACCGTTCCGCGACTCAGGCGAGCCGCGGTCGGGGTGGTTGCTCGTGCGTCTCTACCGTATGTGGTGTCGAAGGGCTGTTCAGACCTCGATGCACTGACCGAACGGTCGGTGGCCGAGGCTTGCGATCGTTGCGGAGGGTCGCTAATAGGCCACCCTCGGGCACGGGTCGTGGCCAACGTTCACGCAGGGGGCTCGGCCTGACCCGAGGCCTTGCGCCCGCGGGGGTGCCTCGGGTTGCTGTGGCGCGCCGGCCATTCGTTCCGGGTGAAGATGGCCAGCGACGCCACGAACGAGGCCACGACGCCCACTCCCAGCAGCGAGTAGATGATCGTGAAGAGCTTCGCCCCGTCTGTGGTGGGCACCAGGTCCCCGAACCCGATGGTCGTGAGGGTCACGACGCTGAAGTAGAGAGCATCGAGGAACGACCAATCCTCCGCCGAGCGATAGAAGAGGGTCCCACCCGCGAGGATCACCGCCGTCAACGCCACCAGACCGCGGGTGGCGGGGTCGGCGATCGCCCGCCCCATCGACCGGAACAACCGTCCGAGCGCGACCAGGGTGACGACCACGAGGCCTCCTCGACGCCTACCAGCGCGGCTGGGGAGTGGCGGAACCGGAGTCCATCCTAGTACTCGCCGCCACCCCATCTGCGGACGAGAGCTGGACCTGCGACCATCTCTCGCCTGGAACCCACCGTCTCGGACCTCGAGCGAGCATGCATGCCCCCGACGATGACGAGACCGAACGCCCACGGGCCGCGAGGACCGCTCCGCGGACCCGGCGGACCGTGGTGGCGATCGGCATCGTGCTGCTGCTCGCCGTCGGCCTCACCGCTCTGATCGTGGCCGAGACCTTCGTCGATCCAGCCGCGACCAACCTGATGCCGGGTTTCGGTCACGATGGCGAGCAGGTGCCTGAACCCGACGTCGGGTCCGCCGATGACGGCCTCGCAGCCGCCACCCGAGAGCTTCATGCGCACCTCAACTGGCTGATCTGGGGCCCGTCGCGGGCGACGTTGTCAGCGAACTTTTCCCTGCTCGCCGACCGGACGGTCACCGAGGCTCACGCGGCGGGTGAGGACGACATCGCCGCGCTGGTCACCCTGGGACGCGACCTGGTCGTCCACGACGGGTCCCTGCGCGAAGGTCATGACGCGATCGCCGAGGCGGAGCGCCTGGCCAACGGTGGCGAGCCGACCCCCGAGCTCTACCAGCAGACCCCCGACCCCGACGTCGACGGCGACTGATGTGGGTGGGGCATGAGGTGGACGTCCGGCGTGGACGCGACCGAGGTACCTGCGGAAGCCGGCAGACAGCACGAAGCCCCCGCCGACGTCGTCGGCGGGGGCTCGCTCTGCAAGCGTCGATGCGCCTGTGGTTCCGTGGGATGGCTGCGTGGATGGGACCCGTTCCGCGACCCCCTTTGCGGGGTCACGGCCGGTCGCCCGTCCCCACCGAACGGCCCTTGGTGGCCGGAGTCGGTGGTGCGTCCATCACACGAGCTTGAAGTTCGGGGTGAGACTGGTGGAGCTGCCGGGAGTCGAACCCGGGTCCCGCGGTCCCGATGCTCTGGGCTCTACGTGCGTAGGTTCCGGATGATCTCGGACGTGGTGCTCCGGTGCCAAGCAGCTTCCACGTCCATACCACCGTTAGATTTCCCCCTCGGCCCGGCGGTCAGTGCCTTCGGGGTGGAGCCTCGTGATGACGATCGCGACCCTCTTACGAGGCATCGGAGGCGGATCGTCGCAGGTTATTAAGCTGCGATTGCCAGGTCAGAGACCTCAGAGTTGTTGGCAATTATAGGTTCTCGCGTGGGATTATCGAGGTCGCGCGAGCACCCTCGGCACGCTCCCATGGCAAGGGAATGACCACGGTCGAAACCGCGTCAGCCCCAGGTTTGGTGAGGCGCATCGACGCTGTGCAGTTGTCAAGGTCCCTGTCGGAGCGGAACGTGTCCCGTATCCGAGGGGGTCGAGCAACGTACCTCATCCAACCGGTCGATGCTAGAGGTGAGGCCACCGCCGGGTGTCCGGCCTCTGAACGACCCGTGACACGTTCACGAGCATCGGCCGATCAGCGCCGTTGCTTGAGTGCGCGCTGGATCTCACGCTTGGCGTCGCGCTCCTTGCTGGTCTGGCGCTTGTCGGCCACGTTCTTGCCCCGACCGGTGGCGAACTCGAGCTTGGCTCGGCCCTTGCGGAAGTACAGGCGGGTGGGCACGAGCGTCACCCCCTTCGCCCCGACCTCCTTGCCGAGCTTCTCGATCTCGCTCTTCTTGAGCAGCAGTTTGCGCGGTTGGATCGGGTTGTGGTTGTTGCGGTTGCCGAAGGTGTACTCCGGGATGTGGGCCTGCATCAACCAGGCTTCCCCGCGCTCGTCGATCTTGACCCAGGCCTCGGCCAGCGAGCCCTTGCCATCGCGCAACGACTTCACCTCCGTGCCCGTCAGCACGAGGCCGGCCTCGTAACGGTCGTCGAGGAAGTAGTCGAAACGCGCACGACGGTTGCTGACGATCAGCTTGGTGCCGTCGGACTCGCTGCTCTTGTTCTTGGTCGCCATAGCCCGTCAGCGTATCGAGCGCGGCCGTCGCCGGGCCCCTCGCGGAGGACCCCTCGAACAGCGGCGCCCTCAGCAGCTGATGTAGCTACAGGGGTTGCGTGGGACACCTGCCTCGCGGACCTCGAAGTGCAGGTGCGCGCCGTAGCTGCTCCCCGAGTTCCCCACGGCGCCCAGGCTCTGTCCCGCCGAGATGCTCTGACCGGTACAGACCGAAACGGCCGA
Organism: Nitriliruptoraceae bacterium; assembly: GCA_003558435.1. GTDB lineage: Bacteria > Actinomycetota > Nitriliruptoria > Nitriliruptorales > Nitriliruptoraceae > PWLR01. Next base: position 11,267 of record PWLR01000212.1, on the reverse strand, counting down.
GAGGTGGGCGTAGATGGTTGCCATACCGTCGGCATGCGCGACCGTCACGTAGTTGCCGAAGCCGCCACCGCACCCGAACGAACTGGTCGGGTGGCACGAGGCGATCACGGTCACGACCGTGCCCGAGCGGGACGCCACCACGGTGGTACCGGTACTACCGGCGAGATCGACACCGTTGTGAACGCGTCCCCACCTCGGCCCGTACGCCGAGGTCACGTGCCCACCGACCGGCCTGGTCCAGCCGCCGGAGCTCGGCGCGGAAGGCGCAGGCGACGACACGGGTGGTGCTGGAGGCGCGGGCGCCGGAGCCGCAGACAGAGCAGGAGCAGGAGCCGGACGAGGAGCGTCCGTTTCGACGTCGCCGGCTCGGTCTTCGGCCTCAGCGGCTTCGTGGCGCCGCTGCGCCTCGGCCGCTGCCGCCTGGCGCTCGGCTTCGGCCCGGGCTTCCGCCTCCGCCAGAGCTGCCGCTTCGGCCTCCAAGGCCGCAGCCGCCGCGCGTTCGGCCTCTTCGGCCTGCTGCTGGGCGATGGCCGCCAACTGGTCACCGATGCGCTGCCCTTCGGCTTCCAGGCCGCTCAGATGCGCCTCGATCGCTGCCCGGTCGTCGGCCAGGGCCAGCATCGCCCGTTGCTGCTTTGCCCGCCGCTCGGCGATCAACTCGGTGAGTCGCTGTTGCTCCGCGGTCGCGCGCTCCACCTCTGCGGTCGCGGCGTCGGCGGCGGCAGCCTCGCGCTCGGCCGCCGTACTTAGCGACCGGGCCTCGCGTCGTTGTGCCTCGACGTCGCCGAGCAGCCCGGAGACCTCCTCGACCAGTTCGCGATCCCCCTCGAGCACACTGCTGACGTAGATGCTCGAGTTGAGGAACTCGGCGATGTCCTTCGTCCCGACGAACGCCTCGAGGAACGAGATCTGGCCGTACTTGAAGGCCGCTCGGACCCGGGCGTCCAACCGCTCACGCTTCTCCGTGAGCTCGATCTCGGCCACCTCCCGCTCGGCCTCGACGACCGCGAGACGCACACGCGCGACCCCGGCGGCGGTGATCGCGACGGCGAGCAGGTCCTCCTGCCGCTCGAGTTCGGCAACCATCGCGTCGAGTTCGTCCTCGGCGTCGTCGAGTTCGCCGGACACGGCAGCCAGCACCTCTCGGGCATCACCCTCGCGTGCGGCGACCTCACCGAGGTCGCGCTTTGCCTGCTGCTTCTCGCTTCCCAGTTCGTCGAGCTGACCGCGCAACTCGGGGGTCTGGGCGGCGGCGACCGCCGGAACCAGGAGCAGGACGATCACGCCGGCACTCAGGCGGCGACCGCGCCCACGACTCCGCCCCGCCACTCGACGCCCCACGCTCACGCTCCGCAATAAGTAACCGACGCTCAGTGAGGCCGGTCGACCGCACGAGGCTACAGCAACCACAACACCCACGTCAGTGCCCGAACCACCTCTAGGTGTTCGACCGACCAGGTCCGTCGCTTGAGGGGCCGAACGGCCCACCTCGACGATCGGCGCCGGCGCTACACGTCCAGGAACCGACGGAGCGCGACGATCGACGAGAACGCCGCGATGCCCGTCCCGGCGATCAACAGCCACGGTCCGACGAGGATGACCTGCTCTGCGCCGATGAACGGCATGAGCTCGATATCACGGGACAGGTTGCCCGCGACCCGAGGCACGGTGGCATACAGCAGGCCCCAGGACACCAGCGCGCCGATCAATCCGGCCATCACGCCCTCGAGGACGAACGGGAGACGGATGTACCAGTTGCTGGCCCCGACCAGACGCATGACGGAGGTCTGTTCGCGGCGGGCGAACGCGGCGACCCGGATCGTGTTGGCGATCAACACCCCGGCCGCGACGAGCTGGATCGCGGCGACGATCAGTGCGGCGTTGCGCACCACGTTGGTGAAGCGAAGGAACTGGTTGAGCACCTCGCGCTGATCGACGATCTCGTCGACACCCGGGAAGGCGGAGAACTGATCGGCGATCACGTTGAACAGGTTGGGGTTCTCGAGCCGCACCCGGAACGACGCCGGCAGGGTGTCGGGATCGATGGCATCGACCAGCGACGGCTGGTCGGAGAACAGCTCCTGGAAGCGCTCGAACGCCTCACGCTTGGACTCGTAGAAGACCTCGGCCACGACCTCCTGGGATTCGAGCTCCGAGCGCAGGTCGTCCTGCTGCTCGGGGGTGATCGCCGGACAGGTGCGGTCGTCACACAGGAAGATCGACACCTCCACGCGACCGACCCAGTCGTCGGTGGCCAGATCCACCTGGTCCGACAGCAACAGGCTGGCACCCAGCAGGGTCAGCGACACCGTCACCGACAGCACCACCGCGAAGGTCATCATCAGGTTGCGCCGCAGGCCGGTGAAGGCCTCGACCATGATGTAGCGCCAGCGGGCGGTCATCGATCAGCTCCTAGGTTCGCATCGCGCATGGCGGGTGTCGTGCTGAGAGGGCGGGCGAGCAGGATCAGCTCCCGTACCCGTAGACGCCGCGTGACTGGTCGCGGACCACCACGCCGTCCTCGAGCTCGATCACGCGACGGCGCATCGAGTCGACGATGTGCTGATCGTGGGTGGCCATCACCACCGTGGCGCCGGTGCGGTTGATGCGATCGAGCAGCTTCATGATCCCGACGGAGGTGGAGGGGTCGAGGTTGCCGGTCGGCTCGTCGCAGAGCAGGATCCGTGGGTTGTTGACGAACGCTCGAGCGACCGAGACCCGCTGCTGCTGACCACCGGAGAGTTCGTGGGGTTGCGCCTTGGCCTTGTCCGCCAGACCGACGAGCTCGAGCACCTCCGGGACGCGGCGCTCGATCTCACGACGGTGCTTGCCGATGACCTCGAGGGCGAAGGCGATGTTCTCGTAGACGGTCTTGTTCGAGAGCAGCTTGAAGTCCTGGTAGACGTATCCGATCTCGCGGCGAAGCACCGGGACCTTCCAGGCTCGGAGCGTGCCGAGGTTCTTCCCGGCCACCCACAACTCGCCCTCATCGATGACCTGCTCGCGCGTCAAGAGCTTCATGAACGTCGACTTGCCGGAGCCCGACGGGCCGACGACGAAGACGAACTCGCCCTTGTTGACCTCGATCGACACGTCCTTGAGCGCGACGACCTCCCCGTCGGAGCCGCGCTTGTAGGTCTTGGTGACGTTCTGGAGCCTGATCACGTCGGCTGCTCGGTCCGTCGAGGTGCCCGCGGCAGGCCGTTGAGCCGGGCCGCGCGCCCATGGGTGGTCGGGTGGTCGGGTGGTCGGGTGGTCGAGTCGTGGCCGTGGTCGGAGCTCCGCCCCAGCGGACCGTGACCCGATCGCCACGGCCAGCGGGGGAGGTTACAACAGCACGTCCAGCTGGACTGACAGGTGCGTAGGTGTACGGATGACCGACCCCGAGCGGGGCGTCCCGGGAACGTCTCCCCCGGCTCAGGCTTCTTCGGCCGCCTCGCGCACGCGGCGACGCAGTTCTGCCTCCATGAGCCCGTCCAGGTCTCCGTCCAGCACCCCTTGCACGTTGCCGGTCTCGTACTCCGAACGCAGGTCCTTCACCATCTGGTACGGGTGCATCACGTAGCTGCGGATCTGCGACCCGAAACCGACGTTCTGCACGCCACCACGGATATCGTCCAGCTCCTCCGCCCGCTTGAGTCGCTCGAGTTCGGCGAGGCGGACCTTCAGCACCCGTAGCGCCACCGCCTTGTTCTGGTGCTGGGACTTCTCGTTCTGGCAGCTGACGACCAGCCCCGATGGCAGGTGGGTGATGCGCACGGCCGAGTCCGTGGTGTTGACGCTCTGTCCGCCCGGGCCCGAGGAGCGGTAGACATCCACGCGGATGTCCTCGTCGGGTACCTCGACGTCCTCGTCGACGTCGGGCAGCACCGGCACCACGTCGACCAGCGCGAACGAGGTCTGGCGTCGGGCCTGGGAATCGAACGGGCTGATGCGCACGAGACGGTGCACACCGTGTTCGACCGACAGCCACCCGTAGGCCCCGGGGCCGCTGATCTCGAAGGTGGTCGACTTCAGCCCGGCTTCCTCGCCGTAGGACTCGTCGTAGACGTCCGCGCCGAAGCCGCGCTGCTCGGCCCAGCGTAGGTACATCCGCTGCAGCAGCATCGCCCAGTCCATGGCGTCGACGCCGCCCTCCCCCGCGTGCACCGAGACGATCGCGTCCGAGTCGTCGTGCTCGCCGCCGAGCATCGTGACGACCTCGAGGCGATCGAGTTCCGCATCGACGGCCGCGAGCCCCCCGGCCACCTCGGCGACGGAGGCGTCGTCGCCCTCCTCGATCGCCAGTTCCTGTAGGACCTCCAGGTCGTCGAGCCGTTCGATCAGGCCGTCGAAGCGCCCGAGTTCGTTCTCCAGACGCGACATCTGGGTGGTCACGGTGCGCGCATGGTCGGGGTCGTCCCACAGACCCGGCTCAGCGGCGCGCTCCTGCAGCTCACCGAACCGGTCGCGCTTGGTGGCGATGTCGAGATCGGCCTCGAGCTGGGTGAGGCGCTTGCGCTGAGCCGCGATCTCGTCGGCGTGACTGACGGCCATGACGGGACGCTCCTCCGGCCTCGGTGGGCGCGGGTCGGGAAGGTGGGGATGGGACGGAACCGGAAGGTGGGGATGGGACGGAACCGCAAGGTGGGGATGGAACCGAACGGGAAGGTGGGGATGGGACCGGGTCGACCCGCGATGCTACCCAGCGCGGATCGTGCAGCGCGCCGGTGACGGGCCGTCGGTTGCCTCGAGGCCCGATGGGTGGTGCCGAACCTGGCGGTGCGGACACGGAACGTCCCGTCCCGTATCGTTCCGTCGACGCCTATCCGCCACGGCTCGGCGTCCCGGGCCCGAGGGCTCGTGCCCGGAACGATCGAGGGAACGAGGCAGCACCCATGACCACCGACCGGACCGACCGTCATCTGGTGATCGGCGCAGGCAGCTCGGGTCTCGCCGCCGCCAAGAGCCTGCGCGAACGCGGCTTCGTCGTGGACGTGGTGGAGCGCGAACCCGAGGTCGGGGGCAACTGGAACTTCGCCGCGGAGAACAGTCGGGTCTACGCCTCGACCCACATGATCTCCTCGAAGCCCTTCACCCAGTTCCCCGACTTCCCGATGGCGGACGCCGACCCGGACTACCTCCACCACGAGCAGGTGCTGGCCTACCTGCAGCGTTATGCCCGCCATTTCGGTCTCTACGACGTCATCGAGTTCCGGACCCAGGTCGATGCGTGCCGACCACTCGACACCGTGGTCGGACCCGGTCGCTCCGGATGGGAGGTGGAGCTCACCGGACCGGATGGCACCGAGGTGCGTCACTACGCCTCGTTGGTGGTCGCCAACGGTCACAACTGGTCGCCGAAGGTGCCGCAGTACCCGGGTCAGGACACCTTCACCGGCGAGATCCTGCACTCGGCGGGTTACAAGTCCGGCGATCAGTTGGCCGGCAAACGCGTCGTGGTCGTGGGCGCAGGCAACACCGGCTGTGACATCGTCGTCGAGGCCGCACAACGCGCCGTCTCCGCCCATCACTCCACCCGAAGGGCCTACTGGTACTCCCCCAAGTACGCGATGGGGCGCCCCTCCGACCAGGTCAGCGATCTGATCTTCTCGTTGCGGCTACCCCTCCGGGCGACCCAGGCGATCTTCGCCACCACCGCCAAGCTGGTCGTCGGCAAGTACGAACGCTTCGGGTTGCCGACCCCCGATCACCGGTTCCTCGAGACGCACCCGATCGTCAACCAGCAACTGCTGTACTACGTCGGTCACGGCGCGATCCAACCCGTCGCCGACATCGACCACTTCGAGTCCGATGCGGTCGTGTTCACCGACGGCACCCGGGTCGAGGCCGACCTGGTCGTGTTCGCCACCGGCTACCTGATCCGCTTCCCCTTCCTGCCCGACGACGCACTCCCGGGCCAACCCGGCCGACCGGAGCTGTACCGCAACGTCTTCTCCCCGGACCGCGACGACCTGTTCGTCGTCGGGCTGATCCAGCCCGACTCGGGACAGTTCTGCCTCGTCAACTGGCAGGCGGTGATGGTCGCCGCGTTCCTGGAACTCCAGCGTGACGATCCCGGGGCGGCGCGCCGCTACCTCGATGAGGCCCGTGACAAGATCCACGAACGTGCGCAGGGAGGCGTGGCACTCATCGACTCGACCCGCCACTACGTCGAGGTGGAGCACGCCGACTACATACGCGTACTGCAGCGGGAGATCCGCTCGATCGAGGGGCGTGCCCGTCGCGCCGTCGCCGTATGACCACGCCGACCTTGCAGGAGACCTCCTTGCCGAAGACCGCCGCTGCCTCCAGCCGACGCGAGCAGGTGCTGCGCCGCCTCGATTGGACCTTCCCGGCCCAACCGGTCGACCGCGAACTGATCGAGGTGCTGCCCGACGACCCGGACCTCGCCAAGCCCCCGTTGCTGTTCGTGCACGGTGCCTGGCACGGAGCCTGGTGCTGGCAGCAGCACTGGATGGCCGCCGCCGCCGCGCAGGGCTGGCGGACCTATGCGGTGAGCCTGCGAGGTCATGGCGGCAGCAGCCGCCCCGACCGGTTCGAACTCGCCGGCTTACGCCACTACCAGCACGATGTGCTGCAGTCGATCACCCAGCTTCCCTCACCACCGGTGTTGATCGGCCACTCGATGGGCGGCGCGGTCGTTCAGGGCGTGCTCGAGCGCTACCGGTCCGCGCCCGCCGGGGTACTTCTCGCCTCGGTACCCCCTCGGCATGGACTCGGCGTCGTGCCCTCGCTGCTGCGTCACGACCCGAAGATGCTGGCGCAGGCACTCGCAGGCCGCGAAGTCACGCCCAGGACCTCGACGTTGTACGGCCCGGCGATGGAAGAGATCGAGGCGCAGCGACACATCGAGCGCATGGGTGACGAGGCCTGGCTCGCGACCCAGCAGCTGGTGTTGCCGCGCCGCGTGCCGGATGTGCGCGCCCCGCTGCTGGTGCTCGGGGGCGAGCTCGACCGGCTGGTGTCCCCGCATGCCGTGGTCCGGACCGCTCGCACCTACGGCGCCCGGGCACGGCTGTTCCGTGGCATGGGCCACCAGCTGATGCTCGAACCGGATTGGAAGGCCGTGTTGGACGTCACGCTGAGTTGGCTCGAGGACACCGTGGTCCGCTGAACCGGTGCCGTCAGACGCGATGCTCACGTCGGGCCCGGCCTCGCGGCCGGGCCCGACGGTGTCAGTCCCGCTGACCGGTCTCCGAGCGTGTCAGGCCCGCTGACCGGTCTCCGAGCGTGTCAGGCCCGCTGGCCCGTGGCGCTGGTGACCACCTCGAAGCCCCACAGTTCGGACGCCGCCGCCGCAGGTCCACCGGCCGGTGGGCCCCCCTCGCCGCCGGGGTGACCGCCGCCCTCGCCGCCGGGGTGACCGCCGCCCTCGCCGGACGACGGGGGCTGCTGGCCATGCCCGCGACCGAACGCCTCGGAGTTCATCCAGGCCTGGAAGGCCTCGTCGTCCCGCCACTTGGTGACCACCAGGTAGCGGTCGGTGCCTTCGGTCGGGCGCAGCAGGTCGAAGGATTCGAACCCGTCGACCGTCTCGACATCGCCGGCTCGTGCGGCGAAACGCTGTTCGAGCACCTCGCCCCGGCCTTCGGGGACCTGCAGGACGTTGATCTTGACCACGGACACGGTGACTCCGATATCGACATCGACATGGGGCATGAGCACGGACGTGGGCGCCGGAAGCCTCGATGCCGACCGAACGGAACGGTGGGGATCGCGGCGTCGGGGTGCCCGACGCGAGCCTACGGCCGTCGACCGACCGGGGTTCGCGCCACCCCCGTCCGATGCGCGGGGACAGGGCCTCACCGGCGCAACGGCTGCGGACGAGCGTAGGTCAGGCTGCGCCAGAGCCACTCCGCCGGGCCGAAGCGGAAGCGGCGCATCCAGAGCATGCTGACAACGATCACCGCCACCCAGATGCCGACGACGACCGTCAAGGCCTCGGTGGCTCCCAGCTGGTCGTAGAAGCCCAGACCGAAGAACACCACCAACGCCAACAGGCTCTGCAGCAGGTAGGCCGACAGTGCCATCGTTCCCACGGCTGCGAGCGGGCGGATCGGTCCCCAACGCAGACAGATCAGCGTCAGGGTGGCCAGGTAGCCCACGGCGAGCACCGGTGCGCCGCCGAGTTGGGCCGCCGCGCCGGCGACCTCCGCCCACCGCGGTGTCGCCGGAGTCCCGACGCCGAGCGGGCCCAGCCAACCCATGACCAGGTTGACCGGCAGACCGACGGCCAGACCGACCACCGCGGCGCGACGCAGCAGGTCCTGCCGTGCGCGGAGCTCGTGGACGAGCCCGGAGCGTCCCAACACGAAGCCGAACAGGAACAGGGCCAGGAACCACGGCAGCAACGACAGTTGACCGCTCTGGATGAGCAGGGCGAGGAAGGCGTTGACACCGATGAGTTGACCGTAGGAGCCCTCGGCGTAGACCTCGACCGCGCGCTCCTGCTGGCCCAGGGCGAAGCTCGTGAACGGATCGTCCGCAGACGGACCCATCACGGCGGCCCCTGACGCCGCGGCAACCACGACGTAGACGAGGGTCGTCGCCAGCAGCAGCCCCACCGACCATCGGAGCAACGTGGCGGGTGGTTTCGTGATGAACGCGAGCAGCACCATCCCGGTTATCCCGTAGACCAGCAGCACGTCCCCGGGGAACAGCAGCAGCATGTGGGCGAGCCCGAAGCCCATCAACCAGGCGTAGCGGCGGGCCAGCAGTCCGCGTGGCGAACGACCGGCGTCGAGGGCGCGACGCGCGATCAGGGCGGCGCCGATACCGAACATGATCGAGAACGCGGATACGAACTTGCCACTGATCAGCCAGCCGACCAGGAACGACGTCGCCTGATCGGCGGGCGTGGGTTGTGATTCGACCGCGAGTCCGAACAGGGCGCCGTAGAGGTCCCCCCCACGCATGAACTCGATGTTGACGAACAGGATCCCCAGCAACGCGAATCCGCGGAGGACATCGAGGATCGGCTCGCGCTCGCTCTTGGTGGTGGGGACGAGGCGCGCGCCCCGCGGGAGCGGTGGTGCCGCGGGCAGGGGCGGGGGCGGTGGCGGATCGGGCGCGGCTCCCGGACGGTGCGTGGTCGGGTCGGGCGGCGGTGGCGGTGGCGGATCGGGGGCGTCCGAGGGTGGGTTCTCGGGCCGGTCAGGCATCGTTGGTCCCCGTGCGGTCGCGCGAGCGTCCGTGGCCCGGCCCCGACACGACCTCCACCGCGGACGTGGCGACCTCGCAGCGACGCACGGCAGGGCTCCGGGGCTGGCAGCGCCCGAACCTCACCTCGTGGGACGGGATGGAGGGTGGGATCACGACGTGGCTCCTCGACGGTCGTGGACGACCGAGCTCATGCGTTGGGAGGGGCGGTCGGAGAAGACCCCCCACGGGCCCTTCGAGGACCCGCCGGTGCGGGCTGGTCGGGGCGGGTGCGGGTGAGGCACCTGCGGTCCTGCTGCAGCAACGCTACGACACCCGCGCGGGGTCGCGAACGCAACGGTGTCGCGCCGGGAGCCCGAGGTCGCGGCAGACCACCACCGCTGGCGCCCGCACGCGACACGGGGTCGGAGATGCGACCTCGCACCCCGGGCGCGCCACCGGGCCCCGGGTGGGCCTCACCACCACTGGGTGCCGGGAGCGCCCTTGAACGGGCCGCTGACGCGGGAGGTGATCCAACCGCCGTAGAAGTCGCCCTCGCTGGAGCGGACCTCCTCACCGTCCACCAGACACCTGTCGACGCGTGACGGGTAGAAGGTGACGTGATCGCGTAACGCGCCGAAGCCCGGCGCGGGGTCCGGGTACCACCAGCAGGCGAGGTGCGACCGCTGCTCACCGACGACGATGTCCGCGTAGGCGGCCTGGCCCTTGAACTCGCAGAACGTGCGTCGGGGGTCGGTGACCAGCAGCGCCTGGTCCACGTCCTCGAAGGGCACGTAGTAGGTCGGTGGGTGGGAGGTCTCCAGCACCCGGATGGCACGGCGGGTGTCGGCGACGGTGCGGCCGGCGAACTCGACCACGACGTGCTCGTCGGTCGGATCCAGCGCGGGCGGCCGTGGGTAGGACCAGACCGATTCCTGTCCAGGGCGGGGTGGGTCGGGTTGCGGACGACGCATCATGGCGGGATCCTCGGAGGCGGCTCGCGTGGGTTCGGACCTCACCACCCCCGTGGCCGGGCGTGACCCCGGGGTCCGACGCCTATCCTGGGGGCCACGAACGGATGAGGGAGCAGCACATGGCGAAGATCCCGGACAAGCCCGAGCACCAGCGCCAGTTCGCCGGGCTCGAGGTCGGCGACCGCCGCGCCATCATCCGCTCGGTGAATCGGGGGAAGGCCGTCGACCAGCGCAAGCTCGCCCCGCTGGCGGTCGGGGTCGCCCGCCGTCAGCGCAAGTTCTGGCGCGTCGCCTGGCTCCTCGGTCCGCTGGTCGGTCTCACCAGCCTGTTCGGTGACGCCGACCTGGCGGTGGCGCTTCTCAACTCCGGGATCGCCACGGCCGCGCTCGGACTGATGTCGTGGTTCTGGTACTCGCGCGCACGCCGGGCCGAGCGGCTCAACCTCGAGCTGGCCCAGAGTCGGCGCGACCGGGAGCGGGGCCACACAGCGGATGCAGACGACGGGCCGTCGGCCGGTCAGCGGTTCCGCTCCCACCTGCCCGGCGGTGGCGCAGGCAAGGAGCAACCCCGTGCCAGCAGCGCAGGTACCGAGCCCGGCGGCTCGTCACGGGCGCCCAAGGGTCCCGTAACCACGCCGCCCCCCGGACAGCGCCCCTACAAGCCCCGTGGCCGCAAACGGCGCTGACCGGACGGCACCCCGCCCGAGAACGGCACCCCGCCCGAGGACGGAACCCGTGGCTGGCCACGGGTTCCGTCGTCAGCGGTCAACGGCGCAGAGCATCCAGCACCTCACGCGCGACGCTCGCGACGTTCTGGGCGGTGAACCCGAAGGCTTCGAACAGTTGCTCGGCAGGTGCCGACGCACCGAAGCGATCGAGACCGACCACCGCGCCGGCGTCACCGACGTAACGCTCCCAACCGAGTGTCACCCCTGCCTCGACCGCCACGCGGGCGCGCACCTCGGGTGGCAGCACGGACTCGCAATAGTCGCGGCCCTGTGCCGCGAACCGCTCCCAGGACGGCATCGAGACCACACGGACACGGGTCCCCTGGCTGCCCAGGACCTCGGCCGCGCCGACGGCGTGCTGGACCTCGGAGCCGGTCGCGAGCAGGATCAGCTCCGGGAGTTGCGCGTCGGGACCGAACTCGCG
>PWLR01000280.1 GCA_003558435.1 Nitriliruptoraceae bacterium | reverse complement strand
CCCCGACACGATGGGCGACCGCCGGCCGGTCGGGGTGCCGTTCGAACGACTGCCAGAGCGCGTCGGTGAGGTTCTCGTCTGGCGAGACCGTGATCTCGCCCGGGCTGGTGTACTCCTGCATGAGTGCGTTCTCCCTGCTGTTTGGCCGGGACTCCCCCCGGAGGTGCGGCCGTCGGTGCCGCCGGCCGTGCAGGGCGGGACCCATCACGACCACTTTCAGACGAGCCTAGTCGACCTTGGCGCCCCGCCAGCGGCCTGGGTACCCGACGACCGGTCACCCCGTGGCCGCACGGCTCGTCACGCCCTCTCGGCGACGGCCATACCCTTCGCCCGCCCCGCCCGATTTCACCCGCCGCCCCGTCCGATCCCACCCGCCGCCCCGTCCGATCCCACCCGCCGCCCCGTGAACCGAGTCCGTCCATGCCCGAGTCGTCCACCGCCAGCATCCGCGAGAACCTCACCCGGGAGGAGGCGCAGGACCGGGCACGCCGCATCGGCGAGGTGGTCACCCGCGTCCAACTCGACCTGACCACGGGGGCCGAACACTTCGGGGCGATCTCGGAGATCAGCTTCCAGGTCCTGGAACCGGGACCGAGCTTCCTCGACTGCACTGCGGTGGGCCTCTCGACGATCACCCTGGACGGCTCCTCACTCGATGTGGCCGCCGCGACCGACACCCGCATCCACCTGCCCCACCTCGAGGCCGGCCCCCACACCGTGCGGGTCGAAGCCACGATGGCGTATCGCCATGAGGGCAGCGGACTGCACCGGTTCGTGGACCCGTCGGACGACCGCGTGTACCTGCACAGCCAGTTCGAGCCCTTCGACGCCCACCTCGTCTACGCCTGCTTCGACCAACCGGACCTCAAGACCGTCTTCGAACTGGTCGTCGACGCCCCCGAGGAATGGGTCGTGGTCTCCAACAGCTCGGCGATCGAGCGCCCGGGTACCGAGGCGGCCGGGCGCTGGAGCTTCGCGCCGACGCCGCTCGTCAGCACCTACATCACGGCGATCGTGGCGGGCCCCTATGCGAGCGTGCACGACGCCTACACCCGCGCCGACGGCAGCTCGATCGACCTCGGCCTCTATGCACGCCGCTCGCTGGCCGAGCACCTCGACCCGGACGAACTCTTCCAGATCACCCGCCAGAGCTTCGCGGCGTTCGAGTCGCTGTTCGATCAGCGCTACCCCTTCGGCGACAGCTACGACCAGCTGTTCGTCCCCGAGTTCTCCGCCGGCGCCATGGAGAACCCCGGCTGTGTGACCTTCACCGAGACCTACATCTTCCGCTCGAAGGTCACGGATGCGATCCGTGAGCGTCGCGCGGAGACGATCATCCACGAGATGGCGCACATGTGGTTCGGGGACCTGGTCACCATGCGCTGGTGGGACGATCTGTGGCTCAACGAATCGTTCGCCACGTTCATGGCCATCTTCGTGCAGGCGTCCGCGACCCGTTGGGACGGCGCCTGGGTCACCTTCCTGGACGCCGAGAAGGCCTGGGCGAAGTTCCAGGACCAGCTTCCCTCGACCCACCCGGTGGCCGACGCCATGCCGGACGTGGAGTCCGTACACCAGAACTTCGACGGCATCACCTACGCCAAGGGCGCGTCGGTACTTCGGCAGCTGGTGGCCTGGGTCGGCCAGGACGAGTTCCTGGCCGGCTGCCGGGACTACTTCGCCCGACACGCCTGGGGCAACACCACCCTGCCGGACTTCCTCGGCGCTCTGGAGCGGGCCAGCGGACGCGATCTGGCGGCCTGGCGCGACGAATGGCTGCTGACCACCGGGGTGAACCGCCTGGCGGCCGAACTCGAGGTCGGCAGCGACGGGACCTACACCTCGGCGAGCATCGTCCAGACCGCACCGGTGCCCTCCTGGGCGAACCTGCCCGGGATGGACCCCGGTGAGCCGGTACTGCGCCGACACCGGGTCGCGGTCGGGCTCTACCGACGCACCGCCGAGGGCCTGGTCCGTGACCAGCGCATCGAGCTGGACGTCGCCGGGCCCAGGACCGAGGTCCCGCAGCTGCTGGGTCTGCCGGCGGCCGAGGTGGTACTCGTCAACGACGACGACCTGACCTACGCCAAGACCACCTTGGATGCGAGCTCGACCGAGGTCGTGACCGACCAGCTCGCGGAGCTGCTCGACCCGCTCGCACGGGCCCAGGTGTGGTCCTCGACCTGGGACATGGTCCGGGATGCGGAACTGCCGGCGAACCGTTTCGTCGGGCTGGTCCGTGACAACGTGTGGCGCGAGGGCCAGATCGGCTCGCTACAGCGGTTGCTGATGCGCGCCGCGAGCGCCGCGGAGCGCTACGCATCCCCGGGGCGCCGCACCGCGCTGCTGGCGGATCTCGCCGGCTCGGCCCGGAAGCACCTCGAAGCCACCGAGCCGGGCAGCGACGAACAGCTCGCGTGGGTTCGCCACTGGGCATCGGTGGCGCGGGCCGAGCCCGCTCAGCTGCCCGATGTGCGCCAGCTGCTCGACGGGGAGCTCCACCTCGAGGGACTGGTCGTCGACACCGACCTGCGCTGGCACCTGATCACCTGTCTCGCCCGCGCCGGGGCGGTCGACGACGCCGTCATCGATGCGGAACTGGAACGCGATCCGACCGATCTCGGTCAGCGCCAGGCGGCGACCGCTCGTGCCGCCCAACCGATCGCGGCCGCCAAGGAACGCGCCTGGCGACAGCTGCTCGACGATCGCGAGCTGTCGCACACGATGTCCCGCCAACTCTGGACGGGGTTCTCGCAGCTCGATCAGCGGGAGGTGCTGCAGGCCTACACCGAGCGCTACTTCGAGGCGCTCGAGGAGGTCTGGGCGTCCCGATCGCTCGATTGGGCCATCGGGTTCTCCACCGCGATGTTCCCGCACGCCGACGCTGGACCCGAACTGCTGGAGCGGGTCGACGGGGTGTTGGACGATCCGGACCTGCACCGGCCGCTGCGACGGGTCCTGCTCGAGCAGCGCGACACCCTGGTCCGGACCCTCGAGGCCCGCGAGTTCGATGCCGCGGACGCAGGCGCGAACACCTCGTTCGGCGGCGCGGAGCGGTGAGCGGACCTCGACTGCGCATCTGCCTCGACTCGGCGATCGGCGGCCCGACGCTCGACACGGCCGTGTCCCGCGCCGTGCTGCAACGGGTCGAGGCCGGCGAACTGCCGGCGCCCCTGCGCTTGTCGCGCCCGCCCCGGGTCGTGG
>PWLR01000267.1 GCA_003558435.1 Nitriliruptoraceae bacterium | reverse complement strand
TGAAGACACCGTCGCCACCCACAGGGCAGAACGGATCGAGGCCGAGCTCCGTGCCGCGCCGGAAGTCGTCCTCACCGTGGCCGGGCGCGCTGTGGACGAGCCCGGTGCGGTCGGCCTCGACGTAGTCGGCGGTGTGGACCTGGAGCGTTCCCTCGCCGTCGGGGTGGTTCGGCACCTTGTCGGCGAGCGGGTGCTCGTACGTCCAGCCGATCAGCTCCTCGCCGGTGGCCTCGTCGACGACCTCGTAATCGTCGTACCGCCCCTTCGAAAGTACCTCCTCGACGCAATCGGCCGCGATCCAGAGTACCTCCGACGCGCCGTCTTTCGTCGCCTCGACGGCCTGGTAGGTCAGCTCGCCGTCGACGGCGACGAACGTGTTGCCGGGGATCGTCCACGGGGTGGTCGTCCAGATGACGAGGGAGCCCTCACGTTCCGTGAGAGGGAATTTGACGTAGATCGAGGGATCCTCGACGTCCTCGTACTCGACCTCGTTGTTCGCGAGGCCGGTCTCGCAGCGGGGACACTGGGAGATCGAGCGTTTACCCTGCTCGACCAGCCCGCGTTCGTGAACGCGCTGGAACGCCCACCAGGCGGCCTCCATGTACTCGGGACTGAGCGTTCGGTAGGGGTTTTCCCAGTCCATCCAGACGCCGATCGACTCGAAGTCCGCGTCCATCGCCACCCGGTTCCGTTCGGCGAACTCCATGCACTCGTCGATGAACGCCTCGACGCCGAATTCCTCGATGTCCTGCTTGTTTTCGAAGCCGAGCTCCTCCTCGACCTTCACCTCGATCGGCAGCCCGTGCATGTCGTAGCCGGGTCGGTCGGCCACGTCGTAGCCGCGCATCCGTTTGTAGCGAATGACGGCGTCCTTGAGGGTCTTGTTCCAGGCCGTTCCCAGGTGCATCTGCCCGCTCGTGTACGGCGGTCCGTCGACGAAAAAGAAGTCCGGGTCGTCGCGGTGGGCCGCCTTCGCGGCCTCGTACGCGCCGGATTCCGCCCAGTACGACTGGACCGCATCCTCGACGGCCCCGGGGTCGTACCGATCGCTCACGTCTTCCATGGCACGATTTTTCGAGCGAGCGTATATCACGTCTTTGATCCGGCAGTCGAGTATGTTGTGTTGGGGATTGAGGACTGGGAGAGGTGCTGCCGCAGATGCTCGAAATACGAGTGGAGGACGTTCAACTGTGATCGACGATCAGGAAGCAGAGCGATTGACGTTCCACCTGTCATCTGGACGAGAGGGTCATATGAGGTTGTATGAAATTGGATTCTTCGGAGAGCGATTTCAGTGGGACGACCGCTCGTTAGATCCGCGAAGGGAGCACCTCTCTTGTGGTAACTTACTAATATTTCTTGAAGCTTGTGCGAGATACAGAGCGCGTATCTTCCACCACAGACGGCTATGCTTCGATCGAACCTTTGCGTCTATTTTTCAGATCGTAAATCGGTGTCTGGAGGGTCAAATGAGACTATGTCGATGAATTCCGCAGGAGATAGAATATCTATTCCGTCGAATTCGTCAAGGTCTTGCAAATGGTCATCACCGGAGACGATGTACTCTGCATCTGCTTCCACCGCAAGTTCGACAAATTTGTCGTCGTCTGGGTCATCCTCAACGACGTTTAGATCAACCGTCGGTGAGAGAGTTTCTGCGTCTGTGAGTTCGCAGAATTCGGATGGGATCTCTTCTTGCTCGTTTTCGGTGAATTTGAGGTGCTCGTACCGGAGAACGCGCGTGAGTTCAGTAAGCGTTTCCTCGGATACATACACCGCCACTTCATCATGGAATCCGATCTTAATAGCAGTTTCCGGCTTCCCATCAAAGCCGTAGGCAGAGATGATCGTATTCGTATCGTAGACTACTCCGACCGAGCCCATTCGATTGCCTGCTCCACGTCTTCTTCCGTCACGTTTTCTTCTTCGAACCGATTCTGAATCGGTTTCGCACGCTCGTCCCACTTGGTGCTACGTACCCCTACAATATCCTCTTCTTCATCCCTGTCACGCAAGAAAATCAGAATCAGGACCAGGAGGACGATCAGCCCATTCACCGCCTCTTGTCCCCCTTCGAAGACTTTTTTCGTGCCACTCTTAATCGAAGCGATCCCATCGCTAAAGTCCTGGTTGCGAACAGTAGAACTCGGTGACCAGGCCGAGTTGCTGTCATCCGGTGACTGGGAACGTGCACTCATTAGCAGGGATCGTCTGCCTTGAGGTATGGAGGGCAACGGGATAAGTTTTTAGCAACGGTAGCTTTGATAAGCATTCACAATATACTCGGGAAATTCAGGGCTGAAATAAGCGAGTTGGTGCAGTATGATTTCGGAATACGATACTTCGGAACTCCGAGCAAGATGAACCGATAGCGCGTGAACCGGTGAAAGAGTATTGTGCGACTGTTCGGATTGAAGATTGCGAAAAGTGAGCGGACATGAATTCTTCTCCAAGATCGAATTAATCCCAAGCCAACCAACGGGCTTCTGCTGCATCCACCCTCTGTATGTACCTATGAGAATTCTGCTGGCTGAGCAAACCACGTTTGCCAAGATAATTCTTCGGGGTACGAAGACTTGCTCTATTCGTTGAGCAAAGAATCGATAACCGACGAACCAATGGCTACTCAAATAGCTATCAGGCGGGAGACTTCTTGATGGCGAGAGCAGACGCTCGCGCAGCCACCAACCGGCTAATGAGCGCCGCCCGGCGGCGCTCAGGCACTCACCTCTGGTGGATCATACACCTCCTCACGGTCCAGCATATGATACATTGAAACCAGCAACTTCCGAGCGGTTGCGACAATCGCTGTTTTCGAGTTCTTCTTTCGAGCTAACCGGTTGTAAAACCGGCTGAGGTACTCGTCTTCGCACGTATGAACCGCACTGTACGACGCTTGAACGAGCAACCACCGGACTCGTCCTGATCCTCGCTTCGAGATGCTCCCCTCAAACCGCGAGTCGCCAGACTCGCGGATTATCGGGTTCAACCCGAAGTAGCTGACGACCTCTTTGGCCCGATCAAACCGGTTGATCTCTCCCAACTCCGCATAGATCGTCAACGCCGTAAAGTAACTCACACCAGGAATCGTCATCAGGAGCTGGGTCTCCTTTAGAGACCCAGCCCGTTCCTCGATCTCCGCTTCCAACGACTCAATTTGCTCAGTGAGTGTCTGAATGAGTTCCAGATACGACTCCAGCAACGCATCCCACGG
>PWLR01000001.1 GCA_003558435.1 Nitriliruptoraceae bacterium | reverse complement strand
GCGAGGTGGACGTGTGTGGCGATCTCGTCGATGGAGATGCCGGTCCGTGTCGCCCGCAGGACCTCGAGCTCGCGGTCGGTCAGGGGACAGTCGTCCTCGGTGAGCGCCGAGGCGGCGATGTCGGGATCGACGTATCGGCGGCCGGCCGCGATGTCGCGGAGGATCTCGGCCAGCCGTGATGCTGGTGTGGTCTTGGGCACGAACCCGGCGACCCCGGCCGTGAGGGCGCGGCGCAGGACCCCGGGTCTGGCGTGGCGGGTGACCAGCACGACCCGGGTCGGGAGCTGTTGGACGATCTTCTGCGCCGCGACGAGCCCATCGGCCGGCGGCATCTCGAGGTCCAGCACCGCGATGTCGGGACGGTGTTCGACCGCGAGCTCGACCGCGGCGGTCGACGTCGCAGCCTGCGCGATCACCTCGAGGTCGTCCTCGAGGTCGAGCAGGGCCGCGAGCGCACCGCGGATCAGGTCCTCGTCGTCGGCGAGTAGCAGTCGGATCACGCACCGCTCCCCTCACCGCTGACAGGCGCACCCGCGGCGGCCTCGACCGGGAGGGCCGCCTGGACCCGGAAGGAGCCGCCCTCGCGCTGCCAGGTCAACACCCCACCCGCCTGCTGGACCCGGTCGGCGAGATCCCGCAAGCCCCCGTCCGCCTGGGCCGGATCCTCGGCCACCCCGTCGTTGGTGATGGTCAGCCGCATCCCGCCGTCGCGTACCAGTTCGATGTCGGCGCGCGTCGCGGTGCTGTGACGGAGCACGTTGGTCACCGCTTCGCGTACCACGAGGCCGAGGATGTGACGCGGCTCCTCGGCGAGGTGGTCGGCCTCGACGCCGGGGTCCAGGTGGAGTCGGGCGTCGATCCCCGCGGAGCTCAGCACCGAGGTGGCGTTGCTGATCTCGGCATCGAGGCTGGTCCGCCGGTAGCCCTGGACGACCGCCCGCGTATCGCTGAGGGCATCGGCGGCCAACTGACGGACCTCGGCGATCTCCCGCTGCGCGGTGTCCGGGTCGGTGTGCACGAGGCGACCGGCGAGCTCGCTCTTCAGGGCGATGACCTGGAGGTGATGGCCCTGGATGTCGTGCAGGTCGGCAGCGAAGCGCAGCCGTTCGTTGGTGACGGCCAGCGTGGCTGCCCGCTTGCGCGCGTCGTCGAGTTGCACCGCGACCTCCCAGGTCCACAAGGTGGCGAGGGTCAGGAACAGCGCGAACGCGGTCACGATCACACCGGACACGGCCGCCGGGCCGGCGTCCTCGACACCCTGCGAGACGCCGATCATCACGCCGACACCGACCACCACGAGCAGTGTCGCAGCGACCGCGAGGCGGCGACGGGCACGGGGAAGCTGGGCGATCAGCACCGAGGCGACCATCGCCGGCGCGAAGGCCCACAGCACGTCGTCGCCGGCCTGCAGCCAGGTGGTTGCCACCACCACCGACGCGATCCCGCTGACGCCGGACAGGACGATCCGCCGTCTGGTCGGGTACGGACGCCGGCCCGGAGACGGCGTGATCTGCTCACCGATCAGCGGGATCAACGTGGCGATGACCGCCACCACCGCGATCCAGGACACGATCCCCAGTGGATCGGGCGGGTAGGGCACCGTTCCCGTCGTCGTCGGGAGCAGCAGCAGGACGACCGTCGCGCTGAGCATGCTCCAGTAGGTGTAGCGCCGGAAGGACTCCAACCGAGACACGGCGGCGGTCGTATCGCGGTCGTCAGGCGCGTCCGCGTCTGACGACGGGCGGGTGTCGGGGTCTGTGGTCGAGGTGGCCATGGGGCATGGTCGCAGACGATCCCGGCGGTCGCCCGTGACATCTGTCATCACGATGTGTGGAACCGTCATCGATCCCCATCGGGTGATGGCACTACCTCGGCACGGCCTCGACGGGCATCGTGGTCGCCATGGACACCACACCGAACCCCCCGACCAACGAACCGGCGCGTCCCTCGGGGCCATCGCCGGTCGCCACCGTGTCGCGCTCGACGTCCGGCGACCTACCCGACGAGCGGCCGACCGCCCTCAGCGCCACCGCGCTCCGGTGCCGGTACGGCGCGTTCGAAGCGGTGCGCGGGATCGATCTGACCGTCCGGCGCGGTGAGACGTTCGCGTTGCTCGGCACCAACGGCGCCGGCAAGACCACGACCCTGGAGACGCTCGAAGGCCACCGGGCCCCGGATGGGGGTGATGTCGAGGTGCTCGGGCTCGACCCCCACGCCGAACGGCGCACCCTGGCGGCCCGGATCGGGCTCATGTTGCAGACCTCGGGCCTGCCCGGCGATCTCACGCCCCGCGAGGTGCTGGAGCTTTGGAGGCGGCTCACGCCGGAGGCATCGGACCACCTCGATGCCACGGACGCGCTGACCCGGGTCGAGCTCGACCACCGTGCCGAGGTGCGCATCCGGCAGCTGTCGGGTGGCGAGCGTCGCCGCCTCGACCTCGCGCTCGCGCTCGTCAACGACCCGGAGCTGATCTTCCTCGACGAACCCACCACCGGGATGGACCCCCAGGCCCGCGAACGGACCTGGCAGATCCTGCGGGACCTGCGGGTCGAAGGCGTCACGATCCTGCTCACCACCCACTACCTCGAAGAAGCCGAGGCACTGGCCGACCGGCTCGCGATCATGCACGCCGGAGCGCTGGCGACCACCGGAACGCTGACCGAGGTGATCGCCTCCCAGCCGGCCACCATCACCGCCCGACTGTCCGCCGACGCACCGGAGCTCCCCGATCTCGACGGCGACATCCGGTGGGCGGGCGACCACCGGCTGGCCATCACCACGCGGCGTCTCCAGCAGGACCTGACCGGTCTGTTGGTCTGGGCGAGGACCCACGGGCAGCGTCTCGATGAGCTGCAGGCCACCGACGCGTCACTCACGCAGGTCTTCCACGACATCGCCGGCGCGCCGCTGGCGACCGCGCCCGGCGACGGCACACGGAGGGAACACCGATGAACAGCGCACTGGCTCTCATGCAGACCGAACTGACGCTGCTGCGACGCGACACCACGGCGTGGACGACCGCGATCGCCCTGCCGCTGCTGCTCGGCGCCTCCTGGGTGATCAACGAACCCGCGATCGGCGAGGGCCTGGGCGCCGTCGTCGTGTTCCAGGTGGTGGGCCTGCTGATCTTCACCCTGCACACCGTGGGAACCATGTCGCTCGCGAGCCGTCGTGAACAGCTGGTCCTCAAACGCTGGCGCAGCTCGCAGGCCAGTGCGACCAGCGTGCTGATGGGGACCATCGGTGTGCCGGCAGGGCTCGTCGTTGCCCAGGCAGCCGCGCTGACCGCCATCACGGTCGCGGTCTACGACCAGATGCCGGCCAGCGTGACGATGCTGATCCTCGGCGTGCTGGCCGGGGTGATCAGCGTCGGCGCCATCACCTTCGTCGTCGCCGCGTTCACCCGCTCGGCAGAGCACGCGATGATCACCACGTTCCCCGTCATCGCCGTCCTGATGGGCGTCACCGTCTGGGCACTCACGCGCCCCTTCGACGCGTTCGACTGGCCGGTTCTCGCCGTCCCTGGAGGCGGCGCCATCCAGCTGCTCCGGCTCGGCTGGGAGGGACCGGCCGGCACCGGCCTCACCACCTGGCTCGGCGAGGCCGCACCGAGCCTCGCCGCGACGTCGCTGCTGACCGTCGTGGCCACAGCCGCCGCCCTGCGCTGGTTCCGATGGGAACCGCGAGGATGACCTTTCCCGAAGGCCGCGAGGCGGCGGCCTGCTGCCCGCCAGCGGCGCCCCCGACACGCTCGACGAGGACAACGATGTCGGCAACGGCGAGGTTCTCACCGCTTCGAACCCGGGTAGGTACCACCACGGAACGCCGGATCTCGAGTGGGTTCGGCCGGTGTCGCACCTCGTGCATCCCCACCCGCGAATCGCCTACATCCGCTGTCGCGGACGACCGATGGCGAGATAGATCAGGGCCCCGACGATATTGGCGAACAGGACCACGAGAACCCAGATCAGCTGCGTGCCCGTTCGGAACCGGTCATCGGGGGTACGGATCACATCGATCAGGGCATAGAGCCACACCGCGAAGCCCCCGAGAACGACGACGACGAACGACAGGCTGAATACCACGGTCTCCAACGATCCATCCTTCCACTCGAGTCCAGCAGGACCCTACTGAGAGGAGGGTGTGCATGCCCTGGACCGGCACCGAACGCCCGCTCCATCAGCCCGCCATCACACGTGGCGCCGCACCGACCCCACCTTGGGTTCGGCAGTGGGTGGTCGGCTCCGTGCGCCCCACCCACCATGAACGACGTGCGTCTGCGGTGCAGATGCGGTTGTGCGAGTGCGGCCCCGAAAGGGGGTTCACGGGCCGTCCTGCGGCGGTCGTGTCGGCGAGGTCGCATAGTGACGGGACCCGCTCGCGCAGCCGGTCACCGGCGAGCTGACCAGGGATCGATCACACCACAGGCGTGACGTTGGTGCGGAGTGGGCCGGCGCGCAGCAGTTCGGGCACCTGTTCCGCCTCGACCGGTTGGCCGTAGAGGTAGCCCTGGGCGAGTTGGCAGTCGAGGTCGATGACATACCTGGCTTGTTGGTCGGTTTCGATGCCCTCGGCGACCGTTTCCAGCTCCAGGCTGCGGCCGAGTCCGATCACGGCGCGGGCAACCGAGTCGCCGCGCGAGCCCGGGGTCAGGCCGGCGACGAAGGTGCGGTCGAGCTTGATCCGGTCGAGTGGCAGTTCGGCGAGGTACGACAGCGACGAGTAGCCGGTGCCGAAGTCGTCGATGGTCAACCGGACCCCGAGCTCGTGCAGCGCATGGAGAGTGTCAAGGGTGGTTCCTCCTGCGGCGAGCATCTGCGACTCGGTCATCTCGAGACACAGATGCGAGGCATCCAGTCCGGCCAGCCCGAGCGCTCGTTCGACCGTATCGACGAAGCCCGACTCAGCGAACTGCAACGGTGAGACGTTGACCGCGACGATGACCTCATCACCACCCGGGCCCGCCCGCCACCGGGATGCTGCCGCGCAGGCGTCACGCAACAGCACGTCGCCGAGGCGGGTGATGAGCCCGGCGTTCTCCGCCGCGGTGACGAGCTCCTGCGCACCGACGTCCCCGAGGTCCGGGTGGCTCCAGCGCACCAGCGCCTCGAGACTGTCGATCCGCCCGGTGCCGAGCTCGACGATGGGTTGGTAGACCAGGCGGAGCCCCTCGGGCGCCGCCTCGCCGTCGCCGCGTGACGGGGCGTCGCTGCCGAGCAGCGTCGAACGCAGTGCCAGTTCGATGTTCATCACCCGATGGCCGGCCTCGCGTACCTGGTCCGAGAACGTCCGCATCCGGTTGCCACCGGAGGTCTTGGCGTCGTACATCGCCATGTCGGCATCCCGCAGGATCTCGGCCGGCTCGCGTCGTTCCTCCCACTCGGCGATCGCGATCCCGAGACTGGCCTGCACCGCTACCTGATGCGTCTGCTCGGGGTTCGCGCCCGCCACCGGTATCGACAACTCGATCGGACGGGCCACCGCGTCCGCGAGCCGTTTCGCGAGGTGTTCGATGACCTCCGGGCGGCTCGGTGCGTCGTAGAGCACCGCGAACTCGTCACCTCCCAGACGGGCCACCGTGTCCTGCGCACGGACCTGCTCCTCGAGCCGAACGGCGATCGTGCGCAACACCTCGTCGCCGGCGGCGTGACCGAGCGAGTCGTTGATCGTCTTGAACCGGTCCAGGTCCAGGAACACCACCGCCGGGTGGCGGCCAGTGCGTTTCGCCCGGGCGAGGGCCTGGGCGAGGTGGTCGAGGAACAGCGCCCGGTTGGCGACCCCGGTCAGCGGATCGGTGATCGCTAGCCGTGCGGTCTCCTGGCGTGCCTCGCGGATCGCTTCGGCCTGGGCGGCGAGCAACGACGCCGAGGGCAGCCCTTCGCCGGTGATCACCTGCTCGGCCACCGCAACGGTCGACTGATCCGAGGCTGCTGCCAGCTGTCGCAGGCGCAGCAACGCGATCGGGCGCGGCAGACCGGTGCTGTCCATCACCACATCCGCCGCTCGGCGAACCCGGTCCCGGTTGGCGACCGCACCACGGAGCTGGGCGGTGAGTTCATCACCTCGGTCATCGAGCCGGTCATCGAGCGCACGGCCGATCAGTACCGCGACCGCGTCGGCCGCCCGATGCAAACCATCGAAATCGGCACGCTCCCATGCGTGTGGCAGTGCCGCATAGGCGTTCAACGCGCCGATCGAGCGGCCGTCGAGCAGCACCGGCACGCCGATGACCGTCCGGATCGGACTCGTGGCCAACAGCGCGCTGAGCCGTTCCCACCGGTTCTCCCCCTGCACGTCGGCGTAGGTGACCTCCTCGCCCGCGAACGCCTCGTGACACGGACCCTCGACACACACCTCCTCGGCCACCTCCAGCGTCTCGGCAGCGGTATCGGATGCTGCGGCATATCGCAGCGCACAGTCAGCGTCGAGCAACAGGCAGCCGACCCCGTCGATGGCCTGCGGGTACGAGGCGTCGTACATCGCCCGACGTACCGCCTCGCGCAGGCCGACCTCGTTCGGATCAGCCGGGGACCACTCTCCCTGTTCCTCGGCACGCAACGAGGCTCCTCATCCAACATCGGCCGTCGACGATAAAAGGACACCGCGTCGCGCCCCGGAGGTTCCGCGGTCCGAACGGTGGTGACCGACGAGCATCCGAGGCGTCCCCCCGCCCGCGCCGCACCCTGGTCGGTGAGCGTCTCGGCGGACCACCGACGCTGCGCTCTCCGGAGAGGGCAGAGGTGGCCTCACGCTGCCGGCCGGGCCACGGCCACCCACCGCTTGGCGCGCCGAAGCCACCTGCGCCGAGCGGTGTCGATCGGGTTGGGCCCGGTCAAGCGACCCTCATACCGGTCTCATCCGAACGGCGGTGTCGAGCGGCCCTTGAGACCGCGTTGCAGGACCCCGACCAGGGTGTTGGTGCCGTCCTCGTCGTCGACGGCCAAGTCGTAGGAGTCGGTGGTGGCCGTGAGCAGCAGGTGGGTCAGCTCGGGTGCCGCAGGTCGCAGACACGGCTCGCGCGCCGGCACGCTCATCCGCACGTAGGCATCATGATCATCTTGATGGCTGCAGAGCCTGAGTCGGCAGTCAGGCTCCGCCGAGCTGATCAGTAGGCCGGCCAGCTCGTCGGTCGCCAACTGCAGGTCCGTGGAGCACGCGGGGTCACAACCGTCGAACGCGATCCGCACGGCGACCCGGACCACTTCGAGGTAGCGCAGCTCCGCGGGCACGAACAGACTTGGCGTGATTGTGCTCATACCTTCCCTGTTGAGGCGCCATCGGGACCGTCGGTCGCTTCCGAGGACGAGCAACCAGTCTGCCATCGTGCAACAGCGGCGCGGGGTGCCGAGCGTCGAAGACGCCCGTCCAGCCACCATCGGCACAACGGCGCTGCGGGTCCGGAGCTGCTCGTCGGTGTGGGGATGGCCGCCGAGCGTGTGGTCGTCATCCCGTACACCCTCTCACCGCTGGGCGAGAACGCGCAGGGCCAGATGGGAGGACGGCACCATGCGAGAGCGCGGAGCGGCACGTGTGCCGATCGTCTTCCGGTCGCATCCTGCTGCTCGGCGACAACCGCGGTCGGGCGATCAGCTCGTGACGAGCCACTCGCGTGCACCCGGCTGGCGTCGGTGGTGCGGTTGAGCTGCTCAGTGGCGGCCCACCTCGCGCGTCTCGTGGCTGCCAGGGTGGGGCTGGTGGCCGCCGACCCCGAGGAGCTCGGCCACCTGGGTCGCGGGTGCGCTCAGGTCGGCCAGCGCGTCGACCAGCGCCTCCGCTCCGAGGGAGCGGACCTTGGCGTGCAGTTGGGCGTCGTCGAGCGGTCGCGCGGGCGAGCCGCGGGGGTCTTCGATGTCGAGGGCCTGCGCACGTCCGTCCGCCTGCCACTCCAGCCGGCAGGCGTTCGGGGCGAGCCGCTCATCGACACGCACGACGAATCCACCGGCCAGCGCTCGGACCTCCTCGTCGACGAGATCGAAGCTCTCGACCGTCGGGGGACCGCGCAGCACCGCCCATGCGGTGGTGTAGGGGACCGAGAACTTGGCCTCGAGTCCGCTCTGGACCTCGGCAGGCGCACCGGCGGCCTGCAGGGTCACCGGGTGGACCGTGATCGTCACCTCGCGCGGCGGGTGTGGTCCCCGCCTCGTCGCGAGCTCGAGCCCGGCGTCTATCGTGGCGTGCGTCTGCAGGCAGCACGGGTACGCCTTGATCCAGTTGTCCTCGACGGCGCGGCGGTCGTGAGGCGGTGCATGGAGGGCGTCGGCCAGATCGCCGCCGTAGACGTCAGCGAAGCTCCCCGCCCCAGCCACGACGGAGGCCGGGACGACTGCCCCGCGGGCCGCGGTACGTGCGGCGAGGACCCCGTCGGCTGCCGCCCTGCCCACCTGGTACGCCTTCCCGTGGCTCCCGAACGCGGCACGGAGGCCGGCAGCTGAGAGCAGCGCGAGGCGCACCGCCTGCTCGGTGTGTTCCGGCTCGAGCTCAAGCAGACAGCAGGCCGCGACGGCCGCCCCGACGCTCCCGCAGACCGCCGTGGGGTGCCAACCACGGTCGTAGAGCGCCGGGTGCGATGCCGCGCTGAACGCCGCCATCGCCTCGAAGCCTGCGCTGTAGGCCACCAACAGTTCGCCGACGTCACAACCGAGGTGCGCAGCCAGGACGACGGCGGCCGGCGCGGTCGGCGCAGACACGTGCGCGAGGCCCGGAGCGTACGTGTCATCGAAGTCGAGCAGGTGGCCCGCGAACCCGAGGTGTGCGACATCCTCGAGCAACCCGTCTGCCGCCGGCGCTTCGTCGAGGGGGCTGCGCGATCGCGCACCGATGGCGCAGGCACCCCAGTCCAGGAAGGCGCGGCGGTAGGGCGCGAGCTCCGCCGGGTCCCCCGCCCGCGGTGGTCGCGAGGGTGGCGGCGCTGGCCTCCGACTCGTCGCGCTGGGGCCGACACGATCGTTGATCGCAATCCCTCCCGCCGCAGCGAAACCGGTTCGCAGTGAACCACATCACGGAACTCCGCTTCTCCCGCAGGGGGGCGGCCGCCGACCCGCGGGTCAGGCCCCGTGGAACGTCGGGCGCAAGCTCGGCGGCCACGTCACCCGTAACGCGGCGCGGTTGGCCTCGCCGGTCGCCTACCAGGATGCGGAGGTCGAACCGCTCGACCTCGACGAGGCCCGCACGCTGGTCGCCCAGGTCACCTACCACCGGCTCGGGTCGCTGTTCACCGTGGCGCTCTCGCTCGGGCTACGCCAGGGCGAATGCGTGGGTTGCGGTGGTCGGACGTCGATCTCGACGCCGGCACCCTCACGGTGGTCCGCCAGATCACCCGCACCAACGACCACATCGAGTGGAAAGGCGAGCCCAAGACCCGCCCCTCGCGCCGCTCACTGATCCTGCCCCGCGTGTGCGTCGAGCAACTCGCTGAGCACCGCACCCGTCAGACCGGCGAACGAGCGGAAGCAGCGGTCTGGATCGACCGTGCGTGGGTCGATCGTGACCTCGTGTGGCCCTCGGAGGCGGGCATGCCGCTGCCGTCATCGAACCTACGCCGCATGCTGCGCCGGCAGTGTGCGGCGGCCGGGATCCGTGAGGTCACCTTCCACACGCTGCGTCACTCGGCAGCGACGCTGCTGCTGGCCCAGGGCGTGCCGTCGGCGGTGATCCTCGACGTCCTCGGCCACCAGGACGTGCGCATGTTGCGGCGCTACCAGCACGTGACCGACTCGCTCCGGCAGGACGCCGCCGACGCGATCGACAGAAAGCTCTACGGTCGAACCTTCTGTCAACATCTAAGCCCCCGAACGGATCCGGGGGCTTAGAGGGGTGGGGCGTGCAGGAGTCGAACCTGCGACCTCTTGCGTGTCGAGCAAGCGCTCTAACCAACTGAGCTAACGCCCCGTGCGGGGTCCGGACCACGTCCACCGCTTCCGGGATCGGGTCCAGCGAGCTTGTGCTGCACGGCCGCGAAGCGTAGCGAGCGGAGTAGCCGGGAGCGAACCGGCCGCCGCGCGGGCCAGCTCCGCGAGCCGTTTTGGTGTCGTTGCCATTGCGGACCGACCCCCACGCTGGGCTACGGTCCGCCACTTCGCCTCCTGGGAGCGCAAGGTTGACGACCCCGATCTTCGAACGTGATGGCGAGCGCTACGTCGCGACCGACGCGGCACGGGGCCCGTGGGATCCGGGTGCCTGTCACGGCGGCGCTCCCGCCGCCCTGCTCGCCGCCGCGATCGATGCTGCGCCGGCGCTGGTCCCCATGCAGGGGGTGCGACTCGCCTACGACATCCTGCGTCCCGTACCGACCGGCCGTCCGCTCGACCTCGACGTCGAGGTGGCTCGAGAGGGCAAGCGGGTGCAGGCCCTGAACGCGACCCTCGTCGACGCCGCCGACGGCACGGAACTGGTCCGGTGTCGGGCCCTGCGCATCCGGACCGGGGAGGTGCACCTGCCTCCCGACCGCCCGCTGCCCGCGGGGCCGCCGAGACCAGGGCCCGACGAGCTGGAACGCTTCGCGGGCCTGTCGTGGTTCGAGCCGGATGGGTTCTGGCAGGCCGTGGACGTCCGATTCGTCGCCGGGATGCTGGGCGAGCCCGGTGAGGGCGTCGCGTGGTTCCGGGTGCTCGCACCACTGGCCGAGGGACTGGCGATCACCCCGCTGGCGAGGGCTGCCGCAGCCGGGGACTTCGGCAACGGCATCGGGGCCCCCGTACCGATGGGTCCCTATCGGTACGTCAACCCGGACCTGACCATCGATGTGCACCGTCTCCCGGTCGGCGAGTGGGTGGCACTGACCGCGAACTCGGTGGCACAACCGACCGGGATCGGACTGGCGAGCTCCGTGCTCGCCGACCGGCAGGGCGTGATCGGTTCCGCCCTGCAGAGCCTGTATGTGGAGGCCGGCAGTTGATCCGGCACCCGGGCGGGCGGCGGGGAACATCCCGGGCGGGCGGCGGATCAGCGATCGATCTGCAGCCGTGGGGTCTCGGGGCGGGGTTGGCGGACCCCGTCGATCGTGACGTCCACGCGTTCGTCGTGGAAGGCCACCAGGCCCGCGATCGGGAGCGACTCGCGGGTGGGGAAGGCGTAGCTCCACGCGAGGTCGGGCTCGTCCAAGCCGTCCGAGACCAACGAGAGATAGCTCGCCGATCCCTTGTAGGGACAATGGGTGACGGTGTCGGTGGGGACCAACAGCTCGCGCCGGACGTCGGTCGGGGGTAGGTAGTAGCGCGGGATCAGGCCGGTCTCGTAGAGCACGACGGGGTCGCGGGTCTCCGCGAGTTCCACGCCGTCGAGCTCGATCAGCACGTGCCGCGACGAACGCAGCGCGTCGATCCGCGTGTAGGGGTCGCGGGGGTGGACGAAGACCTGCTCGTCCTCTTCGAACCAGGCATCCATCGCCGCCCAGGCGACCCGTACCTGGGCGAGCAGGGCGGGGTCGTGTGCCTCGGGGAAGGTGAGGGCCCCGCCTGTGGCCACGGCGTCGCCGAGCCGCAGGTCGTGGGACCGGCCGGGCGTGCCATCGGGGGCCGGGATCGTGTCCCCCGTGTCATGCAGTTCTGCCAGGACGTCGTCGGTGGGCACGAAGTAGGTCGGGTAGGAGGGCTGTTCCCACACCAGCAGCGCTCGTGTGGTGTCGAGCGCGACCCGACCGCCGAGCTCGGCGCGGATGCGTTTCGGTGAGCGTTCGGTACGCAGCTCGCTCGCCGCACGGTAGGGCCGGTCGTTCTGGTCGGTGCTCATGGGAGTGCCTGTCGTCTGGGGGCCGGCTACCACGGACGTTGCCGATCGCCGCGCGGTGCCGGACGTCCGGCACCGCGACGATCAACCGTTCGCGGTGACGAGCACCACCGCCTGGTCGGGCGAGAGCCGGCCCGTGTACGACCCGCCCTCCCCCGCC
Source organism: Nitriliruptoraceae bacterium (assembly GCA_003558435.1). Taxonomy (GTDB): domain Bacteria; phylum Actinomycetota; class Nitriliruptoria; order Nitriliruptorales; family Nitriliruptoraceae; genus PWLR01. Next base: position 26,483 of record PWLR01000001.1, on the reverse strand, counting down.
CCGTCGCTGGCGAGCACGATCCGCCAGTCACCGGTCACCTCGGCGTCCGTGGGCTCGTCGAGGAAGTTGATGAGCACGAGGTGGGTCCCGGAGTCGTCGGTGCGACGGAAGGCGAGCACGTCGTCGGCCACGTCGATCACCTCCTGCTCGCCGGTGCGCAACGACGATTCGGCGCGACGGAGTGCGAGCACACGGCGGGTGAGGTGCAGCATCGAACCCTCGTCGGCGCGCTGAGCCGCCGCGTTCCGGATCTCGGGCACCGGCGGCCACGGCAGCCAGGGCTCCCCCGCCCATCCGTGTCGCTCCGAACCGTCCCAGGGGATCGGTGCCCGCTCGCCGTCACGCCCGCCGGGATCGACGACGCGGTCGGGTGGGATCACCGCATCCTCGAGGCCCAGTTCGTCACCGGCGTAGAGGAACGGCACGCCGCGCAACGTCACCAACCCGACCATCGCGGCCCGGGCGGCGCCGGCTCGCCCCACCCGGCTCGCCACCCGCGAGTTGTCGTGGTTGCCGAGCACCCACGTGGGCCACGCGCCGACCGCATCGAACTCGCGCTGGACGTAGCCGACGATGTCACGCCAGTAGCCGGCCCGCCACGGCGAGTAGATCAGCGAGAACTGGAACGCGAGGTGCAGCAGGTCCTCGCCGACGTAGGTGGCGACCTGGGCAGCGTCGGGGAGGTTGATCTCGCCGACCATCACCGCGGCCGGGGGCAACTCCAGCGTCTCGCGGATGGCACGGAGATGAGGCGCCGTGGCCTCCGGGAGGTGATGGTGTCCGGCACGGCCCACGCCCGCCACCTCCGGTGGATCGTCGGGGTAGGCGGGATCCTTGCCGATCAGGTGGACCACGTCGGCGCGGAACCCGTCGATCCCGCGATCCTTCCAGAACCGCAACACGTCGAGCATCGCCTCCCGCAGCTGGGGGTTCGCCCAGTTCACGTCGGGCTGCTCGGGCAGGAACTGGTGCAGGTAGTACTGGTCGGTCGCCTCGTCGTAGGTCCAGGCGGGGGCTTCCGCGAACGCGGCTCGCCAGTTGTTCGGCGGCCCGCCATCGGGCGCCGGGTCCCGCCAGACGTACCAGTCCCGCTTCGGGTCGTCCCGCGACGACCGCGACGCCTGGAACCAGGGATGCTGGTCGGAGGTGTGGTTGGGGACGTAGTCGAGCCACACCTGGAGATCTCGCTCGTGGGCGGCGGCGATCAGCGCGTCGGCGTCCGCCAGGGTCCCGAACACCGGGTCGACGTCGGTGTGGTCCGCGACGTCGTAGCCGAAGTCGGCCATCGGTGAGCGATAGATCGGCGACAGCCACAAGGCATCGACACCCAACCAGACGAGGTGGTCGAGCTTCGCGGAGATGCCCGCCAGATCGCCGATCCCGTCCCCCGAGGTATCCAGGAACGAGCGTGGGTAGATCTGGTAGACGACCCCCTCGAAGGCGGGCGGGTCCATCGCATCGGCCATGAGTGCTCCGTGAAGGGATCGTTCGGCATCGGATGAAGGTGGGTCACCGCCGCACCGTGAGGCCGCCGCGAACCGAGCGCGCTCGGCGTCGCGTTGCGGGCTCACCCGGGACGGGCTCGCCCCCGACGTTAGGTGAGACCCTTCGGCCCGGTCACCGACCCACCACGGGAGCCTGGCCGATGGCCCCGTGGTCGGCGAGCAGATCGAGCATCGCGGTCGCGAGATCCTGCGGTTCGCCCCTGCGCAAGCACGAGCCCAGGGGCCGCGGCGGTAGCCTCGCGCCGCGCCGCGCCTCTCCCACCCGCGGTCGTGGAGTGACGTCGATGGCCGATCGTGAGTTCGGGTTCAAGACGCGTGCGGTGCATGCCGGAGGTGCACCGGATCCGACCACCGGAGCCCGGGCCGTGCCCATCTACCAGACGACCAGCTTCGTCTTCGACGACACCGCGGATGCCGCCAGCCTGTTCGCCTTGCAGAAGTACGGCTCGATCTACACCCGTATCGGCAACCCCACGGTCAACGCCCTGGAGGAGCGGATCGCGTCCCTGGAGGGCGGGATCGGCGCGGTGGCGACCGCCAGTGGCCAGTCCGCGGAGTTCCTGACCTTCGCCGCGCTCGCGGGCGCCGGCGACGAGATCGTGGCCTCGTCCAACCTCTACGGCGGCACGGTCACGCAGTTGGACGTGACGCTCCGCCGGTTCGGTGTGAACACCACCTTCGTGTCCGGCGGGGAGCCGGAGGGGATGGCCGCGGCGATCACCGACAAGACCAAACTGCTCTACACCGAGGTGGTCGCCAATCCCAGTGGCGAGGTCGCCGATCTGCGGGCGTTGGCCGACCTCGCGCACAGCCACGGGATCCCGTTGGTGGTCGACGGCACCACCGTGACCCCCTACGTCTGCCGACCGCTCGAGCACGGCGTCGACATCATCGTGCACTCGGCCACGAAGTTCCTCGGAGGTCACGGTACGACCCTCGGTGGTCTGGTCGTCGAATCCGGCACCTTCGACTGGGGCAACGGCAAGTTCCCGAGCTTCACCGAACCGGTCGACGCCTATGGCGGCCTGCGGTGGTGGGAGAACTTCGGCGAGTACGCCTTCCTCACCAAACTCCGCAGCGAACAGCTCCGCGACGTCGGCGCAGCACTGACCCCGCTGGCGGCGTTCCTGCTGCTGCAGGGCGTCGAGACGCTGCCTCAGCGCATGGACGACCACCTCGACAACGCCATCGGTGTCGCCCGCTGGCTGCAGGAGGATCCACGCGTCTCGTGGGTCCGGTACGCCGGACTCCCCGACCACCCGCACCACGAGCGCGCGCAGCGTTACACCCCCAAGGGTCCGGGGGCCGTGTTCTCCTTCGGGGTGACCGGCGGTCGCGCCGGCGGCGAGGCGTTCATCGAGGCGTTGGAGCTGTGCAGCCATCTCGCCAACATCGGCGACGTTCGCACGCTCGTGATCCACCCCGCCAGTACCACCCATCAGCAGCTGTCGGAGACGCAGTTGCACGATGCGGGGGTCCCGCCCGACCTGGTGCGCATCAGCGTCGGACTGGAGGACCTCGACGACATCGTGTGGGATCTCGACCAGGCACTCGATCAGGCGGTGAAGGCATGAGCGACCACCCCGGCACCACGGTCCCCTCGTCCGCCGCCTGGCAGCCACCGTCGGCCCGCGAACGGCTGGCGTTGATGCGGCGCACGCGGACCGTGGCGATGGTGGGTGCGTCGACGAACCCGGCCAGACCGAGCTACTTCGTGGCCAGCTACCTGCGGTCGAGTTCGCCCTTCGAGGTCTACTTCGTCAACCCCCGTGCCACCGAACTGCTCGGTCAGCCGGTCTACCCGTCCCTGGCTGCGCTCCCCGTCGTTCCCGACATGGTCGATGTCTTCCGGCGGGCCGACGATCTGCCCGAGGTGCTGGCCGACGCGGTGGCGGTGGGCGCCAGAGCCGTGTGGTTCCAGCTGGGGTTGTGGCGCGAAGACGTCGCCCGCGACGCCGAGGCCGCGGGCCTGGACGTGGTGATGGACCGCTGCCTGAAGATCGAACACGCCCGTTTCCACGGCGGACTGCACCTCGCCGGTTTCGACACCGGCGTGATCAGCTCGCGGCGCACCCTGCGCTGAACGACGGGTGCGCCACGGCCGGTCGTTGCTCTGGTTGCTCTGTCAGGCCTGCTCGGCAGCGACCTCGCCGTCGCCCTCCTGGGGCTTGAGGATCAGCTGCGCACCCTCCGGGGTCTGCTCGATGTCGAGCACGGTGCCGGCCAGCGGCTCGGCGACCTCCGGGGCGATGTAGATCTCCGTACCGGCCTGGTCGGTGACCTGATCGCCTTCGGCCGGTTCCTCGATGAACCCGAGCGCGAGCACCGTGTTGGCGGCGTCGTTGGGGTCGGGCTGTGCGGAGACGCGCACGCCGTGGTCCTCGGGGACCTCCTGAGCCGCCCGGGCCTCCTCGAGAGCGGCCACGGCGGCGTCTGTGATCTTCAACATGGTTGCTCCATGGGTTGTGGCGTCTCGACGCTACCGAGCCGCGCCGTGGCATGCAGGACCCGCCATGGTCAACGGTCCCGCCACTGCGGTGTGCGCTTGTCGAGGAACGCGCCGATGCCCTCGTCGGCGTCCTTGGCCAACAGATTGGTGACCATGACCTCGCTCGCGTACCGATAGGCGTCGCCGAGCGGCAGCTCGCGTTGCCGGTAGAAGGCCTCCTTCCCCAGTTCGAGGGTGAACGAGGACTTGCCGGCGATGCGCTCGGCGAGCGCGGTGACCTCCGCGTCCAACGCCTCCTCCGGGACCGACCGGTTGATCAACCCGATGCGTTCGGCGTGAGCGGCGTCGATCATCTCCCCGGTCAGCAGCATCGCCATGGCCTGCTTGGGGTGGACGTTGCGGCTGAGCGCCACCATGGGAGTCGAACAGAACAAGCCGATGTCGACCCCCGGCGTCGCGAACCGCGCCACGTCGGCCGAGACGGCGAGGTCGCAGCTGGCCACCAACTGAGCGCCCGCGGCGGTGGCAACGCCGTGGACGCTGGCGATCACCGGGACGCGGTGATGCACGATGGCCTGCATCACCTCGGCACAGGCCGCCATCAGGGTCGTGAAGAAGGCGGTGCCACCGTCGTCGTCCTCCCGGCGCGCCCGGATCTCCCGCAGGTCGTGCCCGGCACAGAAGGCCGGACCGGCGCCGCGGATGACGAGCACCCGTACCTCGTGATCGGTACCGGCATCATCGAGGGCCTCGCCAAGCGCCGCGAGCAACCGCAGCGACAACGCGTTGCGAGCCGCGGGGCGGTGCAGCGTCAGCCACCGGACCCCTGCACCCCGATCCTCGACGAGGAGTTCGTCATCGGTCTCGATCGTGACGTCAAGCGCGGCCATGCGACACCTCCACGTGGTCCGGAGCAGCTCCGGACGTGGACACCCACGCTAGCTACGCCACCGACCCGCCGCTCAGCGCTCCGAGCGGAGTTCCTGTTGGACGGCGCCGGTGATGAGTGCGGCACGCCCCAACAGCGCCAGCCGTTCAGGGGTGAACATGCCGACCTCGGGCACCTCGGTCAGCTTGCTGTTGTCCGACGTGCGATGGAAGTGGCGAAGCGGGCATCCCGGACAGCCGTAGTCGGCGCAGGTGATCAGTTCCATGCTGTGAATGGACATCGGTCACCTCCTGGTGATCGTGGAACGCGGCCCGTCCGTGGACGCGACCTCGGTATCAGCATAGGGAGCTGAACCGGACGGAGTCGGTGGTCGTTGGACGACGGAGCCGAGTGGACCGTCGGATCAGAGTTCCTTCTGACGGTCGAACTCCACGATCGCCTCGTTCAGCGCGGCGGCATGCTCGATGAGGCCGACGTAGGTCGCCTCGTCGACATCCATGCGGTGACCGTCGACGTCCCGGGCCGCCTTGATCACCCGGGTCGCGGCAACCGCCAGCCGTTCTCCACGTTCCAGGTCCATGTCAGGCTCCATGCCGGTTGTCATCCAGTCGAGCAGGAGGGGGAAGACTACAGAGTGTGCTTGACCGAACCCTCGATGGCACCCCTCACGCGACGGGATCCGGCGATATCGCTCTCCTTGACGCGCGTCCACGACCGTGCGGGCGCTTCGGCGCCGGCGACCCAGGCCACCCCGGAGCGCACCCGCTGGTCGGTCTCACCCCCAGGGCCAGGCCCTCACGAGACCCCCGGCTCGGACACATCGACCTCCCAGCGTGCGGGGTCGTGAGGCATCCAGGCCTCCACCTCGGGATCGAGCGCGAGGATCCACCGCGGCTCGGGTCGGTCCCCCGCCGGCGAACCGTTCGCGGAGATCCGCTGCAGCACGCTGTCGTGGATCACCGGGCGGTCATCGCGGCCATCCGGCCAGCTCCGCACCTGACGTCGGAACAGCTTCTGCAGCGGCGTCCCCCGCGAGTCGTGCATCCGCCCGGCCGGATCCGGTTCGATCGTCACCCGGTGCTTGGGATAGACGCGCATCCCGTGGCGGATGCCCTGGTCCACGAGCCACGTCAAGGTGATGTCGGACAGACCGCGATCCTCATAGCCGCCTCCGACATCGGTGTGCATGCCCGCGAACCAGACCTGGCGCAACGTCTGCCCGGGCTGCACCTGCGCATCCCAGAGCACCGGATGGAACGTGCGTCGTTCGTCGTCGATGGCCAGCGCCTGATAGGCATGCTCCACGCTCTCGCTGAGCGCGAAATCGTGGAACCGGTGTCGGAAACCGGGGATCCGATCGAGGATCTTGCTGGGTGCGTGCCACGAGACCCCCAGCGCAGCCACCGTGTCGTAGCACCCGATGTAGGTCACCTTCGCCCACATCGTGTGATGACGGGCGATGAAGGTCCTGGCCAGCTCGGGGAAGCGTTCCGTGTCGCGCGTGCGATAGATGCGGTAGGCCGCCCGGATCAGCTCGGGGCGCGAGCGGGGCAGGATCCCGAAGTGATGGATCAACGCGGTCAGGCTGCGCACCGTCGCGGCGCCCCGACTGAACCCGATGAGGTAGATCCGGTCGCCGGCCCGGTAGTGCTCGGCGAGGAAGCCGTAGCAACGTTGGATGTTGCGCGAGATACCCAAGCCGCCCGCGCTCCCGAGGACGCGCTGACGACCCACCCCGAGACCGGGCAGGTAGAACGTGATCTGGCGTTCGGTGCGGTCCTCCAGCAGGTTGAACACGTGGTAGACGTTCGAGCAGGCCGCTCCCCGCCCGCCCTCCTGGCGTGTGCCGTCGCACATGATGACGATGTTCTTGCCCACCGGACACCCCCTGCCCCCAGCGCGCTCCGATCCGCGGCTCGACGCCCCCCGATGATAGGTCCGGGCGCCGGTGTGCGGCGAAGCCGCGCGTCAGTCGTCATCGACCGAGCACGGTGACGGCCCTTCCGCTTCTGGTTCCGACGTGGCCAGGTCGTTGCGAACCGTTCGCATCAGGAGCCTCGATGATCCACAACCTCGCACTGTCCGCCCTCTGCGCACCGTTGTTGTCGCTCGCGTCCGGGCCAGCGATGGCTGACGACGACCACGGTCGCGATCACGCCGACGCCATCATCTGGGACGGGACGGCCACCAATCTGCTCGGTCGCCGATCCCGGCACCATCGTGTGGGAACTCACCGAAGCCGACCGGGCCGGCTACGTGGAGTTGCACATCGACTAGCCGGGTGACGATGCGCAACTGCTGGCGGCCTACTGCCCGACCGGCACCTTGCCCCACACCGGCGGTCCCATCGCGCTACTGGCCCTGCTCGGCACCGCTCTGATGGGCGGCGGGTTGGCGCTGCACCGGCTCCGCGCCTGACGATCCACCACACCCGCGATCGCCGCCGGGACCGACGCTAGACGCCCCTCGCCCGGTCAGCTCGGGCGAGGGGCGTTTCCGTCCTGGAGGCGGGGACGGGAATCGAACCCGTGATGGAGGATTTGCAGTCCTCTGCCTTACCACTTGGCCACCCCGCCGGGGCGGGCGAAGGGTAGCGACCATGACGGTCCACCGGGAACCTCGGGGGCGACCGGGCGGACCTGCGGTCCGGACCACGGGCTCAGGCGAAGGGGTCCTCGCCCGGGAAGCCGGTGGGGTCCTCGCCCGGGAAGCCGAGTGCATCACCGAAGCGGTCGAGATGCGCCACGCTCGACAGGGGACCCCGACCTCGACTCGAGCCCAACCACCAGCCCACCCCGACCGCGCCGGCCCACACCGTCAGGCCCGCAGCCTTGCCGAGCGCCTGCCAACCGACCTGCGGTTCACGCGGATCGATCCTTCGCCATCGCCCCACGGGTCGTGCGACGTCGATGGTCTCGCGCGGCCCGAGCCGGGCGGCGTAACCGTCCTCCAGTCGACGCCAGTGTGGATCGACCCGCGATCGTCGGGCGACCTGGGCGGGGGTGGCGCGCACCGAGGAACCGGCACGACGTGCCACCGCACGCCCGGCGGTGATCGCGACCGTCCGTTGCCAACTCATCGCGCCACCCGGCTCGACGTGGGCCGTTGCCGGAGCTCGGACCGGCGGGCTCGGCCGACATCGATCACGATCACGTCCCTGCTCCCTCGGTCGGTCGGCAACCCTCGGCCGCCGTCGAGCCTAATGGGGCTCGACCGGGGATGACATCCCGGTCCCGTGGGCGCGGTCGCCGACCAGCCGTCGGATCCGCCCACATCACGCCGGTCACGGCACCAGACCCGAGCCGCGATCGGTCACCGACCCTCACGCAGCGACCCGAGGAGCCGCCGGTAGGCCGCCAACCGGTCCGGATGGACCCTGGCCCCGGGCAGCCGACAGCCCGGCTCGCCGGTGTGCGTGCAGTCGTCGAGGTGGCAGTCGAGCGCCGCCAGCTCCGGGAAGTGCGCGGCCAACTCTTCGGGCGCCAACCCTCCCAACCCGAACGAGCGCACCCCTGGCGTGTCGACCAACCACCCGTCGAGCGCCGGTGCCTCGATGGCCCACGCCGCGACCGTGGTGTGACGGCCCCCGCGCGGGCCGATCTCGGCGACGGCCTGGTCGGCGTCGGGCAGGAACCGGTTGAACAGCGAGGACTTGCCGACACCGGAGTGGCCGGCGAACGCGCTCCAGCACCCGACCAGCAGGTGCCCCAGTTCCTCGATGCCCTCTCCGGTCTCGGCGCTGGTGAGCCGCACCGGCACCCCGATCGATCCGTACCGGTCCACCACCTCCGCGACCTCGGACCGGTCGTCGATCAGGTCCAGCTTGTTCACGCACAGCGCCGCGTCCAGACCTCCGACGGAGGCCGCCACCAGCACGCGGTCGAGGAACCGCGTGCCGGCGTCGAGGTGGTCGGCAGCGGCCACCACGACGATCTGGTCGGCGTTGGCGACCACCACGCGTTCCTCGTCGACCGTGTCGTCGGGGGTGCGCGTGAGCACGGTGGCCCGGTCCAGTACCTCGACGATGCGGGCCTGGTCCGACTCGTGGCGGGGCGGGCGGATCCGGACCCGGTCCCCCACGGCCGCCTTCTCGCCGCGCATGGTCCCAGCGAAGCGCCCCTCGACGATGTCGCCGTCGAGTTCGATGGTGACCCGACCACGGTCGACACCGACCACGCGCGCTTCGCCCAGGTCATCGATCCGGTCCCTCGCGGCCTGGGACATCTCGTGCGGACGCCGGACCAGGAGGTGGTGATCCTCCTCGAACTCGTCCTCGAACGCTTCGATGTCGATACGTGGCATGGCCCCATCGTGCCACCCCCGGCGGTGGGATGTCGCCACCGGTCGCCCGGCCCGGCGCCACCGCCGCCACCGGGTAGCGTTCCGGACCGACTTCCGGGAGGCTCCTGTGCGCAACGCTGGTGATGAGATGTTCGACTACGCCCGAGCGGCGGTGGAGGCTGCGCTCGCGGCCGGGGCCACCTATGCCGACGCCCGGGTCGTGATCCGCCGCCAGGAACGCCTCACCGCCCAGGACGGCGAGGTGGAATCCGTCAGCCGCACGGAGGACGCCGGGGTCGGGGTCCGGGCACTGATCGGCTCGTCGTGGGGCTTCGCGTCCACCAGCGAGCTGACCGACCGCGCCGCGGCCCGGTCCGGCGCCGAGGCCACCGCCACCGCCAAGGCCTCCGCGCTGGTCCCGGGGCGCGGCATCGAACTCGCCGACGTGCACGTCGCCCAGGACCACTACGAGACCCCGCACGCGGAGGATCCCTTCACCGTCCCCCTCGATGTGAAGGTCGCGACGATCGTGGACGCGACCAGGACGATGCGCGCGGTCGAGGGTGTGGCCGTGGCGACCGCCCAGCTGATGTTCTGGGACAACGACAAGTGGTTCGTGTCCTCCCAGGGTCACCGCATCCACCAGCACCTGATCGAATCGGGACTCGGGATGGATGCCACCGCCGTGGGCGAGCACGAGACCCAGCGCCGCAGCTACCCGCAGTCGTTCGGGCACGTCGAGACCGGCGGCTACGAGGTCATCCGGCGCTACGACCTGCCCGGGCACGCCCAGGAGGTCGCCGAGGAGGCCGTGCAGCTGCTCTCCGCCCCGACCTGCCCCTCGGGGGAGATGGATCTGATCCTCGAGTCGTCCCAGTTGGCGCTGCAGATCCACGAATCGGTCGGGCACGCGATCGAGCTCGACCGGATCCTCGGCTGGGAGGCGGCGTTCGCCGGGACCTCGTTCCTGGAGCTCAGCGGGCTCGGCAGCTTCAAGTACGGCTCGGAGCTGATGAACATCACCGCGGATGCCACCATCCCCGGCGCCCTGTCGACCTTCGGCTACGACGACGAGGGCACGCCGGCCCAGAAGGTCGACATCGTCGAGCAGGGCACCTGGGTCGGGGTGCTGTCCGGCCGCGACACCGCACATCTCGCCGGACTGCCGCCGGGCGGGATGGTCCGCGGCGACGGGTTCAACCGTCTGCCGATGGTGCGCATGACCAACGTGGGGCTGCTCCCGGGCGACTCGAGCCTGGAGGAGATCGTGGCCGAGACCAAGCGGGGGGTCATCATGGCCACTAACCGGTCCTGGTCGATCGACGACCGACGGCTCAACTTCCAGTTCGGTTGCGAGATCGGCTGGGAGGTGGTGGACGGCAAGCGCACCCGGATGGTCAAGAACCCCACCTACACGGGCATCACCCCGCAGTTCTGGGGATCGCTCGACATGCTGGCCGGGCGGGACGAATGGCATCCCTGGGGCGTCCCGAACTGCGGCAAGGGCCAACCCATGCAGGTCGGGCACACCGGCCATCCCGCATCACCGGCACGGTTCCACGGTGTCCGCGTCGGCGTGAAGGGCTGAGACGATGACCGATCTCGCACATCTCCAGGAACTCGCCGACCGGGTCGTGGCGCTCGTCGAGGCCCGCGGCGCGGACGTCGCAGCGGACGTCGAGGCCAACGTCCGGGTCGCACGGACCCGTCACGGTCTGACCAGGTTCGCGAACTCGTTCATCCACCAGCACGTGGGCGAGGACACGATCACCGTGGCGCTGACACTGGCGGTCGACGGTCGCACCGCCACGGCGTCGACCACCGCCGTCGACGAGGCCGCGCTCGATGAACTGGTCGCGGCCGGCATCGCCTCGGCCGAACTCCAACCGGTCGATCCGCACTGGCCCGGCGCGACACCTCCGGCCGAGGTCGCACGCGTCGGCAACCTCGACCCCGCCACCGCCGATGCGACGCCCGAGGAGCGTGCGGCCCTCGTCAAGCGGTTCGTCGATGCCGACCCGACGCTACGGGCGGCCGGATTCGTCGACACCGAACTCGATCAGGTCGCGTTCGCCTCGACGGCGGGCCAGCGGGCGACCGGCGCCACCACCCGGGCCACCGCCGACGGCATCCACCAGACCGAGGTCTCGGCCGGGTCCGCGCACGGCACCTCGGTCGCGATCGGCGAGCTCGACGTGGCCGCCCTCGGCGCCCGGGCGGCCGACCGCGCCAGACGCTCCGCCGACTTCCGTGACCTCGACCCGGGGACCTACGAGGTCGTGCTCGGCCCGGAGGCCGTCTCCACGGTGCTGACGTTCCTGGCGGTGTACGGCTTCAACGCCAAGGCCCACCTCGAGGGCGCCTCGTTCGTCGAGCTCGGCGAGACCCAGTTCGACCCCGCCGTCACCATCCTCGAGGATCCGACCGACCCGCGCGCCATCGGCCTGCCGTTCGACGCGGAGGGCACCCCGCGGAGCCGGTTCGCGCTCGTCGAGGCCGGCGTGAGCCGGGCCCTGGCCCACGACCGTCGCACCGCCCGCCGTGCGGGCACGGTCAGTTCCGGCAACGCCATCCCGGGCGGCGAGGGCATGGGGGCCATCCCGCTCAACATCGTCATGCCGGGCGGATCGACCCCCCAGCAGGAGCTGATCGGCGCGGTCGAACGCGGCCTGCTGGTCACCCAGTTCCACTACTGCCGCATCCTCGACCCCAAGAGCCAGGTCGCGACCGGATTGACCCGCAACGGCACGTTCCTGATCGAGGACGGCGAGGTGACCGGCGCCGTCGGCAACCTGCGGTTCACGCAGTCGTTCCTGGCGGCGCTCGGCCCGGACCAGGTGCTCGGCATCGGCGACGACGACCGGTACGCCGACGGCGAGTTCGGCGCCGGCATGGTGATCTGCCCCTCACTTCGTCTGGCCGGCTGGAACTTCACCGGAGGCGCCAAGGGCTGAGCCCTTCGCCCCGGGTCGCCGAGGCCATGCTCAGCCCCTCGCAGTACCCGTCCGAGCGGCCGCTGCGCCACCGGGTCTGCTGGCGCCGCGTCGTAGCCTCGGTCCACCCGCGACGAGGTCGACCCGCCGTGTCATCCCACGAGTCAAGCTCCCAGGACCCTCACGACGAGGAACAGGTACGCCACGGCCGGGGACTGGCCGTGACCTGGTACCTGTGGCCGTTGGTCGGGCTGTTGGTCGTCATGCTGATCGGTTGGCTCGCTTCCCGGTAGCCGCGCCCCTGCCGCTCGCGCAGGACCGACGACCGTTCGGGACCGGAGGGCGACCAGCCGGCACGCGCCGGCGGGCTCCGGATCGGCGACGGGACTAGGTTGTGGTCGGGAGACGTCGCCCGCACCACGCGACACCAGCGAGCCGCTCCGAGGAGCTGCACCGACCAGGGAGCCACCATGTCATCGGATGCGATCGAAGACCTACTCAAGGAAGGGCGCACCTTCCCCCCGCCCGAGGACTTCAAGCGCGATGCGCTGGTCACCGGTGCGGAGATCTACGACGAGGCGGCCGCGGACCGGGAAGGTTTCTGGGCCCGGGAGGCGGCCGAACTCGACTGGTTCGAGGAGTGGGACACCATCCTCGATTGGACCGATCCGCCCAACGCCAAGTGGTTCGTCGGTGGCAAGCTGAACGTCGCCCACAACTGTGTCGATCGGCACGTCGAGGCCGGTCATGGCGAGCAGGTCGCCTACCACTGGGAGGGCGAGCCCGGCGACACCCGCACCATCACCTACGCCGACCTGCTGGGTGATGTCCAACGGGCCGCCAACGCGCTCAAGGAGCTGGGCGTCGAGAAGGGCGACCGGGTCGCGGTCTACCTGCCGATGATCCCGGAACTGCCCACCATCATGCTGGCGTGCGCGCGCATCGGTGCCGTGCACTCGGTGGTGTTCGGTGGCTTCTCCGCCGCGGCGCTGCGCGACCGGATCAACGACTCCGACTGCAAGGTCGTGGTCACCGCCGACGGCTCGCACCGCCGCGGGCAGATCTCGCCGTTGAAGGCCAACGTCGACGAGGCGCTGGCCGACACCCCCTCGATCACCAAGGCCCTGGTGGTCAAGCGCACCGGCAACGATGTCGAGATGGTCGAGGGCCGTGACGTGTGGTGGCACGATCTCGTACCGGGACAGTCCACCGATTGCCCGTCCGAACCGATGGATGCCGAGGACCTGCTCTACCTGCTCTACACCTCGGGCACCACGGGCAAGCCCAAGGGCATCATGCACTCCACCGGCGGGTACCTCACGCAGGTCGCGTTCACCCACAAGTACGTGTTCGACCTCAAGCCCGACACCGATGTCTACTGGTGCGCCGCCGACATCGGCTGGGTCACCGGCCACAGCTACATCGTCTACGGACCGCTCGCCAACCGCGCCACCAGCGTGATGTACGAGGGCACGCCCAACCACCCGGCGGAGGACCGCTTCTGGTCGATCGTCGAGACCTACGGCGTCACGCAGCTCTACACGGCGCCGACCGCCATCCGGGCGTTCATGAAGTGGGGTGACGAACACCCGCAGAAGCACGACCTGTCGAGCCTCAGGCTGCTGGGCACGGTCGGGGAGTCGATCAACCCGGAAGCGTGGATGTGGTACCACAAGATGATCGGGGGTGAACGGTGCCCGATCGTCGACACCTGGTGGCAGACCGAGACCGGCGGGATGATGATCGCTCCGCTGCCCGGTGCGACCACCACCAAGCCCGGATCGGCGACCTTCCCGCTACCCGGCATCTCGGCGAAGATCATCGACGACAAGGGTGAGGAAGTCGGCATCCCCGGAGGCGGCTACCTGGTGCTCGACCAACCCTGGCCGGCGATGCTGCGCGGGATCTGGGGTGACCCGGAACGCTACAAGCAGACCTACTGGTCCCGTTTCCCCGGGATGTACTTCGCCGGTGACGGCGCCAAGCGCGACGAGGACGGCTACTACTGGCTGCTGGGACGCGTCGACGACGTCATGAACGTCTCCGGACATCGCCTGTCGACCACGGAGGTCGAATCGGCCCTGGTCAGCCACCCGTCGGTCGCCGAGGCCGCCGTGGTCGGACGCGCCGATGCCCAGACCGGTCAGGCCATCGCCGCGTTCGTCACCCCCAGGCGCGGTATCGAACCCAGCGACGAGCTCGCGAAGGAGCTGCGCGACCACGTCGCGAAGATGATCTCCCCGATCGCCAAGCCCGCCTCGTTGCTGTTCACCAGCGACCTGCCCAAGACCCGGTCGGGCAAGATCATGCGGCGGCTGCTCAAGGACATCGCCGAGGACAAGGAACTCGGGGACGTCACCACCCTGGCCGACCCCTCGATCGTCGACTCGATCAAGGACCGCTACGTCGACGGCAAGAGCTGACCGACCCGTGGCCGCGGTCGGCGCGAACCGTCCGGCCCGGAACTCCTACCCTGCGCCCATGCAACGGTTGCGGACGGTCGCGCTCGTGGCGGCGATCGCCTTCATCGCCGCCCTGACGCTGACGCCCGGATCGCCGGCTCCCTACCAGTCCCTCGCGGACCTGCTCTCGCCCTGGATCGCGCCCTGGCCGCTGGCGGTCGTGCTCAACGTCCTGCTGTTCGTGCCGCTCGGAGCGGTCATCGCCTGGTTCGGTCGTCCGTGGCTGCTGCTGATGGCGTTCATGGCATCGGTCGTCATCGAGCTGACCCAGACCCTGCTCCCCGGCCGCAACCCGCTGCTGCTCGATGTCGTGACCAACACCCTGGGCGCCTGCCTCGGGTACCTGGCGGTCGTCGCCAGCCGCCACATCGTCGAACGCCGCGTGAGCCAGCCGGCCCGGACCCATCCGTGAGTTCGCGGGCACGCCTCGCGGTGACGCTGTTCTTCGCGGTCAACGGGATCGCCATCTCGTCGTTCATCGCCCGGGTCCCCGATGTCCAAGCCGGCCTCGGGATCAGCAAGGCCACCCTCGGACTCGTGCTCGGGTCGTTGTCGGCCGGCGTCGTCTCCGGGCTGCTGGTCGCGGGGTGGGCCGTCGACCGCACGGGGTCACGACGGGTCGCGCTCGCCGGTGCCGCCCTGGGCGTGAGCATGCTGAGCGTCGTCGGCATGGCCCCCGGACCGCTCCCGCTCGCCATCGGCCTGTTGCTGACCGGCGCCGGCCTGTCGGCGATGGACGTGGGCATGAACGCCCAGGCCGTCGGGGTCGAGCGCGCCTACGGCCGCTCGATCATGGTCGGGTTCCACGGCGCGTGGAGCGTCGGCGCGCTGTTCGGCGCCTCGAGCGGTGCGCTGGCGACCTACCTACGCACCCCCGTACCCCTCCACCTCGCCGTGGTGGCGGCGGTGCTCGTAGCGGTCGTGCTGGCGGCGGCGCCGGGCCTGCGGGTCAGCGACCGGACCGATCCCACCCTCGCGCGGACCGGCCCCCGGTTCGCCTGGCCGCGCGGGGCGTTGTTCCCGCTCGCCCTGGTCGCCTTCGCGGCTGCGCTCGGCGAAGGCACCGCCGGCGAGTGGAGCGGCATCCACCTGCGCGAGACCGTCTCGGTCGATCCCTCCCGTTCCGGGTGGGGGTACGTGGTCTACACCGGCTCGACGTTGGCCGTGCGGCTCTTCGGCGACCGGCTGGTGCACCGGCTCGGGGCGGCCCGGGTGATCATCGGCGGCGGATGGGCGGCCGCCGCAGGGTTCCTGCTGGTCGCGGGCATCCCGTCGTTGCCGGCCGCGCTGATCGGGTTCGCGCTGGTCGGAAGCGGGTTGGGGGTGACGGTGCCGCTCGCCTTCAGCGCTGCCGGCCGGGTCTCCGAGACCCCCGGTCGCGGGGTCGCCGCCGTGGCATCCGTGGGGTACCTCGCCTTCCTGCTCGGACCACCGACGATCGGTGCCGTGTCGGAGCAGGTGGGCCTGTCGGTGGCCTTCGCCGGGGTCGGGGCGGTGGTGTTCGCGCTCACCACACGTCGGCAGCCGGCCCTGGCTCCCGGGCCGACCGGGGAGCCCGCCGGACGAGCCTGATGCCTCACTGGTGGATCGACAGCATCGCCACCTCGACGTGGACCACGTGCGGCGGGGCGAGAAGGACCCCGACGATCGCCGACGCCACGTCGACGGCGCCCAGCCCCTCCGTGCGCGCCTTGTCGCGCAGCCTCGAGGTCGTCTCGTCGTCCCGGTCGCCGAACAGGTCGGTGTCCACCACACCGGGAGCGACCACCGTCACCCGGACCCCGTCGTCGGACAGTTCCCGGCGCAGCCCCTCGGACACGGTGTGCACGGCGGCCTTCGACGCGGCGTAGGCGGCCATCTCGACCGAGCCCACGCGCCGGCCCGACATCGACGAGATGTTGACCACATCCCCGCCGTCGCGGCGCAGGTGGGGGATCGCGGCCTGCGTGACGTGCAACAGACCGAGCACGTTGACGTCGAACATCAGCCGCCAGGCGGCCGGATCGGTGTCGGCGATCCGGCCGGCCCGCATCGCCCCGGCCGCGTTGACCAGCCCGTCGAGCCCTCCGAGCTGCGAAGCGGCCTCCTCCACGGCGGCCCCCACGCCGTCGACGTCGGTCACGTCGGCGGGGACCGCGGCCCCGTCCAGTTCGGTGGCCAGCTCCTGCACCGGCTCCGGTCGACGGGCGAGCAGCGCGACGCGGCCACCCGCCGCCACGATCGCCCGGGCCGTCGCCGCACCGATCCCCGACGAGGCGCCGGTGATCAGCACCCGTCGGCCATGCAGCCTGCCGTCGGTCTCCTGCCCGGTCATCGTCGTGCTCCTCGGTGGCGGCCGCGCGAGCATGCCGAGCAGGCGTTCCGCTCGCCGTGACGAACGACCACCCATCGCGCGGGCGCTACGGTTCTCCACGGCCGGTACGTCCTGGTGCACCCCAGCACCGAACCACGGTTCGAGCGACCCATCCGGCCGATGTGTCGCGGCCCGTCCCCGCGGGTTCGCGGGGGCCCGTTCCCGGAGCCCGATTGATGCTGACCGTCGCGGTCGCGGTGGTGTTCGGCCTGGCATCGGCGACGCCGCTGCTGGTACGCGCCTTCGGCCGCAACGCCGGCTACCTCGGTGCCGCGGTGCTCGCCGGGACGGGCGGCTGGCTGGCGGTGGCCGGTGGCCCCGTGCTCGCGGGCGAGGCGGTGGTCAGCCGCTTCGACTGGGTCGCCGCGGCCGGGCTGAGCGTCGCGCTGCGCATGGACGCGCTCGGGCTGCTGTTCGCACTGATCGTGCTCGGCATCGGGGCGATCGTGCTAGCCTACGCCGCCCGGTACTTCGCCGCCGGCGACGTCCGCATCGGCCGCTACCTGACGTTGCTCACGGCGTTCGCCGGCGCCATGCTGGGTCTGGTGCTCGCCGACGACGTGCTCCTGCTGTTCGTGTTCTGGGAACTGACGAGCGTCACGAGCTTCTTCCTGATCGGCGGGCTCGGGGAGGGCAGGCAGGGGGCGCTCCGGGCGTTCCTGACCACGGCGCTCGGCGGCCTCGCGCTGCTGGGGGCCGCGGTGTTGCTGTCGGTGGTGACCGGGACCTCGTCGCTGACGGAGATCCTGTCGTCCGCTCCGGCCCTGGCCGATGCGGGTGTCACGCCGGTGATCATCGTGCTCCTGCTGCTCGCGGCCGGCACCAAGTCCGCGCAGCTGCCGTTCCATTTCTGGCTGCCCGGCGCGATGGTCGCGCCGACCCCGGTCAGCACCTACCTGCACGCGGCCACGATGGTGAAGGCCGGGATCTACCTGCTGCTGCGGTTCACGCCGTTGTTCGCCGGCAACGCCGGGTGGCAGTTGCCGTTGGTGCTCGGCGGGCTGGCCACGGCGGTGTTCGGCGCCGTGGTGGCGCTACGCAGGACCGATCTCAAGGCGCTGCTGGCCTACTCGACGGTCAGCCAACTCGGGTTGCTCGTGGGCCTGATCGGCATCGGGACGCCCCTGGCGATCGCCGCCGCCGCGCTGCACACCCTCGCGCATGCGCTGTTCAAGGCGACGCTGTTCATGACCGTGGGGATCGTCGACCACGAGACCGGGACCCGCGACCTGCGAGAACTGGGCGGTCTGCGCCGCACCCTGCCGACCACGGCCCTGGCCGCCGGTCTGGCCGCCCTGTCGATGTCGGGGCTGCCACCGCTGCTCGGCTTCGTGTCCAAGGAGGAGGCGTTCGCCTCCTTCGTCGAATTGGGTGATCCCGCCTGGTTGGGGGCCACCGCCGGCCTGCTCGCGGTGCTCGCCAGTATCGGCACGTTCGCCTACAGCGCCAGGTTCTACCTGCGGACCTTCGAGGGTCCGGAGCGCACCCACCCGCACGCCGCGCCGATCGGGTTCGTCGCGCCGGCGTTGGTGACCGCCGCGGCCGGGCTCGGGCTCGGGCTGGTGGTGCCCCGCCTCGATGCGCTGGTCAACGCCGTCAGTCGGGACGTCACCGGCACGTCCGCGGACCTGCACCTCGCGTTGTGGCATGGCCTGGAGCTGCCACTGGTGATGTCCTTCGTGGTCGTCGCGGTCGGCGGCACGCTGGTGTCCCTCCGCGAGCGTGTGGAACGCGGTCAGGCCCTGTTCCGGGGGCCCTCGGGCGAGCGTGCCTTCGACCGGACCTACGCGGCGGTCCTCGCGTTCGGCGCGCGCATCGGCCGCAGCGCCTCCTCGGACGCACCGCCCGCCTACCTGCTGCCCGTGGTCGCGGTGGTGCTCGTGGTCGGGGTCGGCCTCACATCGCGACTGGACCTCGGGGCACTGGGTGACCCGGCGCCGTGGCTGGCCTCCGACTGGGCGGTGGTCGTGCTGTTGGCCGCGTGCATCGCGGGGGTCGTGCAGGCCCGGAGCCGTCTGGCCGCGGTCGCGACGCTCGGCCTGACCGGGTTCACCGTGGCCGGCTGGTTCGTGCTGCTCGGGGCACCGGACCTCGCCCTGACCCAGCTGCTGGTCGAGACGCTGACCATGGCGCTGGTGGTGGTGGTGTTCCGTCGGCTGCCCACGTCGTTCGCGCGCGGCGGCCGCCCCCGGAAGGTGACGGCGGGCGTCATCGCCGTCGGCGTCGGGACGGTGGCCGGGCTCGCGACCTACGCCTTCACCGGTCGCCGGGGCATCTCCGAGGTCGGCCAGCGCTTCCTGAACGAGGGTGAGGGCCTGACCGGTGGTTCGAACGTGGTCAACACCATCCTGGTCGACTTCCGTGCCCTCGACACCCTCGGGGAGATCACGGTCGTCGTCGCGGCCGCCACCGCGATCGTCGCCCTGGTCCGGTTCTCCGAGGAACGGGCGGTCCCGCCCCCCGACGGGTCGGCCGACGTGGACGGGATCGAGCGCTGGGACGGCATCGGGATGATCGACAGCCCGATCCTGCGCACGGCCAACCTGTTCCTCGCCCCGCTGATGATCGTGGTCTCGCTGTGGCTGCTCGTCCGTGGCCACGACGCCGTCGGGGGCGGGTTCATCGGTGGGCTGACGGCGGGGGCGACCGTCGTGCTGCTGTACTTCAGCCGCGGCCACCAGCGCATCTGGCAGAGCCGATGGTTGCGCGCGTTGCTGTTCACCGGCGGGGGCCTGCTGATCGCCCTGGCCTACGGCCTCGGGGGGCTCGTGCTGACCGGGACGTTCCTGGACGGCGCCAAGCTCGTGCTCCCCTTCGGCCTCGAGGTCGCCGGGTCGCTGATGTTCGACATCGGGGTCTACGGCGTGGTGATCGGCATGGTGGTCGCGATCCTCCGCCACCTCGGCCAGGGGATCGTCGAGGAGCCCCCGAACCCGGAGCGCACCGGGCTGGGGGCCCGTCGCGACGGCGAGATCGTGGCACCGCAGGCGGTCACGACCCCGTCGGGGCCCGCGACGGAGCTGCGGCCATGACCGCGGCGATCATCGTCGGCATGCTCGCGGCGGGCGGGACCTACCTGATCCTCCAGCGGGGGATCGTGCGCATGGCGCTGGGGTTCGTGCTGCTCGGCCACGCCGCGACGACGCTGTTGGTCGCCTCCGGGGGGGTCGCGCGCCGGGCGGTGCCGTTCATCGGCGCCGAGGGGGACCTGGCCGACCCACTCCCCCAGGCGTTCGCCCTGACCGCGATCGTGATCTCGTTCGGGATCACCGCGTTCCTGCTCACCCTGGCCTTCCACGGGCGTGACGTGCTCGGCCACGACGACGTCGAGGCCTCCGTCGACGAGGTCCCGCCGATCGACCGGGACGCGCAGGAGGGCGGCCGATGAGCACCCTGTTGGTGGCGCCCTTCGTCGCACCCCTGCTGGCGGCCGCGATCGGGCTGCTGACCCGGTCGTGGCGAGGGGTGCAGCGCACCGTGACCGGTGTACTGATGCTCGTCGTGCTCGGCTCCGGTGTCGGCCTCGTGATCGCCACCCGGGACGGCGCCGCGGTCGCGACGCGCGTCGGCGACTGGCCGTCGGGACTCGCCATCCCGTTCGCGGCCGACGGCCTCTCGGCGATCATGGTGGTGGCGACCAGCGCGATGGCGCTGCTCGCCCTGGTGTTCGCGGCAGCCAACGGCGAGGACGAGCACCAGCTCTTCCATCCCCTGGTGGCCGTGCTGCTCGCCGGGGTCTTCGGCTCGTTCCTCACCGCCGACCTGTTCAACCTGTTCGTGACCTTCGAGGTCATGCTCATCGGGTCCTACGTGCTGTTGACGCTGCGTGGCGGAGGGGCCCAGGTCCGGGCGGGGACGCTGTACGTGACCGTCAACCTGCTCGCCTCGACGTTGTTCGTGCTGGGCATCGCGCTCGTCTACGGCACGGCCGGCACCGTGAACTTCGCCGACCTCGCCGGCATCACCGAGCAGGTGCCGACCTCGCTGGTCGGCTTCGGGGTGATCTTCACCGCCGTGTCGGTGAAAGCCGGGCTCGTGCCGTTGCACGGCTGGCTCCCGCGCACCTACACCACCTGCGGGCCCGCCGTGACGGTGCTGTTCTCCGCCCTGCTGACCAAGGCCGGGGTCTACGTGCTGCTGCGGTTGTCGAGCCTGGTGCTGGGACCCGATGTCACGTGGCGCCCACTGCTGCTCGGCGTCGCGGTGCTCACCATGGTGGTGGGGGTCCTCGGCGCGGTCGGCCGGGGCGACATGCGGGGCATCCTCACCTTCCACATGGTCAGCCAGGTCGGCTACCTCGTGCTCCCCCTCGGTATCTGGAGCGTGGCGGGCATCACCGCCGGGCTGTTCTACCTGGTGCAGTACGTGCTGGTGAAGGGGGCGCTGCTGATCGTCGCCGGGACCGTCGAGCGTCTGACCGGCACCGGCGTGCTCTCGGAACTGGGTGGCCTCGGCCGTTCGCGACCCTGGCTGATGGTCGCGTTCGTCGTACCCGCGCTCGCGCTCGCGGGTCTGCCCCCGAGCTCCGGCTTCCTCGGCAAGGTGCTGCTGCTGCGCGCCGCCTTCGACGACGCCCACTGGGTGGCCGGGGCCGCCATCGTGCTCGTCAGCCTGTTCACGCTGCTGTCGATGGTGAAGATCTTCACGGGGGTCTTCTGGGGGGCGCCGACCGCGGCCACCTCGGCGGTCCCCCGTCGCCGGCCAGCCGTCCCGGTCGTGGCCGGCGGCTCGGGCGACACGGTCCCCGCCCACCTCGAGCCGGAGGCACCCACCGCCCGCGACGCCGAGCTGTCGAGGTGGCGGATGGCGGGCATGGTCGGCCCCGCCCTGCTGATCGCGGCGCTCACGCTCGTGATCGGCGTCGTCGGGCAGTCGCTGATCGAACTGATCGAACCCGCCGCACGCACCCTGATCGACCCGACCCCCTACCTCGAGGCGGTGCGCTCCGCATGACACGGCTCTGGTTCTTCGTGCGCCACATCCCCCCCTACGCCTGGTTCCTGGCGGTGTTCATCCGCGAACTCATCGTGTCGAACGCGATCGTCGCGCGAGAGGTCCTCACCCCGGGCCTGAACCTCGAACCGGCGATCATCCGGGTCCCCACCTCCTGCACCACCGACGTGCAGATGATGTTGCTCGCCAACACCATCACGATGACCCCCGGCACGTTGTCGCTGGAGGTCGACACGCAGACCCGCGACCTGTACGTCCACGGCCTGTTCGTCCGCGACCGGGAACGCTTCATCGCCGGGATCCACGACCTCGAACGCGTGCTGCTGCGAGCCCTGACATGAAGGTCGCGACATGATCGGCATCGACCTCGCCCTGACCGGCCTCGCCGTGGCGTTCGCGCTCGGACTCGTCCGGGCCGTGCGCGGCCCCCATGTGGCCGACCGGGCTCTGGCGGCCGATCTCGGCTTCTACACCATCGTGGCCGCCATCGCCCTACTGGCTCTGCGAACCGGGTTCTCGGAGTTCCTCGACGTGGTCCTGGTCGTGATCCTGCTCGGGTTCCTGGCGTCCGTGGCCCTGGGTGCGCTCATCGGTCGGAGCGACTCGTGAACATCGTCGGCGGGATGCTGATCGGGCTCGGGGTCCTGCTGTGTGTGACGGCGGGGATCGGTCTGTTGCGGTTCCCCGACACGCTCACCCGGGCGAACTCGGGCACCAAGGCGGCAGGGCTCGGCGTGGGGACGGTGCTGCTGGGGGTGGCCTTCGTCGTCAACACCCCCGAAGCCTGGTGGAAGATGCTCCTGGCGATCGGGATCCAGTTCGCGACCGCGCCGGTGGCCGGTCACGTGATCGGGCGCGCCGCCTACCGGGCAGGGGCGCCGCTGTGGTCGGGGACCTGGGCCGACGACCTCGCCGGGTTCCGGGAACGGCACGAAGAGACCCCGAGCGGGACGCCGGGCGACACCGGCTCGTAACACGTCTCGACTTGACTACCCTCGGGCCGAGCCCGGTCCCTCGGCCGGGCGTTGTGTTGCCGCCGCAGCCGCGACAGCCGCCGCGGCTGTCGCGGGCGCCGTCTCCGCTGTAGTCACCGTCGTAGTTGCCGAATGACCGTCGTCCGTGGAGGGTGATGGAACCGCACGCCTCGCTCCTTCCGGCTGCCGCCGTCGCGGCGCCGGCCCTCACGGCTGCGATCATCGCCGTGCTGCGTCGTCATCCCCCGATGCGGGACGCGACCCTGCTCATCGGCGCGGCGATCACGTTCGTGATCATCGCGTCCATGCTCCCGTCGGTGCTCGCCGGCGAGGTGCCGACCACCTCGCTCGGCCAGCTGATCCCGGGTGTGGAGCTGTCACTGGCCGCTGACGGCATGGGGATGATCTTCGCCCTGTTGGCGTCGCTGCTGTGGGTGCTGGCCGGCTCGTACGCGCTGGGCTACATGCGGGGCGACAACGCCTCGCACCAGACCCGGTTCTACGCCTTCTACGCGCTCTGCCTCTCGACGGCCTTCGGGGTCGCCTTCGCGGGTGACCTGCTGACCTTCTTCATCGCCTACGAGGCGTTGACGGTCGCCACCTACCCCCTGGTCACCCACAAGGGCGACGCCAAGGCCATCGCGGCCGGTCGCACCTACCTCGGCTACCTGCTCACCGGTGGCGCATCGGTCCTGCTGGCGGTCATCATCGTCTACGCCTCGACCGGCGAGCTGAGCTTCGCGGCCGGCGGGTTCGTGGCCGGGCAGATGTCCACGACGCTGACGATCGTGGTCTTCCTGCTGTTCTGCGTCGGCTTCGGGACCAAGGCCGGCCTGATGCCGCTGCACGCCTGGCTGCCCGGCGCCATGGTCGCACCCACCCCGGTCAGCGCGCTGCTGCATGCGGTGGCCGTGGTCAAGGGCGGGGTGTTCGCCTTCGGGCGCATGATCGGGTTCGTGATGGGCCCCGAGGTGCTCGGCGCCATCGGCATCCAGCAGGTCCTCTCGGCGGTGGCGGGCGCGACCATCGTGGTCGCTTCGGTCATGGCCCTGCGTCAGGACCATCTCAAGCGCCGGCTCGCGTACTCGACCATCGCCCACCTCGCCTACATCGTGCTGGGGTTCTCGTTGCTCTCGGCATCGGCGTACGAGGGCGCGCTGCTGCACATCGTCAACCACGGCGCGCTGAAGATCACGCTGTTCTTCGCCGCCGGGGCGATCCACATCGCCGCCCACAAGGACCACGTGAGCGAACTCGACGGCATCGGTCGGCGCATGCCGTTCACGATGGTCGCCTTCGCGGTCGCCTCCTACGGGCTGGCCGGACTCCCCCCGATGGGCGGGTTCCTCAGCAAGTGGCATCTCGTGCTCGGCGCCCTCGAGGCCGAGCAGTACCTGTTCGCCGGCATCATGGTGTTCTCCGGGCTGTTCACCGCCGGCTATCTGTTCCCGATCGTGTACCGGGCCTTCTTCAAGCCCCTCCCGGGCGAGGAGGGCGACGCGGCTCCCGAGCCCGGCGCGTTCGGGGCCGCCTCGCCGGGCGGGTCCTCGACCGGCGACGAGGCACCGGCCGCCGTCGCCGTCGCGACCGCTGATCCACAGAGCTCCCTGGCCCGACTCGAGGCCGGACCGGCGGAGTCGCACGAACCCCACGAACACGGTGACCATGCGCACGGCGAGGCACCGGCACTGATGGTGGTCCCGCTGTGCCTGACCGCCGCGCTGGGGCTCGTTCTCGGCCTGGGTGACCTGACCGGGATCTACGAACTCGCCCGCGGTGTCGCCGCCGTGGTGACGGGAGGTGGGGCGTGAGCGACAACCGGCGCCTCGCGCTGATCACCACCGCCGTCGCCGTACCGCTGGGCATCGGCCTCGATCTCGTGATCGGCTACTCGCCCTTCCCCGGCTACGGGGTGGTCATCGGCCTGCTCGGCTGCATGGCGATCATCATCGGCTCCAAATGGGTCGGCAAGCTGCTGCTCGACCGGCCGCAGGACTACTACGCCGACGACGCGGCCCCCGACGTCCAGCCCGACGTGCTCCCGCCCGAGCACCCCGACGCCGGCCGCATGCCCGGTGACGCGGGTCCGGCGGCACGGCTCGATCCGACCGCGGGCAGCGGGGGCGTCTATGGCTGAGTTGCTCCTGCACCCGGTGCTGCCGTTCCTGATCGGGGCGGTCCTCGTGCGCGTGCTGCCTCGGACCCTCGGTCACGTGGTGATGATCGTGGTCCCGGTGGTCGCGCTGCTCGAGGTGCTGGCGCTCGGGACCGACACCAGCGTGGGCCTGGGGTTCCTCGAGTACGACCTCGAGGTCCTGCGCGCCGACGCCCTGTCGCGGCCGTTCGGTGTGGTCTTCGCCATCGCCGCGCTGCTCGCGGGCGTCTACGGGATCGCGACCCAGAGCGGACCGGAGCGTTCGGCGGCGATGGTCTACGCCGGCGCCGCCATGGGCGTGGTGTTCGCCGGCGACCTGCTGACCTTCTTCCTGTTCTGGGAGGTCAAGGCGATCTCGAGCACGTTCGTGATCCTCGCCCGACGGACCCCGCTGTCGGGGCGTGCCGGGATGCGCTACCTGTTCGTGCACATCGCCGGCGGCAAGATCCTGCTCGCCGGCGTGCTCGTCCACCTCTCCCAGACCGGATCGCTCGCGTTCGAGTCGTTCGAGCCCGGCCTCGCCGCGACCCTGATCCTGATCGCGTGCATCATCAACGCGGGCGTCCCACCGCTGCACGCCTGGCTGCCGGATGCCTACCCCCAGGCGTCGGTGGTCGGCACGGTCTTCCTGTCGGCGTACACCACCAAGGCCGCCGTCTACGCGCTGGCCCGGGGCTTCCCCGGCTTCCAGGTGCTGATCTACCTCGGCGTGTTCATGGCCCTGTACGGGGTGGTGTTCGCCGTGTTGGAGAACGACATCCGTCGGCTGCTCGCCTACCACATCATCAGCCAGGTGGGCTTCATGGTCGCGGCCGTGGGCATCGGCACCGAGGTCGCGATCAACGGCGCCACGGCGCACGCCTTCGCGCACATCATCTACAAGGGTCTGCTGTTGATGGGGGTCGGCGCGGTCCTCTACGCGACCGGCCGGTCCAAGGCCAGCGCGCTGGGTGGCATCGCCAACCGGATGCGCGCCGTGCTGGCGCTGTACATGGTCGGGGCGGTGTCGATCTCGGGCTTCCCGCTGTTCAGCGGGTTCGTGTCGAAGGAGCTGGTCGTCGACGCGGCCTACCTCGGCGACCTGACCTGGGTCGTGCTGCTGCTGAAGGTCGCGTCGGTGGGGACCTTCCTGTCGACCGGTCTGAAACTGCCCTACGCCGCGTGGTTCGGTGAGCCCGGTATCGGCCCCCGGGGCAACGACGGCGCCCCCTTCCACGTCGCGCGGGTCCCGACGACGATGTACGTCGCGATGGGTGCCGCCGCCGCGCTCAACCTCGGGATGGGCCTGTTCCCCGGGGCGCTGTACGAGCTGATGCCCTTCGCGGTCGACTACGTGCCGTATCGCTTCGGCAAGGTGGTCGAGACCATGCAGGTGCTCGGGTTCACCGCGCTCGGGTTTTGGCTGCTGCTCGCGAGGCTCGGCGCGAAGGACCACGTCACCATCGACACCGACTGGCCCTACCGCAAGATGCCGACCCTGCTGTTCGGCCGGCTCGGTCGTGGTGACGCGGGGACGGCGGCTCCCGCCG
>PWLR01000080.1 GCA_003558435.1 Nitriliruptoraceae bacterium | reverse complement strand
CTTATAAAAGACCTCCGGCTTGAGGATGTCTACCACATTGGTCAGTGCATTCTGCTCAAGCATAATGGCGCCCAGCACTGCCTCTTCCAGGTCAATGGCCTGTGGGGGAACCCTGCCGTGATCCGAATAGTCGAGCGAAAAAAAGACCTTTTTGTTTTTGCCCCGTGTGCCTTCACGCACTTTTTGCTCCTTGTTTTCCATAGCTCAAAAATACACATTACCCTTGATGGGCACAACTAAAAGGCCAGAAATAATTATTAACAACGGAGTGTAATGCATCACCCAAAGGGATTTAGCCTGTATGGTCTGTTGCAGTCAAGGCAATTTAAACTGCATGGGTTATCTAAAGCAATGAAATCTTTGCAATCAATTGATTTGCAAACGGAAAGAGCAACTACAAAAGTCAAGTTAGCGGTTTTCAGGTTCCACAATTTGAAACTCGGTACGCCGGTTCTTTGCTCTTCCTTCGGGAGTTTCGTTGGTGTCGACCGGCATGGTGTCGGCATATCCCTGGTAAGTCAGTCGGGATGCCACGATGCCTTTATCAACAAGGTAGTCACGCACACTGCGGGCACGGTTTTCAGACAAGCTCAGGTTGTGCGCATAGGTGCCCCTGCTGTCGGTATGGCCGCTGATCTCAATATGCAACCTGGGGTTTTCACGCATGAACTGGTATAGCTTTTCCAGTTCTGCCCTGGAGGTCTCTTTGAGGGCATGGCTGTCGGTTTCAAAAAAGATGTTGCGCAGCACCACCGGCTCACCCTCACGGATGGGATGCAGCTGAATGTCGCGGAGGTATGGATCGCCGGCTTTTCGCAAGCCATCATAGGAAAAGTGATCGGAAAAGAACAGGTATCCGGGATTTGATATGTTTATAGCCAGATCCTTGCCGGTGGGTACGGCCACCAGGAAGGAGCCGTCTTCAGGGTCAGATGCAGCCTCCATGACCACTTGTCCGTCTGACACACGGATCAGTTCAAAAGAGGCTTCCAGGGGCTTGTCTGTTTCGGCGTCCGACACCACGCCGCGCATGTAGGTCACCGGTTGCGGGCTCACTGCATCGTACAACGCAAAGGTATACAGGTCTGACCTGCCGTGGCCCCCTTCCATGTCTGAGGCAAACCAGGCCTGTTGGCCTGAAGCCCCCACGATAAAGGCAAACTCATCGCCACGCGTGTTGATGGGATAGCCCAGGTTAACCGGTTCAGACCAGGACCCGGTAACAGGGTCACGCCGGCTCACGAAGATATCCAGGCCTCCCAGGCCGGGGTGGCCGTCTGACGCAAAATAGAGGGTTTCGTTGTCGTGGTGGATAAATGGAGAGCCTTCATTTCCGCTTGTATTGATTTGCTCTCCAAGGTTTTCAGGCTCGCCCCACTGGCCGTCTTCATTTTTCCGGGCCTTCCAGATATCCATGGAGCCGATGCTGCCTTTCCGGCTGCTGGCAAAATAGAGGGTTTTTCCGTCGGCCGACACGGCAGGTTGTGAATCCCAGGAAGAAGAGTTGAGCGGCCTGCCGGCATTCCTCGGCACACTCCACTCCTGGCCGGTTTTCCTGGCATAATAAATGTCGCATCTTCCTACGCCACCGGGCCTGTTGCAAGCTGTGAAATACATGTGCCGGCCGTCCGCCGTGATGGTTTGTGCGCCCTCATTACCAGCGGTATTCAAAGGGGCACCCAAATTTTGTGCCTGGGTCCATTCGCCGTCCTCCAGGTGGCTCACATAAAAATCTTCAAAAAGAAATTCGCGCGGCAGCTTTTCGTGCCACTCATAACCTTCGATTGGTTTCTTGCGGGTGAAGATCAGGGTTTGCTCATCTGCGGTGAGGGCCGGACTGTATTCTGCATATTTGCTGTTAATGGCAGGACCAGGATTCCGGGGGTCAAATGGCACCGGGTTTTGCACTGCCTTTTCAGCAAAGCGTGCATGTGCAAGGGCGCGTTTCACCTGCGACTGAAAGGATTCGCTGATTCCATCCATTTCCTCGAAAGATTCCAGCCAGGATACGGCTTCGTCATAGGCTGCCATGCGGAATAAGGCCCATCCTAAATAATATTTTGCAGGCGGGAAAAAAGATGCATCCAGGGCAATGGCTCTTGCATAAGACCTGGTGGCTTCTTCATAAGCCTCCCCTTCAAAAAGGATCTCTGCCTTCAGCAGATGGGCTTCAATAAAGGCATCATCGATGCTGATGGCACGCTCCAGCCTGTCGATCGCTTTATCACGGTCGTGTAACCTGTAAGCCTGCGCTGCCTGCTCATAGGCCCGGCGGGCCCGGCGACTTCCCGTGCCGGGCTCATCAGGTGATTGTGCAACGAGCCCTTCGGCACAGAAGCACAGAAGAAACAATAAAAGCATGAAAGTGCGTGTCATATGACTGGAATTTGGCACAAGGCCTAAGTATCAACTTTTCTCCTGCAGTGTGATCAGGGTGTGCAGCAAAAACTTATACGGCAAACACAATGCCCCCCTGGTGTCCCCCGCCGAAAAATCATCCATTCTGCTTTAAGGGCGCGGGGCGACAGTGCTTCAGGGGATTTGCATGAACTTATGTGCCTGCAGGGAAACCATCCATTTGGGGTTTTCCTGCACATAGGAAACGATGTAGGGCAGGATTTTATGATACTGGCTCCATTCGGGCTGCAGAAAAAGCTTGCATTTGTCTTTTACAAGGACGGCATTCTTTTCGGCCCAGGCGAGGTCAGCCTCATCGCGAATGATCACTTTCAATTCATCGGCAGCATGCAGCATGTCACGGCGGGGCTCCATGTTGACCTTTGGGGAGAGACAGATCCAGTCGTATTGCCCGGTAAGCGGATAAGCTCCACAGGTTTCCAGGAAGATCGACACCTGCATTTTCTTGAGTGCTGTACACAGTGGGCCCAGGTTATAGCTTAGCGGTTCACCTCCCGTGATCACGACGGCCCTGGCGGGCTGTGCTGCTACAAAGTCAACAATGTCTTCAATCGGGGTGAGCGGATGCACCGAGGCATCCCATGCCTCTTTGACATCGCACCAGTAGCAGCCCACGTCACAACCACCAACGCGCACGAAAGAAGCTGGCTTGCCAGTATGAAAGCCTTCACCCTGAAGGGAGTAAAATCGTTCCATCACCGGCAGGAGCTCCCCGCTGAGCAGGCGATCTTCCTGCTCAGGTGGCAGGTTTATGGGTTGATGGTTCACCTGGTTTATCCGTAGATTTCTCTTTTTGCAGCCTTCAGGGTGTTCATCAGCAAGGAG
>PWLR01000178.1 GCA_003558435.1 Nitriliruptoraceae bacterium | reverse complement strand
TTGCGCATGAACTCGGCCATCGGCGCCCTCATTCCCTCCTGGCCAGGCTAGAGCCGCACCACAACCCCCGCCCGAGGCCAAGGTCCCAAACGAACGGGCACCCACACGACCAGCGCGACGACCGTCCCGCCCTGACGGCCGCATGGGTCTTGGCGCCGAGCTCCTCGGCTCCGAGGTGCAACCGACCCCACCAGCCAGCGCAGCGCCGAGCACGGCGGCTACCACCGTCAGGCGACGTCCGCGATCGATGCGCACTCCGGGGCCGCGGTCATCGGGCGAGAGCCTGCCGGCGGCGACAACGGACCCGTCGTGGTCCCCGAGGTGTTCGGCCACACGGCGGGACCTCCGTTACCTCTCGTCGATCGGTGGGCGGAGCATCGGCCAGATCGGGGGTGAGTCCGCGAACTGGACCTCATCGATCACCTGGAAACCATGCCGCTCGTACAGCGCCCGGTTGCGAGGACTGCTCGCCTCGAGGTAGGCAGGCAAGCCGTCGCGGTCGCAGCGCTCGAGTCCCGACCGCAGGAGCGCCGTGCCGTGACCGCGACCCTGCTGTCCGGGCGTGACCGCCACCTGGGCGAGGTACCAGTGGCGCTCGGTCGGGTGGAAGCGGCCCACCTGCTCGGCCCAGGTGAAGACGTCGCCGAGCCGCGCGGGGTCGACGTGTGCCTCGAAGTGGGTGAACCAGGCCGCGCCGACCTCCTCCGGATCCGCCTCGTCTCCGGGTGGAGCCCAGACGGCGACCGCCGTGCCAGCCTCCGCGACATCGACGGTGCCTTCGTCGAAGCCGGCACCGGCCGAGAGCAGCACGAGTTCGGGGAACGCCTGCTCGTAGGTGTCGTCGTCGGGGTAGAGCCACCGGATGGGCGGGTCGTCGGCGAACGCGCCGAGCAGGGTCGGCATCACGTCGCCGGGATCGATCCTCGTCATGGGTGGGGTGATCCCGCTCATCGGAGCCTCCGTCGTGAATCGGGTGCGGCGATAGTGCGCCGGGGGAGGGGAGCGGCGCATCGACCGTAAGTCGCGATGGCCCGTCGGTGGCGGCAGGGTGTCGCGTGGCGCTGCTCCACGAGTGGGGGTGAGACCGACCGGTCGCGGACGACTGCTCGAGCATCCCCTGCGGTCCCGGTACCCGGCCCAAGGCCTCCCATGCTCGTCGCCAGCTACCTCGCCGGCGCAACCGGCGCCCGACGACCAGGCCGCCCCAGCCACGGCTGCCGTGCTGGCCCGCGACAGCCGTGATCTCGCCGCGGATGCCCGGTCGACGGCGTCCCGGGGGACGCCCGATACCAGGTGGCACACGACGGGCGGCCGCCCCGGATGGGACGGCCGCCCGCGCGGCGTGGATCGATCGGATCAGCGGTGCAGGTCGAAGCGGTCGGCCTCCATCACCTTGACGAAGCCCCGGACGAAGGCCCTGAGCATGTGCTGCTCGCCACCGTTGGCGGCGAACTCCTCGGCGATCGCGCGCAACTGCGAGTTGGACCCGAAGACGAGATCGACACGGGTCGCGGTCCACCGCGTCTCGCCCGTCTTGCGGTCCTTGCCTTCGAACCGGTCCTCGCCCTCACCGATCGGCTCCCAGACGGTCGCCATGCTGATGAGGTTGCGGAAGAAGTCGTTCGTCAGCTGGCCCGGACGCTCCGTGAGGATCCCGTCGGTGTTGTCCTCACCGGCGTTGGCCCCGATGGCGCGCATGCCGCCGACGAGCGCCGTCATCTCCGGCACGCTCAGGTTCAGCATGAACGCCCGGTCGACCATCAGGTGTTCGGTGGGGATGTCCTCCTGCTTCTGCAGGTAGTTGCGGAACGCGTCGTGCCTCGGCTCGAGGTAGGCGGTGGTGTCGAGCTCGACCTGGTCCTGGGTCGCGTCGGTGCGACCCGGGGTGAACGGGACGGTGACCTCGTGACCGGCCGCCTCGGCGGCCATCTCGACGCCGACGCTCCCGCCGAGCACGATCAGGTCCGCCAACGAGATGTTCGCCTCGGAGGCGTCCTTGATCTGCTCGAGCTTGGTGAGCACCTCCGGCACACCGGAGCTGACGTTCACGTCCCAGCCGGCCTGCGGCGCGAGACGGATACGCGCACCGTTGGCGCCACCGCGGTGGTCGGTCTGGCGGTAGGTGCAGGCCGACGCCCAGGCGGTACCCACCAGCTGCGCGGCGGTGAGCCCGGAGTCCGCGAGCGTTGCCTTCAGCGTGGCGATCTCCGCCTCGCTGACGAGCGGTCCTTCGTGCGCGGGGACCGGGTCCTGCCAGATGAGTTCCTCGTCGGGGACCTGGGGGCCGATGTAGCGTGCGCTCGGTCCCATGTCGCGGTGCAGGAGCTTGTACCAGGCACGGGCGAACTCATCGGCGAGTACGTCCGGGTTCTCGCGGTACTCCTTGGCGATCTCGAGGTAGTCCGGGTCGGCGATCATCGCCATGTCGGCGGTGGTCATGACCGGCGGGTTCATCTTGCCCTCGACGTGCGCGTCGGGGACCCAGTACCCCTCCTTGACCTCCACGGGCTCCCACTGCTTCGCGCCGGCCGGCGACTCCACGACCTGCCATTCGTGGGTGAAGATCGTCTCGAGGTAGGAGTTGTCCCACGTCGTCGGCGTCGGGGTCCAGGCACCTTCCAGGCCCGAGGTGATCGTGTACTCACCCAGCCCGGTCTCGTGCGAGTTGGCCCAGCCGAAGCCCTGCTCGTGGATCTTGGAGGCCTCGGGGAGCTCACCGACCGCGTCCTCGGGCCCGGCGCCGTGCATCTTGCCGAAGGTGTGGCCACCGACCGTCAGCGCGACCGTCTCGCGGTCGTTCATGCCCATGCGGCTGAAGGTCTCGCGCACGTCCTGGGCGGACTTGAGCGCGTCCGGGACACCGTTGGGGCCCTCCGGGTTGACGTAGATCAGCCCCATCTGGACCGCAGCGAGCGGGTTGTCGAGCACCCGGCTGCCATCTTCCCAGGTGCCGGTGTAGCGCTCGTCCTCCGTCGACAGCCACTCGTTCTCGGGACCCCAGTAGATGTCGTCCTCGGGTGCCCAGATGTCCGCGCGGCCGAAGCCGAAGCCGAAGGTGGTGAAGCCCATGGTCTCGAGCGCACGGTTGCCGGCGAACACCAGCAGGTCGGCCCACGAGATCCGCTCGCCGTACTTCTCCTTGATCGGGTAGAGCAGACGGCGCGCCTTGTCGAGGTTGCCGTTGTCCGGCCAGCTGTTCAACGGCGCGAAGCGCTGCGCCCCGGTGCCACCACCGCCGCGGCCGTCGAGTGCCCGGTAGGTGCCGGCCGCGTGCCACGACATGCGGATGAAGAACGGCCCGTAGTGCCCCCAGTCGGCGGGCCACCAGTCCTGCGAGTCCGTCATCAGCGCATCGACGTCCGCGGTCAGCTCGTCGACGTCGAGCCGGCCGAACGCCTCGGCGTAGGAGAAGTCCTCGCCGAAGGGGTTCGCGTCCGGGTGCTTCTGGTGCAGGATGTTCAAGGTGAGCTGGTCGGGCCACCAGTGCTCGTTGCCCTGCAAGCTGGGCGTGGTGCGCGATGCCCACTCCGGGCGTTTGGTCTGTTCGTCGGACATGTTTGTCCTCCTCGGGAGGGTCACGGTGGGCACCGGGTTCACGGACGACGCCAGCTGGATCGAACGGCCTGCCGACGTCAGGTGCGCCCGGTCCGACCTTAGAACGGTTCAAGTTCCGGAGCAAACCCGCTGTCGAGACAAGACCCTGGTCTGGTAGCGTTCCAACTCGTGTGACACTCAAGATCTGTCTGGGGAACCTCTGTGGAATCGCTCGTAGCCCGCCTGCGGGACCGGGAATGGCGCCTCACCGCGCAACGCCGCGTCATCGCCGAGGCGATGACCGGTCAGCACGTGCATCTGACCGCCGACGAGGTGTTCGAGCGTGCTCGTGCGGCCCTGCCTGAGGTCAGCCGCGCGACGGTCTACAACACCCTGCACGAGCTCGTCGGGATGGGCGAGCTGCTCGAGATGACCCACGCCGACGGCCGCAAGCGCTACGACCCCAACATCGAGGAGCGCCACCACCACCTGGTATGTGTCGACTGCGGACGGATGCTCGACGTGCACGCCGACGACCCGGACCTGTCGGACGACCAGCGGCACGGCTTCGAACTGCTCGACATCCAGGTCACCTTCCGCGCCCGCTGCCCCGACTGCGCCCGCGAAGGGGCCACCGCGAGCTAGTGGTGACCATCCGCATCGGCACCTCCGGCTGGAGCTACGACCACTGGGATGGCGTGCTGTACCCGCCCGGTATGGCCGCCCGCGACCGGCTCGGCGTCTACACCCGGCAGTTCGCCACGGTGGAGCTGAACGCGAGCTTCTACCGCTGGCCGCGCGAGCCCACCTTCGCGTCATGGAACCGCCGACTGCCCCCGTACTTCCACATGACCGTCAAGGCTCCGCGCGGTCTCACCCACGCCAAGCGCCTCTCCACCCCCGAGACGTGGGTGGAGCGCATCTGCCGATCGTGGCACGCCCTGCGCGACCACCGTGGCATGCTGCTCGTCCAGCTCCACCCCGCCCATCAGCGCGACGACGCCCGCCTCGACTACTTCCTCGGACAGTTCCCCGACTGGGTCCGTATCGCCGTGGAGTTCCGCCATCCCTCCTGGGTGCATGACGGGGTGTTCGGGCTCCTCGAGCACCATCGGGCCGCGTACGTGGTGATGTCCGGTGCGGGGTTGCCGTGTGTGCTGCGGGCGACCTGCGAGACGGTCTACGTCCGGCTCCACGGCCCCGATCCGGCCCACCTCTACGGCGGCTCCTACGCCGATGAGGATCTGCGCTGGTGGGCGGAGCGCATCCGCGAGTGGGATGCCCAGGGCCGCGACGTCTACGCCTACTTCAACAACGACGGTGGTGGCAACGCGGTCCGCAACGCCTGGACGCTGCGGCACGCCCTCAGCGCGTGACGCCCGCTCGCGGGCTCACGCCAGCCGGGCGCGGATGCGGGCAGGTCAGGCGCCACGAACGGCGACGGCTCGCAGGTCGCACGACCGGACTCGCCTGTCCCGGTGGCGAACCTCCCGACGCCGAAGGACGTGCCGCCGAGAGCGCGTCTCAGCCGCCGGGGTCGCACCCTCGCCTATCGCTACGGGCGGGTTCCATCGTGACGTTCAGCAACGCGACGTGGCCACACCGGGGACCGCAAGCGCAGCCGGGTGCGGGGCGTCACCCCCGCCTTCGACGGCTCTGCAGGTAGTGTCTCGGCGAAGGGTGGGGGAGGCGACCATGGCCGATCACGGTGATCGCAAGACGCGTCCGACGACCGCTGATGTCGAGGCGTTCCTCGACGGTGTCGCGGACGAGCGTCGCCGGGCGGACGCGTGGGAGGTCCTCGACACGCTGCGTCGGGTGTCCGGCGCGGAACCAACGATGTGGGGCGCCTCCATCATCGGGTTCGGTCGCCAGCCCTACACCACCTCGGATGGCAAGCAGCGCGACTGGTTCGCGGTCGGGCTGTCGCCACGCAAGGCGGCGCTCACGCTCTACGGGCTCACCTACTACGGCAGCAACGCCGAGCTGCTGGAACGCCTGGGCAAGCACACCAGCGGCAAGGGCTGCGTGTACGTCAGGCGCCTCGACGACATCGACCGAGACGTGCTCGAGGAGCTGATCGCGCACGCCTGGGCAACCAACCACATCGAGGGCGCGTCCACGTGAGCGCCGGGTGTCTCTCGCTGTCGATACGTGCCGCATGACGGCATGGTCTCGTTCACCACTCAGGTGCGCCTCTGGACTCCGGAACGCCGTGCGGCCGCCGGGGGCCGCTGTCGGTGTGACCGCCAGTTGTGGCGCACCCCGGCGTGGACCCGTGCGGACACCCTGCAGCGCGGCCGCGTCGAGCGCGGCCGCGGAGGCAACCTGTCGAAGCCGTTCGACCAGAAGGGCTGGTAGCTGATGGCCGGGATCACCGTGGAGGAGTCGGGACGTCAGATCCGGGTGTCGACCGACCGGGCCGAACAGGCCGTCGGTGCCCGGGACGGGGTCGAGGCGAAACGGGAGGCGGTCGTGGCCGGCCACCGCCCGGTCCCCGCCGCGGCGGATGCCTCGTGAGCGCGCCGATGAGACCCGGGCGACGGCACCCGCGGCGTGAGGCGCCGGCGGGGTTGCGGCTGCACGTGCAGCTCGCGGGGACCTTCCCGCCGGTGTGGCGGCGGATCGAGGTGGCATCCGACCTGGGGCTGGATGATCTGCACGAGGTGTTGCAGGTCGTGTTCGGGTGGGAGGACTACCACCTGTACCGGTTCACGACCGGCCCCGAACGTGATCCGGGCGACGCGTTCGCGTGCACGGCGGACCTCCGCGAGGCCTACGACGACGACCCGGCCGTGCCGACCTGGGACGTGCGGATCGATGAGCTGCTCGCCGAGCCGGGGGAGCGGCTGCACTACCAGTACGACTACGGCGACAACTGGTGGCTCGTGATCGAGGTGGAGGACGTCACCGACGGACGCGTCCCGCCGGGCCGGGCGGTGCTGCTGGAGGGGGCCGGCGCCGGACCGCCCGAGGACTGCGGCGGCACCTACGGCTACCGCATGATCGTGGCCGCATCCGACCCGACCCATCCCGACCACGCCCAGGGGCTCGCGGACGTGGCGGAGCTGTGGGGCGACGAGGTCGCGCAGCAAGACCTCGGCCTCGTGGCCTTCGATGCGGCCTCAGTCGGTGAGCGGCTGCGGGCGCTGGAGCTGGCGGGCCGGCCGCCGACCCCGCGCCACGTGGGTGAACAGCTGACCGGGTTGATGCTGCGGGCCCGGGACTCGGCCACCGCCCGGCAGCTCCGCATGCTCGCGTCCTCGGCGGACGCTGGTGTGGATGTCGACGAGGCGACCGCCGCCCGGATGGTGCGGCCCTTCACGGTGCTGTGCGATGCGGTCGGTGACGGGGTGAAGCTGACCGGGGCCGGTTACCTGCCCCCGGCGGTCGTGCAGACGATCTTCGACGAGCTCGAGATGGGTGACGAGTGGATCGGGAAGGGCAACCGTGAGGATCTGACCGTCCCGGTCCTGCAGCTGCGGGAGACCGCGCAGCGGCTCAAGCTGCTGCGCAAGTACAAAGGTCGGCTGGTCCCGACCGCCCGAGGACGCGAACTGGCCGGCGACCCGGTCGGGCTGTGGTGGCACCTGGCCGGCGCGCTGCCCTTCGGTGGCCGCGACGCGAAGGATGCCGAGTGGCAGGCCGGCGTGCTGCTGCTCGCGCTGATGGCCTCGGGCTCGACCGACAACGCCGAGGTGACGGTCGCCGAGCTGCTCACGGGCTTGGGGTGGGCGGTCGGGGACCGCCAGCCCATCGACCGGCGCACCGCCACCGGCCTGATCGCCACCGACGTCCACCTGCTGCACCGGGTCGGGGCGTTCGCAGATGACCGGCGCGGGGCCTGGCCCGGCACGGTCACCCCCGACGGGATCGCACTCGCCCGGGCCGCGCTCGCTGACCAGCGACCGTGAGAGCCGTGTCCGCACGCCCGTGGTGGCAGCGCCGCGACGCCGGCGGGTCACAGCAGGACGGTGATGCCGATCCACACGAGCACGGCGAACGGGAGCCAACGGCCGATGAGGTAGATCCGCCGGACCCACCACCCCGAGGTCGTGCCCAACGCCGTCTGCAGGCGCTGCGGGGGCACCAGCCAGCAGAAGAACCCGGCACCGAAGATCCCGGAGAACAGGATCACCTGCCCACCGACGTTCTGATCCACCCAGTCGAGGAACCGGGTGTCGCCGACGCTGAGCTCCACCGGCGTGAAGCTCAGCGCCGACGGGATCGCCATGACCAGCATGATGCCGGCGACCACCAGGACGGCCGACATGTGACGCAGGTGGAACTCCTCCGCGACCGCGCTCAGGATGACCTTCAGCCCCGCCACGCTGGAGCTGAACGCCGCGACGAAGAACAGACCGAAGAAGGCGATCGCCAACGGGGCTCCCCACGCCATGGCCTCGAAGGCGCGAGGCAGGGTGCTGAAGGCCAGTTGGCTCCCCTCGCCCGGATCCAGCCCGTAGGTGAACACGAACGGGAAGATCATCCATCCGGCCAGCAGCGCGATGCAGGTCTCGGTCCCCGCGATGATCAGCGAAGCGCGCGGGACGTGGGCCTTGGTCGGGATGTAGCTGCCATAGGTGACGAGGTAGCCCTGGCCGATGGCCAGCGAGTAGAAGCCCTGCCCGAAGGCGATCACCCACAGGGAGGGCTCGCGCAGTGCGGACAGGTCCGTCGACAGCATGAACTCCCTGGCTTGATCCCACCCCTCGGTTCGACTGGCCGTCACGACCAGGGTGACGATGACCACCAGCAGCACCGGCATCAACACCCGCGAGAACGTCTCGAGCGCCTTCACACCGCGTGCTAGCAGGACCCCCGCCAGGACCAGCACGGCCAGGAACCAGTACAGCGAGGCGTACCCGGACGAGAACTCCTCGAAGGGCTGGACGTCGAGGCGCAGCGCATCGGCCGCGTACCCGAAGGTCCAGCCGGTGATCACGAGGTAGTAGCTGGTGATCACCGCGGTGAGGCCGACGACGAACCAGCCGTACCAGGCACCGGTTCGGTGGACCTGGCGGAAGGTGTGCACCGTGTTGCCCTGTGCCAGGCGACCCGCTGCCACCTCGAGGTACATCAGGGGCAGGCAGACCACCACCATGGCCACGATGTAGGCGAGGATGAACCCGCCGCCCCCGTACTCGCCGACCAGGTAGGGGAACCGCCAGATGTTGCCCAACCCGACCGCGGCCGCCGCCATGGCGAAGATGAAGGCCGGCTCCGATGACCACTGGGCACGATCCTTCACGGTGGTGGTCCCCGGATGCTCAGGCGGGGTCGCTGGTCGGTCTTCCTGCACGGGCACGGCCTTCGGATCGGGTCGAGCGGGGTGTCGTGACGGCGGGACCGTACTCGGGGGGACTCCCACCGGCGTGGCTCGGGGCCCGTGCCCCGACACGTCGGGCCGAGGTGACGCCGTCGCCTCCCGGCAGTTCCTCGCGGCCGGAACGGCGTCTACAGTCGGCGGTCGGCCCACGTCTGTGGCTCGACGTCATGCGCCAGGGAGGGCGAGTGTGAACGAGTCGACAACGACGGTGATCACCGGCGACGGGCAGCAGTTGCACACCTACCGCTGGTCACCTGAGGGCCGACCGAAGGCCGTGGTGCAGATCCAGCACGGACTGGCCGAGCATGCCGCTCGCTACCGGCGCTTCGCCGAGGCACTGACGAGCGCCGGCTATCTCGTCTACGCCGCCGATGCCCGCGGCTCCGGTCACAGTGCGACCAACGGGTATGGGGCATGGGGCGCCGACGGCTGGCCGGGCTGGGTCGACGATGTCGGCCGCCTGACCGCCCGTATCCGCGCAGACGAGCCGGAGTTGCCGCTCGGGCTGTTCGGCCACAGCATGGGGTCGTTCGCTACCCAGCAGCATCTGCTCGACCACGATGACGAGGTCGATGCGGTGGTGCTGTCGGGAAGCACGGAGGTCGGTTGGCTCGTGCCGGTGCTGGACGCCGACGAGCCAGCTGACCTCAGCGTGTTCAACGAGCCATTCGTTCACCGCACCGGGTTCGAGTGGCTGAGCCGGGACGAGGCCGAGGTCGACGCCTACGTGGCCGACCCGGCGTGCGGGTGGGAAGCGCCACCACTCCCCGCCATCGACACCCTCGCTGCAGCTGCCGACCCCGCGCGTGTCGCCACCATCCGCAGTGACGTGCCGATCCTCCTCGTGTCCGGCGCGGATGACCCGCTCGCCCAGGGCGGCCCGGCGGTCGAGGCGCTGGCCGAGCAGTATCGAGTGGCCGGCCTCACCGATGTCCAGGTGCAGCTCTACCCCGGCGCCCGGCACGAGGTGCTGAACGAGACCAACCGGGACGAGGTCACCGCTGAGATCGTCGCGTTCTTCGATCGGACGCTCACGGGGTGACTGCTCGTGGAAGGCCGCGCCCGCGCCCGGGGCCTGCATCCCGACGCACCGCGGGGTCTGTCGAAGGTCACCCAGACCGACACGGAGACCTCCGGCCCTTCGGAGCGCGGCGTGAGCTGATCGAGCGTGCCGCCGCGCTGCAGTTCCGCAGTCGGTCGATGGCGTCGGTCGGCAACGCGCCCTCCGCGCCTTCGGTGACCCAGCGGAGGGTGGACATGACCGCCGCGAGCTCGAGTGGGTGCAACGTCACCCGCCACGCGGTCGGTCGTATCCGCCCGAGTCTCATGCCGGTTCCTCCGAGGTAGGGTGGAACGTCTCAGGAGCTGAGGTGCTCACCGATCCAGCTCAACTGCTCGACGAGGCGATCCTCGTCGGCACGGAGCCCGTTCAGGTAGGTACTCCAGCCCACGGTGTGCCTGGCGAGGTGGACAGCCTCTTGGATCTCCTCCTCCCTGGCGCCGAAGAGCTTGGCGACCGTGGAGCGTTCGCGGAGCACACCCGGGATCGCTCATACCGAACGACCCGGCCCTGATCCGGGCGTCGACGAGTTGTCCGGCCCCGGCCCCGGCCCAACCGTGCCTGATGCGTCGGCGTGGTCCCTCGCTCGGGGAGCGCGTTGGAGCACCGGGCCCAACCGGGAGCTGGCCAGCGACTGACCTACCGGCATGAGCCTTTGGGCATCGGCCGGAGGAACGCGCGGTACCGGTGGTCAGTACTCGTTGAGCGGACGCTGACCGATCACTGAGGCCCGGCGTTCAGTCTCCGGGGATGAGGCTCAACGGGTCCCACGCGCTGTTCATCGCCACCCTGCTGACGGTGGCAGGGATCGGGTCGAGCGTGTTCGTGCCGTGGTTCAGCGGGCATCTCCCGAGTAGCCACGATCACGTGCAGATCCCCGAGCAGCGACCCGCGCCGGACGAGATCGTCCTGACCGGGGACGTCGATGCCGAAGCGCACCGTCTGGCAGCTCTCGTCCTCGATGCCGCCGTCAGGCACGATGTGTTGGTCGAACGCGCCGAGTTCGAGGTGCGGTACGTCGACCGTATCGAGCAGGATGGCTTCCTCGCCGGCGAGACCGACGGCCATGAGATCGTCATCGGTCGCAACGTCGCCGAACCTGACCGCGTCCTGCTCCACGAGCTCGCGCATGCGGTCGTCGGCATCGAGCACGGACACGGTGAGCCTTGGCGCAGCGTCTACGTCACCGCCGTCTGCGAAGCCTTCGGCGAACGTCGGGCGCGACGCGAGCTGCGACGTATCGAGTGGGTGTACGACAAGAGCTACCTCGACGACATGGACACCGTTGACCTCACGACGAGCGAAGGCGCGGACGGACACCGCCCGCAGCGCGTTCGTTGCGCGGATCGGTGCGCTGCCCGGTCGGAGGGGGATGTGGGCTTGGAGCCGCTGCCATAGTGCGAAGACCGAGGTCGGGGCGGGGTAACCGGCGGAGGCGACGAGATGGCGACCGGCGCGGAGGTCCCGGCGGAGCCGATGTCGACCACCGGTGGCCGAGGGCTGCCGCGTTGGGTGAAGTTCGGGTTCGGGGCGGGCCAGGGTGGCGCCACCGTCATGGAGCGGCTGCTGTTCATCTGGCTGTACTTCTTCTGGGTGCAACGGGGCGTCGAGGACGGTGGGCCGCTGATCGCGCCGGTGGTCTTCGGCCTGCTCGTGCTCGGCGGTCGCGTGATCGACGCCGTCACCGATCCGCTGGTCGCACGCTGGTCGGACGGACACCGCGGCCGGCTCGGACGACGACGGCCGTTCATGATCTGGTCCGGTCTGCCGTTGGTGGTCGTGTCCGGGGCGCTGTTCTTCCCGCCCGAGGCCGGTCCCTCGGTGGCCAACACGGTCTACCTCGGCGTCGGCCTGGCCGTGTTCTACGTGCTGATCACCTTCTACCTCGTGCCCTACACCGGGCTGCTGGCTGACCTGTCACCCGACCCCG
The DNA here is from genome assembly GCA_003558435.1 of Nitriliruptoraceae bacterium. GTDB lineage: Bacteria > Actinomycetota > Nitriliruptoria > Nitriliruptorales > Nitriliruptoraceae > PWLR01. Next base: position 26,706 of record PWLR01000178.1, on the reverse strand, counting down.
CGGACCGGATGGACCTGGCTACGAGCAACGCGACCTACCAGTTGCTCGGGTTGGCGGTGGCGATGATCGCGCCACCTCTGCTGCTCGGGGCCGCCGGGCCACTGGTGATGGTGGCCACACTCGGGACGTTGGCGGTCCTGCTGCTGTACATCCCGCCACTCATCGACGAGCGACGGTTCACGCGGCCCGAGCCTGCCACGGCGCCGCTGCTGCCCGCGATCCGGGCCACGCTGCGCAACCGACCTTTCGTCGTGACCCTGATCGCGACCAACGTCCTGTGGCTGGGGTTCAACCTCGTGGCGCTCAACACCCCGCTGTACGTCACCGTGCTGGCGGGACTCGACGAGAGCGCGATCGCGCGTTTCACCGCGGTGCTGCTCGGCCTGGCCCTGCTGCTGTTCCCGGTGGTGAACGCCGTGGCGAAGCGGGCCGGGGCGCGCCGGGTGATGATCGCCGCGCTGGTCTGGGTCGGTGTCGTAGTACCGTTGAACTACCTGATCCCGACACCCCCGTTCGGTCTTTCACCGGCGACCTTCACATTGATCCTGTTCGGTCTGGGCGGCATCGGCCTGTCGGGGATGTTCATCGTCCCACTGACGATCGTCGCGGCCGTCGCCGACTACGACCACCACCGGTCCGGACAACGCCGTGAGGCGATGTACTTCGCCGTGTACTTCTTCACGCTCAAGCTCAATATCGGCATCTCGACGGTGGTGTCCGGGGCGCTGCTTCAGGTCCTCGGCCCGCCGCTGGGGATCCAGGTCACCGGTCCGCTCGGGGGGATCGCCGCGCTCGCCGGAGCCTGGCTGTTCCGCCGCTACCCCGAGCAGGAGGTGTTGCGGGCGGCACGACGTGAGCCCACGGTTCCCCTCACCTGACGGATGAACGACCGTCGGGTTCTGCCAAGGTCTCAGGAGACGCGGCAGCCGAGGACCGCTCCCGGGTCCACCGCAGGAACTCGTCGCTGATCAGCCTTTCGAGACCTTCCGTGTCCGCTGGATCGGGCAGCGCCTCCGGGTTCTGTGGAGATCCCGCCAGTGCGGCGTAGTGGAGGTGGATGGCGGTGAGCGGCGCGTAACCGCCGGACGGCGAGCCGGCGGCGGCGAGCAACCTGGCCGCGACGTCCTTCCGGCCCTCCAGGACGGCGCACGTGCCGAACGCGATCAGCAGACCGTTGGTGCTCCGCGGGTGCCGCCAGTGGAGCAGGTCGTATTCCTGACGGCCGCGTCGAAGCAGGTCGCGTGCAACATCGCGGTCTCCGGCGCCCGCCATCGCGATGGCGAGGAAGCAGTGGATGAGTGAGCGCGCCCCCGGATGCGCCGCCTCGAGGTTGCGGTGCACGGTGCGGATGGCCCCATCGTGATCGCCGGTGAGATGTTGGGCCGCGGCCAGGGTCACCAACGGCTTGTCGAAGTGCACGGCGACCTCGAACACGGGGAACTCCTGCAAGGTCGCCAGCGCGTCCGCGTACCGGCCCGCGAACAACTGCGCCACCGCGATCTCCTCGAGCATGGCCGCCCGCAACAGCGACGCATCGACGTCGCGAGCCGCTTGAGCCCGATCTCGATGACGCCCGAGCACGTCATCGAGTTCGACCCCCTCGACCAGCAGCGCCCCGAGGTCGATCATGTGATCGATGTGGATGCGGACCGGGCTCGAGCCCGGTAGTCGCTCGGCGCCGGCGCGCAGGAGGGTCACCGCCTCCCGGAGCTCGTCGGCCGACCACGGGATGCGCCACACCTCGAGCCAGAACTGGTGGAGGAGGTGCTCGGGGTACATCGCCCGGCTCACACGCTCGGGGAGCGAGAGCTCGGCCGGTCGGACGCCCCAGAGCTCGGTGAGCCAGCCGTCCAGCTCGTCCCAGCGCTGGCTGGAGATGACGAGCGCGGGGGATCCGATGGCGAGCCGTGCGGCCACGTCGCGCTCGTCGCGCGCGATCGAGGTGTCGAACGCGGCGCGGAGGTTGCCGAACTCCACTTCCAGCCGTGGCGCAGCGTGGTGGAGGCTGAACATCCGCTGGTCCCACGGAACGGCCTCGAGGACATCGAGGTAGTGGCCGCGGTGAGCGAGCCGGGCAGCGTCCTGGTCGCCGGCGTCGCGCAGGCGCTCCGACGCGAACTCGCGGACCGTCTCCAGCAGGCCGTAGCGGCTGGTCCCCTCCACCTCGGTGACCGTGACGAGCGAGCGGCGAACCAGGGACCCGACGAGCTCGAGCACTTCGATGTCCTCGCGTTCCCCACCGGCGACGGCCGCGACCGCCTCGAGGGTGGCACCGCCGACGAACACCGACAGGTGACGCAGGAGTGTCTGCTCGGTGTCGGACAACAGGTCGTAGCTCCAGCCGATGGCGGCCTCGAGCGTCCGGTGGCGGGGTACCCGCCGCTGCCCACGGACCAGTCCACCGCGGTGCGCGGCGAGGCGCTCCGCCACCTCCTTCGGCGACAGGTGTTCGAGTCGCGCGGCGATCAGCTCGAGCGCGAGGGGCAGGCCGTCGAGCTGCCGGCAGATCGCGACCAACGCCGCCCGGTTGGCCTCGGTCACGCGGAAGTCCTGGCAGACCGCCTGCGCGCGGTCCGCCAGCAGCCGGATGGAGGCGGCCTCGTCCGACACATCGCCTTCTTCGGGGAGGGCCAGCGGGTCGAGGCGCCACCGGCGTTCGCCCTCGACGCCCAGCGGCTCGCGGCTCGTCGCGAGCACCGTGAGGTCGGGACAGTCCTCCAGCAGACCGAGGACGTGGTCCGCGCACGCGCCGAGCAGGTGCTCGCAGTTGTCGAGAACGACGAGCATCCGCCGGTCGCCGATCGTCCGGACCGTCTGTTCCTGCACGGACCCGCCGTAGGCGACGACGGCCACTCCGAGCGCGTCCGCGACCGCGCGGGGCACGGATCCCTCGTCCCGTATGGGGGCGAGATCGACGAAGTGCACCCCGTCCGGGAAGGCCTCGACGGCACGCTGCGCCACCTCGACCGCCAGGCGGGTCTTGCCTCCACCGCCGACCCCGACGATCGTGACGAGCCGCTCGTGTCCGAGCAGACCGGTGAGCGCGTCGAGGTCGCTGTCGCGGCCGAACAACCGGGTGACGGGGGACGGCAGTCGGCCCGCCCCGGTGTTCGGGACGTCGCGGCGTGCAGCACCCTCACCTGACGTCCGCGGGGTCGCGCCGATCAGTTCGAGGTGGACGCGCTGGAGCTCGGTCGACGGGTCGACCCCGAGCTCCTCGCCGAGGCGCCGCCGGTGGTCGTCGTAGCGGGCGAGCGCCTCGGGCTGGCGACCCGCGGCGGCCAGCGCCTGCAGCAGCAGCGCCAGGGCCCGTTCGCGGAACGGCTCGTCGGCGACCACCGACTCGAGTTCGGCCACCACGCGGGCCGCCTGCCCGACTTCGAGCCGCGCTTGCGCGAGATCCTCGATGGCCCCCAGGCGCAGCTCGCGGAGCCGCGTCGCCTCTGCCTGGAGGCGCGGGGCGCGTTCGGCCAGACCCACCAGCGGCTCTCCACGCCACTCCGACAGCGCGGCCTCGAGCCGGGCCTCCGCCGCTGCGGCGTCGCTCCTGAGCAGGGCTCGACCCTCCTGGGCGAGCCGGGTGAACCGTGTGGTGTCCAGCTCGTCTGCCTCGAGGTCGAGGAGGTACCCGCGATCCCTCGTGCGGAGACGTCGCCGCTCGCCACCCAGAGCTCGTCGGATGGTGGCGACGTGCGTGTGGAGTGTCCCGACGGCAGCCCGTGGTGGGTCCGTCGGCCAGAGCTCGTCGATCAGCTGGGAAGTGGCCAGGGTGCGTCCCGCCTGCGAGGCGAGCAGTGCGAACACGACCTTGGCCTGGGGGCCGCCCGGCGATACGGGCGCACCACCGGAGCGGACCTCGAGCCCTCCCAGGAATCGGACGTCCACTGCCATCTCGCGGGTCGCTCCGTGGACAGATCGTAGTGGCCGGCAGGCTCCAGGGGGCCCTGAGTCCGCCTCGGCTGATGCCGTTCCCGGATGGGCCGGCTCGCAGGTCCGGAGCGGGAGCGAACACCACAGCATCGCGACGATCCGGTCACGCGTGGCGGGAGATGTCACTCAACAGCTCGGCCAGGTCGTCGGGGCGCGACCACATCGGCCGGTGGCTGGTGGGGAGATCGACGTAGGTGAGTTCGTGCAGGTCGGCGAGACCGGCAAGGAACGGATACCCCTGCTCGACGGCCGCCCGGTATTCGTCGGACGAGAAGCTGGTGCAGATGACCGTGGTCGGGACACCCAGCCGCGCGGGGTTGGTCAAGGTCGGTCCTTCGCGCAGCGCGGCGCCTGGCTGCGGAACGGCGCGCGCACGGAACGTGTCGAGCTGCTCGTCGGTCAGCCCGTCGAGGTTCTCCTCCGCGGCCAGGTCTTCCGCGGAGGGACGCGGCCACTCCGCGCCATCGAAGTCCCGGTTCATCGGCCCGGTGGCCGCCCCGGTGTCGACGTACACCATGGCGGCGATCGCCTCGGGGACGCGGTCGACGACCTCGTGCCCGGGCGCTCCGGCGCCAGAGTGCACGGCAAGCACGACGGGACCCTCCGCGGACCCGACGGCAGCCTCGATCGCCTCGACGTGGTCGGCGAAGCTCACGCTCGACCGATCGGCAGGCACCGATCCCAGGCCGGGGAGCGTCAGGGGGGTGACGTCGTGCCCGTTGGAGCGGAGCCGATCAGCGACCTCGTCCCATGCCCAGGCGCCCAGCCAGAAGCCGGGAACCAGGACGATCGGCGCGGTCTCCGTCAGTGAGGAGGGTAGTCCCGTGCGGGTGCGCGCTGGGGGTGCCCGCCGAGGTCGCGGGGCCACCGAGCGGAGCGCCCCGGGGACTCGACGCCTTCGGCGATGGTGGTGAGGCCGAAGCTGCGGGCGGGGTCGATCACGGCCGAGATGAGCGCACGATCCTGCGGGTTGGTCGTGATCCCACCGACGAACGCGCGGTCGATCTTGACGATGTCCACGAGTAGCTGCCGAGGGCCACCCGCTCCGAGAGCCGCCCCTGCTCGCCGACCACCTCACGGACCCGGGCCAACTCCCGTTCGAGCAACTGGTTGGCGAGGATGACGTCGTTCGGTCCGTCAGCCACCTTGCCCGGTACGCCGGTCCGATCGAGCGGCATGCGAGCCGTGACGTCACCTTCCTCGACACGAGACGAGCGAGCACGTGGGGGAGCGCCTCACCGGTGGTGCCGGCCACGAGGTCGTGCTCGGCGAGTGGTTCGATCGGGCGGTGGATGTGGGCACCCGCCGTTCGCGCGACGGGGCCCACGACGGCGGCCCGGCCCACCTACGCCGTACGCGCTATGGCGAGCCCGTCGGATCGCCGCGGACCGGGTTCCCTCTACCTCGACACCTCCGCCCCAGAGATAGGGAAGCGCGTGGTCCCGTGCGGCCATGCACGTAGCGGGGCCCGTGATGTGTTCGGCAGGGGCAGTCGACGGTCAACGTGAGCCCACCCACCGAGCGCACCCGGGACCTTGGTCCCGATCGGTTCGGACGGAGGTGACTGGTGGGCGGCGCGGAGACGGCGTTCCATGGGACTTCCACGGATCGTCGTGCGGAGGGACCGTCGTGCGGGTGTTGGTGTTCGGTGCAGGGCCGCTCGGCAGCCTGATGGCGGCACGGCTGCATGAGGCGGGTCACGACGTGTCGTTGTTGGCGCGTGGGCAACGGCTCGACGACCTGAAGAACCACGGCGTGGTGTTGCGGGACGAGGAGTCCGGTGAGCTGGAGGTCGCTGACGTGCCCCTCGTCGGGTCTTTCGGGCCCGACGACCGCTACGAGCTGGTGATGGTCGTGATGCGCAAGAACCAGGCGCGGGACATCCTGCCGGTGTTGGCGGCCAACCCGCACGTGGGGACCTACCTGTTCCTGATGAACAACGCCGAGGGCCCGGCACCGTTGGTGGACGCGGTCGGTGCGGATCGGGTGCTGCTCGGGTTCCCGCTGCCGGGCGGCAGTCGTGAGGGGCACGTGGTCCACATCGTGCCGGTCGATGAGCACAACACCTACACGCTCCCGATCGGTGAGGTCGACGGGCGGGTCCGCGACCGGACCCGGGCGGTCGCCGACCTGCTGGGCAGCATGCGCGGTTACGAGGTCGAGATCCGTGGCGACATGGATGGGTGGTTGAAGTACCACGCGTGCATCACGATCCTCGCGCTCGGGCCGGCCGTCTGTGCCGCCGGGATCGACATGGAACGCCTGGCGCGTACCCGCGACCTGCTGGTCCTGTCGCTGCGTGCGATGAAGGAGGGGTTCCGCGGGCTGCGTACGCACCTCGGGATCCGTCCCGCCCCCAAGTCGTTCCGGTTGCTGGAGCTGATGCCCGAACCGATCTGGGTGTGGCTGCTTCGCAGCCGGCTGCGCACCGGCGAGGCCCGCTCCAGCATCGAGGGCCACTCGGCGGCAGCCCGTGACGAGATCGCGCACGTCGGCGAGGAACTGCGCGCCCAACTGCACGAGGCCGGCGCTCCGACCGCCACGATCGATCTGCTCCTGCCGTACGCGGACCCGGCGGCTGCGACCTGGCCGGACGGTGCCCGGGACATCCCGATGCGATGGAGCGGCATCGTGGTCCCCGCACTGGTGCTCGCCGGCCTCGTGGCCGCAGCGCGGAGCGCGGGATCGGGCGCTCGAGCCAGCCGCCATGCCCCGCTTCCGAGGAGTATCCGATGACCGGCCACGCCACGCCCGCCCGGGAACGTCACGAGCTCGAGCGGTCCGGGAGTCGTCTGGTGTACTGGCTGACCGGCCCGTCTGAGGGTCGACTGGTCACCCTGACCCACGGGGTCTCGCTCGACCGCCACGCCTTCGACGAGCAGGTGCCGGCGCTGGTCGCTGCCGGCTACCGGGTCCTCACCTGGGACATCCGTGGTCACGGCCGCAGCCAACCGATGGGCATGCGGGTGCGGCTGGAGATCGTGGCCGACGACCTCGTGGCCATCCTCGACGACGCGGGAGTGCAGCGGGCCGTGTTCGTCGGGCAGTCGTTCGGCGGCATGGTCGTCCAGGAGGTGCTCGACCGGTACCCGGACCGGTCCCTGGCGATGGTGGTCATCGGCGCGCCGGCCCTCGGCGACCGGCCCGGTCCGGTGATGCGCGTCCTGCAGCGGCTTCGGGTCCACATGGTCAAGGCGTGGCCGTATCCGCTGCTGCGGTGGGTCTTCGCCCGGATGGTCACCGAGGACCCGCAGGTACGGACCTACGTCGATCGTGCCACGCGGCAGCTCGACAAGCGCGGCTTCATCGCGGTCTCGGCGGCGGCCATGGACGGCTACCTGCGCACGGGGACCGCGGCCCGCCACGAGATCCCGGCCCTGCTCGTCCACGGAGACCAAGAGGAGCGATCGGTGCTCCGTGCGATGCGGCGGTGGGGCGAGCGCGACCGGGGCGTCCATCGCCTGGAGGTCGAAGGAGGCCACCTCGTCAACCAGGAGAACACCGCAGCGTTCAACCAGGTCCTGGTGGCCTTCCTCCACGAGCACGTCCCGGTCGATCCGGAGGTCGAGGGGGATCGTGACCGCGCGGGAAGGGAACGTGACCCGGCATGACACGCAGAAGCGGCCTCGGAGCAGCTCGCGCACCCAACACGCTCGGGCTGCTGAAGAACCACGAAGCGGACTGGATGCTGCAGCGCACGCTGGCCTACATGAACGTCAACGCGGCGGAGATCGGTGAGGTCCGCACCATCGCGCAGCGCATCGACGAACGTGATGCGAACAGCTGGCCCACCGCCTGGTCCGACATGGCAACGATCGTGGAGGCCCACGGGCAGAAAGCTCTGGCCGACGGGGACCTGGTCGGTGCGCGTCAGGCGCTGCTGCGGGCCAGCAACTACTTCCGGGCCGCCGAGTACGGCTGCGTGCCGAGCCACCCGCGCTTCCACGCGCTGTGGGAACGCAGCGTCACGGCGTTCCGCAACGCCGCCGCTCTGCACGACCCACCGATCGAGCCGATCGAGGTGCCCTTCGAAGGTGCGGCGCTGCCCGGCTACTTCTGGCGTCCGGACCGGACGGACACGCCGCGACCGACGCTGGTCGTGGCCGGCGGCAACGACGACACCATCGAGGAGGACGTGCTCATCATCGGGCCCGCAGCGGTCGCGCGCGGCTACAACGTCTTCACCTTCTCCTACCCCGGACACCGCAACGCGGTCCACACCGACCCCTCGCAGGTCAAGCGACCCGACTACGAGGTGCCGTTCGCGGCCGGGCTCGATGTCCTGCAGACGCTCCCCGGCGTGGACGAACGCATCGCCCTGATGGGCTTCAGCGGTGGCGGCTACGTCGCACCTCGGGTCGCGATGCACGACGATCGCATCGTCGCGGTCATCGCCAACAACCCGATGATCGATTACGCCCGGGTCGCCGCGGCGCTGCTGGGACCCATGGTCCGGCGGGTGCCGGGACGGCTGCTCGCGTGGGCGATCGGCCGCAAGCTCGCCCGGGATCCGATGCTCCGTGCCTACATGGAGTACGGCCTGTGGACCGCTGGATACGCGGGGACGCCGCTGCACGACTGGATGATGGACGCCGAGGCGCAGGCGCACTGGGCGCGGTTCACCATCGCCGACGACCTGCACCGGATCACCTGCCCGGCGCTGTCACTGGTCGGTGCGGGCGAGGGTGAGGAGATGCTCACCCAGACCCGCGAGTACCACCAGGGCATCGCCTCGAGCCGCAAGCAGATGCACGTGTTCACCCTCGAGGAGGACGGTTCCTACGACCACTGCATGCTCGACAACCACTCGAGGATGCACCAGGTCACCTTCGCCTGGCTCGATGAGGTCCTGGCGACCACGGTGTCGTGACCCTCGAGGTGCCGGTCACCGCTCGGTCCGCTCGAGCCGCCACGGGGTGGCGAGCACCCCTGGGCGAGGCAGGTCCCGCCGACCCGTCCGAGGCAACGCGGCGATCGCTGCCCGGTACCGGGTCCGACGCGGTGGTCCGGCGGGACCCTCGTCCTGCGGGACCCCTCGGTGGATGACCTTCGTCCCTGGCTGCGGCCGTTGCCGTGGTGGACCATCGACCGAGGCGGTGAGAGGTTCCCCGGACATCCACCGCGCAGCCGGAGGTGAGCTGATGGCGGTCGTGATCGTGGAGGACCTACACAAGCGTTACGGCGACAACCACGCGGTGCGCGGCCTCAGTCTCACGGTCGAGGAGGGCGAGGTCTTCGCGATCGTGGGTCCGAACGGGGCGGGCAAGACCACGACCGTCGAGATCCTGGAGGGCCATCGCCGGCCGTCGAGCGGCCGCGTCGAGGTGGCCGGATTCGACCCCGCGACCGGAGGCCGAGCCTTCCGCGAGCGCATCGGCATCGTGCTGCAGGAGTGCGGCATCGAGGAACGCTTCAGTGTGCGCGAGCTGGTCACGCTGCACGCGGGCCTCTACCCCTCGCCCCGGGGCATCGATGAGGTGATCGCGCTCGTCGGGCTGACCGGAAAGGCCGATGAGCGCACGAAGACGCTCTCCGGCGGCCAACGGCGGCGCCTCGACCTCGCGCTCGGGCTGATCGGCGACCCGGACGTGCTGTTCCTCGACGAGCCCACCACCGGGTTCGATCCCTCCGCCCGGAGGCAGGCCTGGGACGTGGTCGCCGGTCTCTGCGAGGTCGGCAAGACGGTGATCCTCACCACCCACTACATGGAGGAGGCCTACCGACTGGCCGACCGGGTCGCGGTCGTCGCCGCCGGCGAGCTGGTGGCACTCGGCACCCCGGACGAGCTGGTCGACCGGGTGGCCGGCGGCCGTGTCGTGATCGAGTTCCGGCTTCCACCGGACGTCGACGTGTCACGGCTGCCCCCGGTCGTGGGTGACCTGCAGGCCGACGGTCACGTCGTGGTGGTGGAGACCGTGTCACCGACCGGTGATCTGGCGGTGCTCACCCGCTGGGCGGTGGTGCACGATGTCGAGTTCGAGCAACTCCGGCTGCGGCACGGCAGTTTCGAGGAGGCCTACCTCGACCTGATCGGTGCGGCCACGAGGTCCGGCGATGGCTGACCTGCACACCGCCCCCGTACAGGTGCCCGAGCGCCGTGCCACCGTGGTCACGGACCTGCCGCGACGTCGCCCGTCGGTCTGGACGTTGTGCCGCGACCAGGTGGTGCACGCGAGTCGGGACACCTGGCGGACCCCGGTCTCGCTGCTGGTGTCCGTGTTGTTCCCGGTGCTGTTCCTCACGGTCAGCGGCCTGGCGATGGGTACGGGGGGCGCCGCCGGCGACGCGGTGATCCAGCGACTCGTGCCTGGAGCTGCGGTGTTCGCGGTCGCGATGGCCGCGTTCGTCATGCTGCCCTTCTCGGTGGCGCTGGCCGCCGAGCAGGGAGTCCTCAAACGGGTCCGGGGCACGCCCCTGCCGGCCTGGGCCTACCTCGCCGGACGACTCGGGGCCGCCGTCTGGGTCGCGATGACGGGGACGGTGGTGATGCTCGTCGTCGGGATGGGCGCCTACGGGCTCGAGGTGACCCCGCGGACCCTGCCCGCCTTCGTGCTCGGCCTGTTGGTCACGATCGTGACGTTCGCGGCCCTCGGCCTGGCGCTCGCCCTGCTGGTGCGCAGCTCCCAGACCGTGCTCAGCGTGACGATGGGCGCGGTCGTGCTGCTCGGCTTCGTATCCGACCTGTACGGCTTCGGCACCACGATGCCGCGGTGGCTCGAGGCGATCGGCTGGTCCCTGCCGCTGCGTCACGCCGTCGAGGTGTTGGCCGCGCCCCTCCAGCTCGGTGTCGTCGGCAGCGGTGTGGCCCCGGCCAGCCTGCTCGCGCTCCTGGCCTGGGGTGGAGCCGGCGCGATCCTCGCGATCACCGCCTACGGGCGCGAAGCGCGTGCGGCGACGGGGCCCCGCGCCGGTGTGCGCCGTGACCGCCGCCCGGGCGTCCTCACGGCCGGTTCGAACGGACCGGTCGGCATGGTGTGGGGGCAGTGGCGACATGCGAATCGGAGCATCTGGCGCGAGCCGGTGTTCGCCGGGTTCGCGTTGGTCCTGCCCACGTTGTTCGTGACCGTGCTCCCCGTCGCGGTGGGCAACCCGGAGATCGACGGGCTGAGCTTCGCGGCGTGGATGACCACGGGGATGCCGGTGTTCGGCGCAGCGCTGATCGCCTACGTCGCGATGCCGGAACTGATCGCCGCTGCGCGCGATCAGGGCGTGCTCAAGCGGCTGCGGGGGACCCCGCTCCCGGCCTGGGCGTTCGTTGCCGGTCGCATGCTGTCGGTCCTGTGGATCGTGTCGATCACCGTGGGGATCGTCCTCGGTGCCGGTTGGCTGCTCCACGACACGGCCCCGGCGGCTACGGCCTGGCCGGCGCTGCTGCTGGTCCTGGTGGTCACCGTCGTCGCCTTCGCGGCGCTCGGCCTGGCGGCGGCGGCGCTCGCGCCCGACGCCGACACGGTCCCGGCGATCACCCTGGCGACGTTCCTGCCACTGGTGTTCCTCTCGGGCATCTTCCCGCTCGGCGACGCGCTCCCGGGGATCATCCCGACGATCGTCGCCTGGCTGCCGATCGCCCCGGCGGTCGACGCGGTCCGCGAGGCCTTCACCACCGGCGGGCTGCTCGTCCGCGAACTGGCCGTCGTGGGTGCCTGGGCGGTCGCCGGCGCCGTGCTGGCGGTCGTCCGGTTCCGGTGGGAGTGACGCAGCGGCTGGGGTGAAGGAGGTGGGAGGTCGTCATGAGCGAGCACCCCCGTGTGGCTGTCGCGCCGTACTTCGTCGTGGCGTTCGCCTGGACCTGGTCGCTGTGGTGGCTCGCCGCGGGGTGGCCCGCGCCTCCCGCTCCGCTGGTGGCGATGCTGTTCCTGACCGGCGGGCTCGGTCCGCTCGTGGGTGCGGCATGGGTGGTGCGCCGGCGCAGCCCGGCCTACCGCCGAGCGTTCGTGCGGCGGATCTGGGACCCGCGTGGGATCGCTGCGGGGTGGTGGTGGGCGCTCGTCGCCGTGGCCGCGGGTCCTGCGCTGCTGGGCTCCGGCCTCGCCGGCGCGACCGGTGCGGCCGCGATCGCTCCCGATCACCGCCTCGGGTCCGTGGGCGGGGTGGTCGCGTTCGCGCTGGCGGCAGGGCTCGTCGAGGAGCCGGGTTGGCGGGGGGCGGCGTCCGACCTCTGGCAGGCCCGGGCACGCCCGGTGTTCGCGGCGGTGGGGATCGGCGTGTTCTGGGCCCTCTGGCACCTTCCCCTGTACTTCGTCGAGGGCTCCTACCAGCACGGACTCGGCTTCGGTTCTCCGCGCTTCTGGCTCACCAACCTCGTGCTCGTCGAGTTGAGCGTGCTCTACCTCTGGCTGGCCAACGGCGCCGGAGGCAGCATCCTGATCGTCGTGCTCGCCCACGCCGGCTTCAACGTCGCCGGGGAGCTCGTGCCGCGGAGCACCACCGGCGACGTGATCGCCTTCGCCCTCGTCACCGTGGCGACCGTGGCCGTGGTCATCGTGACCGGGGGGCGGTTGTCGTACCCCGCCGCCGGTCCGGCCGCGACGCGGTCCGCAACGCTCCCGGCGCTCAGGCGGCGACGGGCACGAGCGTCCGTTCCGCCCACCGGAAGAAACGGTTGTTGACCTGGCTCTTCCACCGGGCTCCGCGCAGGATGCGCGGCCCCCATGCCGGGTTGTCGGCCACCAGCGGGCCGACACCGTGCCGGAGCCAGCCCTGGCCGTGCACGGGATCGACCACCGCGTGCATCTGGTAGAACTCGCGCGCCTCGTCCGACGCGCCCAGGCGTTCCAGGCCCCGGTCCACGTACCGGCAGTGGGGGCCGGCCTCCAGCTCGATCAGGCCGAGCGCCCCGATCATCTCCGGCTGCAGGAAGCGGCTCGACGCGACGAGGCCCAGGACGGCCGAGCGTTCCAGGGCCTCGACCGGCTGCCCGTCCAGGGGGATGCTCGGCAGGTCCACGGCTTCGACGAAGCGTCGGTAGAGCACGTTGTGCACCTTGTCGAACTGCCCGTTGCCCATCTCGTCCCAGTAGTTGTTGGCCAGCTCCATCTTGGCGGACCCGAGTGGGAGCCCGACCTGGCAGACCGCGACCAGGTCGTCGAACACGTCGTCGGGGCCGCCTTCGAGCGCCAGGAAGTGCAGGGCTTCCTGCCACGAGGCGTGCGAGGCGATCCAGCGGTAGATGTCGGGCGAGCGGTCCCGGGCGGCGAGCCTGCGCATCTCGTCTTCGGTGCGTTCCGGGTCCTGCAGCGGGCGTGTGCCCTGGTCGAGCTCCGCGATCCAGATGGCTTCGAGTCGGTTCTTGAGCGCGGCGACGGCCGGATGGTGCTGCCACCGGACGTGCTCACCCACCTGCGCGAGCGGAGCGGTGTGCAGTGCGTAGATCCGGTGCAAGGTGAGGAACCGGTCGCGGCGGTCGGCCGCTGCGGGCCACGCGATCCGGTCGAGGTCGTCACCACCGCCGTCGAGTCCGGCGGCGAGCAGGTCGGCGAGGGGGGTCGGGTCGTCCGCCATCGGGGAGGTTCCTCCGTGGCCGGGCCGGAGGCGCCCGAACGGCCCTCCGCGTCAGCCGCGGCCAGTCGGTCAGTGTGCCGGGGGCCACGACCGCCGACGCGTCCGACGAGCCGGGGGGCGAAGGGGCAGCGGTCGAAGGTTCACACCGGCCCGCCGGGGCGCATCGCACGCGCCAGCAGCTCCGCCGGATGGTGGATCTCCCACCCGGCTCGGGCGATCTGCATCGCGCAGCCCGGGTTGCCCGACACCACACCTCGCGCGCCGGTGCGCTGCAGCGAGGCGTCCTTCTTCTCGAGCAGCGCGTTGCCGAAGTCCGGCTGTTCGATCGAGTAGATGCCACCGGACCCGCAGCACAGGTGCTCGTCGTCCGGCTCGATCAGCGTCAGTTCGGGGATGGCGCGCAGCAACGCCAGCGGTAGGTCCCCGAGCCGCTGGACGTTACGTCCGTGGCACGGCGCCTGGTAGGCGAGCTCCAGCGGGATCGGCCGTGCGCGTGCCGCGACCTCCGCGGGGGTGACGACTTCGCTGAGATCGACCACGCGGGCGCTGAAGGCCTCGGCCTCCGGGGTCCCCAGCAGATGGCCGAACTCCTTCATGGCGGCCCCGCAACCGGCCGAATCGACCACGATCGGTCCCTCCGTGCCCGCGTAGGCCCGGATGGTCTGTTGGGCCAGGCCCCGGGCCTGATCCTCGCGACCTGCGTGGGTGTGCAGCGCACCGCAGCATGGCGGGGCCGGCTCGAACCGGGGGTCGTAGCCGATCGAACCCAGCACGTCGGCGACCGCCTGATGGGTGGCGCGGAACATCTGGTCCATCACACACCCTCGGAACACGTAGGCGGGCCCGCGGGTGCGGATCCCTCGGGGTCGCTGGTAGCCGCGCCGCAGCTCCCGGAGTCGGACCCGCCGGGCGGGACGCACGGTGTCCGGCAGGACCCGGTCGAGCCGCAGCAGTTGCATGATCGCCAGCCCGGCGACGCCGGCGCGCAGCCACGACCGCCGGGCCAGTGCGAAGAACCCGACGCGGTGCGCGAGGCCACGCAGCCCACGGGGCGGTTCGCGCCGCGCGATCTCGGTGCGGGCGGTCTCGATCAGCGCGCCGAACTCGACCAGCGAGGGGCACACCAGTTCGCAGGCCCGGCACTGCACGCAGGTCTCGAGCGACTCCTTCACGTCCGGGTCGGTGAGCGGGAGATCCCCGGCGTCGGCGAGGCGCATCGCGAGGATGCGCCCGCGCGGGCCGTGCTCCTCGAGGTGGGTGACCTCGTAGGTGGGGCACGAGGACAGGCAGAACCCGCACTGCACGCACTGGGCGAGCAGGTCCGCATCGAAGATGGACGGTTCGGTGACCGTGTGCGGCGAGGTGGCCGTGCCGGGCGGTGCCGACGGGCCGGGCACGGCCGGCGGCTCGGGCGGTGTCGGCCGATCGATCGGCTCCGGCGTCGTCATCGGGTCCACCTCCAGGGTGCGAGCACCGCATCGGGATCCAGCGTCCGTCTGACGCGTTCGTCGATCGGGGACGAACCCCGCGAACCGAAGGCCGGCCGTTGCAGATGCGGATCGAGCACGAGCAACGCACCACCTCGCTTCTCCGCCGCAGTGCGGGCGGCATCCAGCCGGTCGCCGTCACCGTCGAGGTGGCACACCCCGACACCGTCCTGCGCCGCCCACACCAGGCCGAGGGTCTCGCACTCCTCCACCAGCCCGACCAGGCGGGCGGGGTCGACCGAGGCACGGGCGGTGACGGGCAGCGTCGGTGGGTCGGCCGGGACCAGCGCGGCCAGCGCAGCCTGCTCGGCCGCGTCGTCGGGATGTCCCTCGAGCAGCACGTGGGTGCGCTCCCGGGTCGTGATCGATGCGCTCGGGCGGTACAGCAGGGCGTCGAGGTCGTGGCGCGGGCGGTCCGTGGCGTACCACGCGCGGTGCCGCGCCAACGGGCGCAGCTTGAGCGTCACCTCGGTGATCACGCCGAGCGTCCCCCACGATCCGGTCATCAGCCGGCACAGGTCGTAACCGGTGACGTCCTTGACGGTCACCCCGCCGGCCGTCGCGATCTGTCCCGCCCCCGTCACGAACCGGATGCGGAGCAGCCAGTCGCGGACCCGTCCCGCCCCGAGCTGGCGGGGTCCGGCGAGCGCGGTGGCGATGCGTCCGCCGACGGTCGAACCCGCCCCGCCGGTCGGTTCGATCGGGCATTCCTGGCCGGCGTCGGCGAGCACCTGCGACAGCTCCGTCAGCGGGGTCCCGGCCCGCACGGTGACGGTCAGGTCCTCGGCGGCGTGCGCCACGACCCCGGTCATCCCGGCGACCGAGAGCACCGGGTGATCGCCGGTCGGGAGCCGGTCGAGCACGCTGCCGCCGCTGCGGATCTCCACCGGGGTCACGTCCCGCCGGGCGTCCATGATCGCCTCGCGGACCTGCTCGGCGGTGGTGAGCTCGCCGGTGGTGGCGGTCATACCCAGGCACCTTCCGGGACCATACGGGCCTCCAGGCATCCGACGGTGCTGGGGAGCACCTTGTCGGGGTTGGCGAGCCCGCTGGGCTCGATCGCCTCGCGGACCGCGCGTTGGACGGCCAGGTCGTCCTCGCTGAACACCTGGGACAGGAAGTCGCGCTTCTCGATGCCGACGCCGTGCTCGCCGGTCACGGTCCCGTCGAGGTCGAGCGCGGTGGTGACGATGTCGTGGCCGGCCGCGAAGACCCGGTCGAGGACCCCCTGCTCGCGCCGGTCGAACAGCACGAACGGGTGCAGGTTGCCGTCGCCCGCGTGCACGACGTTGAGGATCTCCAGGCGTTCACGCTCGCCGATGGCGACCACCGCGTCGAGCATCTCGCCCAGACGCGAGCGCGGGACCACCACGTCCTGGAGGAAGAAGTCGGGGGCGCGTTTGGCGATGGCGCCGGCGACGGCCTTGCGCCCCTTCCAGATCCGGGCCCGTTCCGCGGCGTCCTGCGCCCGGGTGACCGAGGTGGCGCCGTTGGCCTGTGCCAGGGCCTCGGCGGTGTCGATCCCGGCCGCGACCGCGTGGGGCAGGCCCTCGAACTCGATCAGCAGCACGGCCGCCGCGTCGATGGGGTAGCCCGCGTTCGCGTAGCCCTCCACGAGGCCGACCGCGCGCGCGTCCATCAGCTCCACCGCGTCGGGAAGGCGGTCGGAGGTCACCAGGTCGCCGACCATGGCCGCGGCCTGCCGCAGCGATGGGAACCCGGCCAGCATCGTGCCGACCGACGGGGGAGCCGGGAGCAGGCGCAGGCAGGCGCCCGTGACGATCCCGAGCGTGCCCTCGCCCCCGACGCTCACACCGCGGAGGTCGATACCCGCCAGTTCCGGTGCGGTGCCGTCGAGCAGGTGCACGACCCCGTCGGCGTCCATCAGTTCCACCGCCAGCACGTGCTGGCTCATCACGCCGTAGGTCAGCACGTGGATCCCGCCGGCGTTGGTCGAGACGTTGCCGCCGAGGGTGGCCGCGATCTGGCTGGCGGGGTCCGGGGCGAACCGCAGACCGTGGACCGCCGCGGCGCGGCCGAGACGTGCGTTGACGAGGCCGGGCTCGACCCACGCCCGTCGGTTGGTCACGTCCAGTTCGCGCAACCGGTCCATCCGCGCGACGCTGACCACCAACGGGCGCACGCCACCCTCGCCGGTGGGTGTCGCGCCACCCGCCAGGCCCGTGCCGGCGGCCCGCGGGGTGAACGGCACCCCGTGGTCCCGGCAGGCCCGCACCACCGCGGCGGTCTGCTCCACGGTCCACGGCAGTGCGACCCCCAACGGGTCGGCGTTGAGGAACGACGCGTCCCGGCGGTAGGTCGCCCGGCCGAGTTCGCCGGCGCGGAGACCGTCGTCACCGACGAGTCCGTGCACGGCGGTGAGCAGTGCCCGTTCGCGGTCGGTCAGCCCGGAGCCCGCCTCCAGCCACGGCAGCGGACCGGCCTTGGCGGCTGCGCGTCGGGCCCACGGTCGTCGTCTCGCGCCCTCGGTGGTGGTCACACATCACTCCTCGGGGACGGCTCGCTCGCGCTTCGTTCCTTGGCCGCCGCCCGGATCACCAGACCGGCGACCGCCAACGCGATCACCAGTCCGGCGGTCCCGGCGTTGAGGCCGACACCCCACACGATCAGGTAGCTGACGATCCCCGCGACGAACAGGTAATACAGGCAGGGGATGGCGACCTTACGCATCAGATCGCCTTCCCGTCCGACCAATCCGACGGTGGCGGCGGCCGCGACCACGTTGTGGACGGTGAGCATGTTGCCCGCGGCGCCCCCCACGGCCTGTGCGGCCACGATCGGGACGGTGGCCACGCCGATGCCCTCCGCGGTGGCGAACTGGAACTGGGAGAACATCAGGTTGCTGATCGTGTTGGAGCCGGCGGCGAACGCTCCCAGCCCGCCCACGAAGGGCGCGACCAGCGGCCACGCCGACCCGGTGGCCGCGGCGGCGCCCTCCGCGAGGGTCAGCGGCATCGACGCCAGGTCGCTGGCGTTGAAGTCGACGCCGGAGTTGATGAAGATCCGGACCAGGGGCACCGCGATCAGGATCGCGGGCGCGGCCTTCACGATCTGTTTGCCGGCCGTGGCCCACGAGGACCGGATCTCGCTGAGCTTCATGCGGTGCAGCCCGTAGCTGGCGATCACGGCCACCAGGAACACGAAGCCGGGCAGGTAGAGGAACTGGAACCCGGCGTTGAGGCCCTCGACCCCGAAGATGTCGGACCAGGTCGGGTTCACGCCCTGGAGCGCCGCCTGCAGCCCGAGTTCGGGGATGCGGGTGAGGACCAGGATCCCGGCGAGCAGCACGTAGGGCGACCAGGCGCGCGCGGTGCCGATGACCTGGCGGGGAGCGGCGTCATCGGGCTTCAGGTCCCCCATCCACTCGTCCGCCCAGGTGCTGCGCTCGGCGAACTGCCAGGGCGTGGCCGGCTGCAGGAACCCCTTGCGGGTGGCGGTGATCACGATCGCGAGCCCGATCAGGCCACCGAACAGCGACGGGAACTCCGGACCCAGCAGCCACGCGGTCAGCCAGTAGGGCACGATCATCGCGAGCGCGGCGAAGATCGCGAACGGCCAGATCGCGAGCCCCTCGCTGAAGCGCTTGTTCGGTCCGAAGAAGCGGGTGAGCAGGCACACCATGAACAGCGGGATCAGGAGCCCGACGATCCCGTGGACGGTGGCGGCCCCGAGCGCCACGTCCCCGAGGTAGCCGCTGAGCGTGCCACCCCCCTCCACGATGCTGGCCTCGGCCGCGGTCCCCGCCAACCCGCCGTTCACCCCGATGATCACCGGGGTGCCGAGCGCCCCGAAGGTCACCGGTGTCGACTGGATGATCAACCCGCACATCACCGCCGCCATCGCGGGGAACCCGAGCGCGAGCAGCAACGGTGCGGCCACGGCGGCCGGCGTGCCGAAGCCCGACGCGCCCTCGATGAACGAGCCGAACAGCCAGGCGATGATCACCGCCTGGACGCGTCGGTCGGGACTGACCCGGGTGAACGCGGCCCGGATGCTCGACATCGCACCGGACGCGGTCATGGTGGCCAGCAACAGCAACGCCCCGAACACGATGTAGAGGATGTCGAGCGAGATGCCCAGGCCCTCGACGACCGAGGCGGCGATGGCGACGGGTTCGACCTCCCAGACCCCGAACGACACGACGACCACCACGACGAAACCCACCGCCATCGCGTTACGAGCGGACCATCGCAGGCCGACGAGCAGGATCCCGATCACCAGGATCGGCAAGAAGGCGAGCAGGCTGAGGACGGCGAGGTTCTCCACGGATGGGCTCCCAACGGGCCGGGCGTCGTGAACGACATCACGCGGGGTGCGCCGACCGTTCGTGCACCATCCCCGTGGCGTTGGGCGATCTCTAGGGCACAACCGGTTGGATGCCGGGGGCCGAACGGCCCCACCTCGGGGGTCGCAGCGGATGGCGCAACGCCTCGTGGTTGTCTACCCTGCCGCCCATGCGGCGCACCGAGCAGCTCCTCCTTCGCGGCCGCGGCGAGGTCGGCTAGACCGGCTCCCTCGCCGCGGTGGTTTCCGTGCTGCCGGTCACGATGACGACCGCGTCACGATGATGACCGCGAGGAGAACCGCCGCCATGAGTGCCACCCCTGCCGCACCTCGATCCGCTCGTGCCTGGACCCCGGTCCAGCAGCCGTCCGGGATGCCGTTCTCCCGTTACGAGCCCTACCACGAGCAGCTCACGGTCGAACTGCCCGACCGCACCTGGCCGAGCCGCCGCATCGAACGCGCGCCCCGCTGGGCCGCCGTGGACCTGCGCGACGGCAACCAGGCTCTGATCGACCCGATGGACAGCGAGCGCAAGCTGCGCATGTTCGAGCTGCTGGTGTCGATGGGCTTCAAGGAGATCGAGGTCGGGTTCCCGGCCGCCAGCCAGCTCGACTTCGACTTCGTCCGCCGGCTGATCGAGGACGACCTCATCCCCGACGACGTGGTGATCCAGGTGCTCACCCAGTGCCGCGAGCCGCTGATCGAACGGACCTTCGAGTCGTTGCGCGGGGCCGACCAGGCGATGGTGCACTTCTACAACTCGACCTCGGTGGTGCAGCGCCGGGTGGTCTTCGGTCTGGACCGGGCCGGGATCATCGACATCGCCACCGGCGCTGCCCGGGTGGCCATGAAGTTCGCCGACACCATCACCCCGGAGACCGACATCCTCTGGCAGTACTCCCCGGAGTCCTACACCGGTACGGAGCTCGAGTTCGCGGTCGCGATCTGTGACGCCGTGGGCGAGGTGCTCGAGCCGACCCCGGAACGCCCGCTGGTGTTCAACCTGCCCGCGACCGTCGAGATGGCGACGCCCAACGTCTACGCGGACTCGATCGAGTGGATGCACCGCAACCTGGCGCGCCGCGATTCGATCGTGCTCTCGCTGCACCCCCACAACGACCGGGGCACCGCGGTGGCCGCGGCCGAGCTCGGGCTCATGGCCGGTGCGGACCGGGTCGAGGGCTGCCTGTTCGGTAACGGCGAGCGCACCGGCAACGTGTGCCTGGTCACCCTCGGGATGAACCTGTTCACGCAGGGCATCGATCCGATGATCGATCTGTCGGACCTCGACGAGATCAAGCGGGTCGTCGAGCACTGCAACCAGCTACCGGTCCCCGAACGCCATCCCTGGGGCGGGGACCTGGTCTACACCGCCTTCTCGGGTAGCCACCAGGACGCGATCAAGAAGGGCCTCGAGGCGTTGCAACGCGACGCCGACGCGGCCGGGATCCACGTCGACGAGATGACCTGGGCGGTGCCCTACCTGCCGGTCGACCCCAAGGACGTCGGACGCACCTACGAAGCGGTCATCCGCGTCAACTCCCAGTCCGGCAAGGGCGGCGTCGCCTACATCATGAAGGCCGAGCACCAACTCGACCTCCCGCGTCGGCTCCAGATCGAGTTCAGCCACGTGGTGCAGGCCCGCACGGAGACCGCGGGCGGTGAGGTCTCCAGCGCCGACATGCACGCGATCTTCGTCGACGAGTACCTGCCCTCACGCGCCGGTCCCTGGGGGCGCTTCCGGCTGCTCGGCAGCCGCCAGGTCTCGCGGGCCGATCAGATCGACGACCTGTCCGTCGACCTCGAGGACGCGGGGGAGCGGCTCACCCTGGAGGGACGCGGCAACGGCCCGATCGACGCCTTCTGCGCGGCGCTCGGGACCCGCGGCGTCGATGTCCGGGTCCTCGACTACAGCGAGCATGCGATGTCGTCGGGCCACGACGCGACGGCCGCGGCCTACATCGAGTGCGCCGTCGAGGGTCGGACCCTGTGGGGCGTCGGGATCCATGCCAACATCGTGACGGCTTCGCTCGAGGCGCTCGTCAGCGCGGTCAACCGCGCGCTGCGCTGACCACGACGAGCGCTCGCGACGCTGGGGCCCTTCAGCGTCCGAACGTGGTCCTCCGACCCTGTCGGTCCGCGGGTCCCGTGCTCCATGATGGTGCCCTCACCCAGATACCGCACCCGATCCGGCACCGAACCAGAGCGGCCGAGGGATGTGTACCGGCGGATCTGTACCGGCCGAACGCGGCCCCGAGCACGGGTAGGGAGTAGAGACATGATGGAGATCGTCGTCGGAGCGGATGGGTCCGCCGCATCGAACCGAGCCCTCGCCTGGGCCTGGAGCGAGGCGAAGCTGCGGGGTGATACGGCCCTGGTCGTGGTGCACGCCTACACGTCGCCTGCGGTCCGCAGCCACAACCCGTACTCGTACTCCCACCTCTCGGCCGAGTCCATGGAGCGGCTCACGGCGCGGGAGCGAGAGGACCGCGCGGAGCAGGAGACCATCGCACGGCAGCAGGCGGAGCGGCTCATCCACGATGCGCTCAGCTCGATCGGCGCCGACGACACCGGGCCGGTGATCAAGCGACTGGTGGTGGCTCGCGATCCCGCGAAGACCCTGATCGAGATGAGCCGCGAGGCGGACATGGTCGTGGTCGGTAGCCGCGGCCACGGCGGCTTCCGTGGTCTGCTGGTCGGGTCGGTCTCCCAGCAGGTCCTCCATCACGCGCAGTGCCCCGTGCTGGTGGTCCGCTAGTCATCAGGCGGCAGGTCCGATAGGTCGGGAACCGCGGCGGGTCGTCGCCCTATCCTCGGGCGGTCGACGACCCGACGAGGCAGCCATGATCTTCATCACCGCCAAGTTCCGTGTCCGGCCCGACCACGCCGACGATTGGCCCCAGATCGCGTCGGCGTTCACGGAGGCCACCCGGAACGAACCGGGGTGTCTGTGGTTCGACTGGTCACGCAGCATCGAGGACCCCGACGAGTACGTCCTGGTCGAGGCCTTCCGCGACGGCGAGGCCGGCGGAGCGCACGTGCAGTCCGACCACTTCAAGGAGGCGCAGCGCACCCTGCCGCCCTACCTGGTCGAGACGCCCCGGGTCGTGAACTTCGAACTCGATCAGGATGACTGGTCGGAACTCGGGGAGATGGCCGTCACCCGGGACTAGGCGCGGGACTCGGTCGCGGGTCAGCCGGTCCCGGTCACGATCAGCGCGGCCAGCGAGCCGACCACCACGATCGCCAGACCCGTCCACCACAAGCGCACGTTGCGCCGGTGCCGGCGCGCCCGGGCACGGGCCTGCGCGTTGCGCTGTTTGCGCCCCGGCGTCGGATGGCCCTTCGGTGCCGAGGGGTCGCGCCGGGTTCCCGCCGTCTCCGTCTGTCGCACGCGGTTCGCCACCTGGGTCTCCTCGTCGCCGCTGGGCTCGCTCTCCGACGGAATCTACCCCCGGTGTCGCGCCCGGCGCGCTCACGGTGTCGCGCCCTGGCGCGCTTGCCGGCGTCGTGCTCGGCGCGAAAGCCGGTGTCGTGCCCGTCCGTCACGGTCTCACGCAACGCGCGTCGTCACGGGTCACGGCTCGATCGTGACCCCGCGGCCGAAGGCGTAGTGGCCGGTGATGTCGGTCGCCTTCTCGAGCGGCTCCGGGTAGTACCAGGCAGCGTCGGGACCGACCTCGCCGTTCACGACCAGGTCGACGTAGGACGCCTCGCCCTTCCAGTGGCAGCGCGTCGTGGTGTCGCTCGCACGCACCAGCGTGGCATCGACGGTGGCGGGCGGGAAGTAGTGGTTGCCTTCGACCATGAGGGTCTCGGGGGCGTCGGCGATGACCTGGCCGTTCCAGATAGCTCTTGGCATGGGATCGGTTCCTGATGTTCGGGCCGTCATGTGGACGGCGACGGGGTTGAGTGAGCGGGGCCCGCGCTCGGGCCGGTCAACGGCCTTCGGAACCGACCTCGGGGTCGGCCTGCGAGCGCGCCTCCGAGCGGGTCCCGGGCCGAGCTCCGGTACGAGCCGTGCGTCGGAGTCGCCACACGACGGGGGCGGTCACCGCCGTCAGCAGCACGGCCGACGCGATCCCCAACGACAGGGCCCGATCGGCGACCCAGTTGGTCGCGGTCGACGACAGCCGCTCGACCCACACCACAGCAGCCAGCGGCGAGGTGCCGTCCCCGCTCAACGTCGTGACCCAGAACACCACGATGTAGGTCCCCGCCAGGATGAGGATGCCTCCGGCGATCCGGTTGACGTACTGCGAGGAGCGGCGTAGCCACCCGATGACCGCGCCCTTGCCGACCGCCAGGGCGAGGGTGACCACCAGCAGTAGCGTCGACATGCCGATCCCGTAGACCAGGAACGTCGCCACCCCGGCGACGAAACCGAGCTGGGGGATGGCTCCCGCCACCACGATGAGGAAGACGGGCAGGGTGCACGACAACGAGGCGACCGCGTAGGAGACCCCGAACAGGAACACCCCGCGTAGCTGCCGACCCTCGCTGGCCCTGCCGAGCTTCGGGAGCACGGCTCGCATCTCGAAGCCGCCCAGCATGGCGATGCCCAACCCGACGACCCCGACGCCAACGATCATGGCGGCCCAGGGCAGCATCTCCACCACGGCCTGGACCCCCAGGGTGATCAGGATGCCGGCCAGACCGAACACGGTCAGGAAGCCGGCGGACACCACGGCACCGACGAGCAACCCCCGGCCGATACCGCCGGCGGCGGAGGCGGGGGCGGCCTGGTCGTCGTCCAGGCCCATGAAGTACGACAGGTAGGCGGGCAGCATCGCGAAACCGCAGGGGTTGATGGTCGCGACGAGGCCCGCGGTGAACGCCAGCGCGAAGGGGATCTCCATCAAGCCGCCTGATCACCGTCGAGGAGGTGTTCGTCCACCAGGTCCCGCAGTTGCTGTTCGGTCATCAACCCGGCGTGCCGATGCACGACGGCCCCGTCGGCGTCGACGAAGAACGTGCTCGGCATCGCGATCACCTCGAAGTCGCGGAACAGCTCGCCGTCGGGATCCAGCCCGATGTCGTAGGTGACGCCGGTCCGTTCGACCAGGTCCTGGGCGGCGGCGAGGTTGTCCTGGGTGTTGAGCCCGACGAAGCGGACCCGGTCCTGCACGGCGAGGTGGACGCGCTCGAAGTCCGGCATCTCCGCGACGCAGGGCGGACACCAGGAGGCGAAGAAGTTGACCACCATCGGTTCACCCTCGAAGGCCTCCAAGGAGGTCGACCCGCCCTCGAAGGTCTCGTAGGTGCGATCCGGGACCGGTGGACCGGCGAGCTCGTCCGCGCCCTGGCCGCTGCACGCGGCGAGGATCACGCCCGAGGCCAGCGCGGCGGCCACGAGTCGGAACGGTGAACGTGGCACGTGGTCTTCTCCTCCGGTGGCAGGTCATCAGCGGCTGCACCAACCTCAACCCCCGCACGGCTCGCGAACTTCCGCCCGGGGACCGCGCGGGGGCACGGCGTGACGAGTGTCGCGGCTGATCGCCGCTTCGCTGGCATCGCCGCTGGCGGCCGGTGTCGCGTCTGGCTGCCAGTGTCGTGGGTGATCGTCGGGGTGGTGGCCGGGCCGCTCGCTGGGCCGCTCGCGCGTGGGGGTCACGGCGTGACGAGTGTCGCGGGGATCTCGGAGGCCATCGCCCGCAGGGCGCCGCGGTCCAGCCCTTCGGCCGTCAGCGCCTCGATCAGATCGGCGAGTGCCTGTGGGGCTGACGGCGAGGTGGGCTGGCCGACGTCCGACGACAGCAAGCAGTGCGGGTACCCGACCGCGCGGATGAACGCGGCCAACGTCGATGCATCCATCCCGGCCTGGTGCAACCACTGGTAGGCGGTGATCTCCGCGACGGCACCCTGATCGGTCAGTTCCCGGGTGGCGGCCGCCGACAGGCCGGGCACGGTGAACGACGGGTGGGTCAGCAGCAGGCGCCGGACGCCGCAGCGGCGCGCCTCGGCCACCACCCAGGCGGTCTCGTCCGCGCCGAGGTGGCCCGTCGCCAGCACCGCGTCGGCATCGGCGATCAACCCGAACACGGTGCGCAGGGCGGCGGTGCCCGACGGGTCGACGGGCGGCGCCGCGTACCCCGGCCCACGCGGTAGCGCCGGTGCGCACGAGGGCGGGTGGTCCAACCCGGAGGCGTGGTGGGCCCGGGCATCCACGGTCGGCAGCCACACCACGCGACCGCCCATGCTCAGTGCGGCGGCGACGGCGACCGGGTTGAAGCCACCGACCGTGGCGTTCAGCACGATGCCGCCGTGGACGGCGAGGTCGCGACCCTTGCCGGCCGCCGCCGCGCGACCCACCGTCGGTTCGCAATGACCCTTGAGCACGCACCCGTCGAACCCGGCGGCCTCGTAGGTCGCCACCGTGTCGAGGTCGTCGGCCGCGCGTTCGACCACGCACGGCCCGGCATGCACGTGCACATCGAACATGCGGGCTCCCTGGCGGTGGACGGGTGTGGGTCGGACGCGGATGGCACGGTCGGGGCATCGCCGGGCCGTCGTTGCGCTATGGACAACATCGGTTGCGGGGTCTAGTCGAGTATGTCAGAGTCGCGCCCATGGCGGATGCGAGCAGCTTCAGGCGGGGATTGTCCCTCTTCACGGCGTTGGGTGCCGACGAGGTCATCGCCGCCGGCGGGATCGGTGTCAACCGACTCGCCGAACGACTCGGCATGGACAAGGGGCAGGTCTCGCGCATGCTGCGGGTCCTCGACGACGCGGGGCTCGTCGAGCGGGACCCGGAGACGCGCACCTACCGCCTCGGGTGGGGCCTGTTCGCGATGGCCGCCCGCGCCGGTGACCGGCGCCTGCTCGAACTCGCGCCACCGGTGCTGCTGGCCCTGGTCGAGCGCACCCACGAACGCAGCCACCTCGCGGTGCTGCGCGGCCACGAGGTGGTGACGGTCCAGACCGAGTCGCCGGCCGCCCGCGCCGTGATGACCGCCGGGTGGGTCGGGCGCACCATCCCGGTGCACAACTCGTCCGCCGGCCGGGCGCTGGTGCTCGACCACGACTCGGGCGAACTCGAGGAGTTGCTCGACGGTGAGCCGTTCGCGGTCAGCGGCCGCGGCGGTCCGACCTCGGTGCGGCAGCTGCACGAGCGCATCGTCACGGCCAGGCGCCTCGGCTACGCGGTCGTCGACGAGGAGTTCGAGGTCGGCCTGATCGGGGTCGCCGCCCCGGTCCGCGACTACCGCGGCCGCATCGTGGCGTCGCTGAACATCTCGGCCCCGAAGTTCCGCCTCGACGGCCGGCTGCCCGACGTGGTGGCCGCCGTGACCTCGGCCGCCGCCGGCCTGTCGAGGCAGCTCGGTGGCGGTGCCGAGCCGCCGACCACCGGCGCCGCCTCGTGAAGCGCCGGCGGCACCCCCCGCGCGCCCGTGAGAGCCGCACGACCCCGTGAGAGCCGCACGACCCCGTACGTCCCCCGCGACACCCCGCCGGAGCACCGGCCCGATCGAAATGGAACCCC
>PWLR01000151.1 GCA_003558435.1 Nitriliruptoraceae bacterium | reverse complement strand
GGCGCGGTCGTGGGTCGTGCGCTGCGTGGCGTGCGACGGCCGATGTACCAGCGTTCCTGGACACGGTTCGTGTCGTGTCGTCCACTGTGCCGCAGGCGGTCAGCCGGTCCGTGCCCGACATCGTGAGGGAGGCAGGATGCCCGACCCGCGTCGCCAGGAGCCGTTCACGGCCACACCCGAGCGCCGGGTGAGCACGGAGCCGTCCCCGGCCCACCACGGTCCGGTGGGTTTCTACGACGGCGACGACTACCTCGCCAGCGCCGCCGTGGCGTTCCTGCTGCCCGCACTGCTCGAGCGCTCCCTCGCGGTCGCGGTGCTGACCATCCCCCATCAGCGCGCCGTCGAACGCGAACTCGGCGCCGCCGGCGTCGATGTCGATGCGGCCCGGGCACGGGGGGACTACCTCACGGTCGATTCCGAACGACTGGCGACCGAACTGGTGATCGACGGCGAGGTCGATGGCGAGCGGTTCGAGGCCGCGACCAGCAGCCTGGTCGCCGCCGCCGCGACCCGGTCCGGTGCGATGCGGATCTGTGGGGACCTCGCGACGGTCCTGTGGGACGCCGGGCAGTGCCAGGCGGTGCTCGAGTTGGAACGACGGTGGGACGCGGTGGGCGAGCCGGGCTCGTTACAGTTGCTGTGCATGTACTCGAGCGCGGCGTTGGACCGGACGCCGATGGAGGCCTTCGAGCGCGTGTGTGCCGGACACTCCCGCATCGGGCCGGTCGAGAGCTACACCTCGCTGGTCGGGCCCGACCTCGCCCGCACCCGGGCGTTACGGGCCGCAGGCGACCGCGGCGAGCCGGTCCGGTCCGAGGACCTCGCCCGGTGGGGTCACGCGCTGGAGCGGGAGCTCGCTGCGGCTCGGCACGAGGCCGAGGATCAGCGGATCCACCTCCAGCGGGCCATCGCCGGTCGGGACGTGATCGGTCAGGCCAAGGGGATCCTGATGGCCGATCGGCGGGTCGACGCCGACACGGCGTTCGCCATGCTCCGCGAGGCGTCGAGCCGCAGTCAGCGCAAGGTCCACGAGGTCGCTCGCGCCCTGGTCGAGCAACAGCTCCGGCGCCACTGACCCGCAGGGGCCCACGTGCAGGCCCGCCTCGTCGCGTCGGCCTCCGACCGACCCCGTTGCCCGGCCGACCCTTGACCGGCCACCCTTGACAGCTAGACTAACTATGTTAGTTTTTAGTTATGGCCGTTCGCATAAGGGTCCGAGCCGCATCCGCTCGGCCCGGTCAGCACCTCCCCGGAGACCCGGACATGACGACCGACACCCTGTTCCTCAACCGTCCCGGCGGACGGATCGCCTACGACGACACCGGTTCCGGCCCGCTGGTGGTCTGCCTGCCGGGGCTCGGTGACCTGCGCACCGAATACCGGCACCTGACCCCGCTGCTGCTCGATGCGGGCTTCCGGGTCGTGACGGTGGATCTGCGTGGCCACGGGGATTCCGACGCGACCTTCACCGACCACGAGCGGCCCACCGTCGGTGACGACGTCGTCGCGCTGCTCGGGCACCTCGGTGCCGGCCCGGCGCACCTGATCGGCACCAGCTTCGGGGCGGCCGCGGTGACCTGGGCGGCGGCGCAGGCACCGCGGCTGGTGGCCAGCACGACCCTGATCGGACCGTTCGTCCGCGACGTGCCCGTCCCCGCCGTCAAGCGGCTGGCGCTGCGAGCCATGCTGGCCGGGCCGTGGGGTGTCGCGGGATGGGTCGGCTGGTACGGCAAGCTGTGGGGGGACGCACCGCCGGCGGACCACGACGCCCACACCGCCGCGATCCGCACCAACCTCGCCCAACCCGGACGGCTCGCCGCGGTCCGGGCCATGGCGCTGAGCACCTGTGAGGCCATCGACCCCCGGTTGGACGAACTCACGAGCCGCACGTTGGTGGTCATGGGCACCGCCGATCCGGACTTCGACGACCCCGCCGCCGAGGCCAGGACGATCGCCGGGCGCATGGACGGCGAGGTGGCCCTGATCGACGGTGCCGGGCACTACCCCCACGCCGAACAGCCCCGGGCGGTCGGCGACGCGCTGCTGAGGTTGCTGACCGCCGACCGCACCGACGCCTGAGCGACCCGGCGCCGTCGACGACAGGGACCGCCCATGCCACCTCGACCCGGCCTGACCCCCGAACGCATCGTGGACGCGGCGGCCGAACTGATCGACCGGGACGGCTACGACCAGCTCGCGTTGGGCAAGGTCGCCGCGGACCTCGGGGTGCGCACGCCATCGCTGTACAACCACATCGACGGACTCGACGAGCTGCGCCGGTTGCTCACCATCCGGGCCCTGACGGTGCTCGGCGCAGAGCTGCAACGTGGCGCCGTGGGCATCGGCGCCGAGGACGCGGTACGGGGCATCGCGACCGCCTACCGGCGCTTCGCGCACGAACACCCCGGGCTCTACGCCACCACCGTGCCATCGATCGAGGACGCCGACGCCGAGGTGCAACGGGTCGGGGCGCAGGTCATGCACACGGTACTCACCGCGCTCGCGGGGTTCGGGCTGGACGAGGCCGCGGCGATCCACGCCACCCGGAGCGTTCGCAGCGCGGTGCACGGGTTCGTGTCGCTGGAGCTCGCCGGTGGGTTCGGGATCCCGGTCGACATCGACGCCAGCTTCGTCTGGCTGACCGACCTGCTGGCCGACGGCATCCGCGGACGCAGCGGCAACGCCTGAACCGCAGGGTCGGGCGGCCGGTCACCCTCCTCTCGGCCGGTCACCATGACGCGTCGGCACGAGACCGACGCCACTCAGCCGGGGTAGCCCTCGTTGTAGCGCCAGGTGTAGCTCTCGCTCGCGCTCGTCCCGTCGGGGTAGGTCACGGTGCGGTCGCAGTCCACGGTGAAGGGACCGCCGACCGCGCCGACGTCGTAGGGCTCGCTGATCGTGGACTCGACCTCGGCCCACGGTTCGCTGAGGAAGGTGACCGTCACCGATTCCGAGCTGTAGCCGGTGTCGATGGTGATGTCGTAGGGCGAGTCGTTGGTCACCACCACGTCGAGCTGACCCCACGCCAGGGTCGCCTCCCGGCACATCGGGTAGCGCGGGAAGTAGATGGTGTGCTGCCGGAAATCGTCGATCTGGATGCCGGTGGACCACGCGGCATTGAGGAAGGTCGTGCCCATCTGGCTGACCCCGCCCCCGACCACGCTGATGAGCTCACCGCCGTCGATGAACCCGTTGGCCACGAACCCGCGGGCGGAGGTGCGCTGACCGATCCCCTGGTTCAGCGAGTAGGAGCTGCCCGCCGGGATCACGTCGCCGTCGATGTAGTCCGCAGCGAGGTGGATGTTGGTGTTGCGTGCCTGCCCGGGCTGCAGCGAGGTGGTGGACGATCCGACCACGGTGTTGCCCGGCGGTTCGGGCAGCTGTGGTGGAGCCCCGCGGTCGGCGAGCTCCGCCAGCGACCGGGCCAGGAACGCGGCCATCTGGGCGCGCGTCACCGACTCATCGGGTCCGTAGGTGCCGTCCTCGCGGCCGGCCACGACCCCGACCGCGGCCAGCTTGCCGATGTTGGTCGCGTGGGTGCCCGACACGTCGGGGAACACCGAGGAGGTGGGGAGTTCATCGCCCGTGACGCTCTCGATCGCACGGGCGATGAACGACGCCATCTGCGCCCTGGTGACGGGGAGATCCGGACCGAACGTGCCGTCCGCACGGCCTTCGGCCACGCCGGCGGCGACGAGCTTGCGTACGTTGTCCGCGTGGGTCTCACCGACGTCCGGGAAGGGATCACCGAGCGGGAGCTCCTCACCCGTCGCCTCGATGGCGCGAGCGATGAACGTCGCCATCTGCTCCCGGGTCACGGCCCTGCCCGGGGCGTAGACGGGACCGTCGGGACCGGAGCGGCCCAGGGTGACCTGGTAGGCCGCGATGCAGTTGATGGCCTCCCGGTGGGTCGTGCCGGCCACGTCCGGGAAGCGGTCCGGTGTCCGGGTCTCGGCTGGGCACGCCGCGTCGATACCGCGGCTGAACGGCGGCTCCTGCGCCGCGGCCGGGGTCACGGCCACCAGCAACGAACCGAGCAAGGCCAAGCCGGCCACGATTCCCCACGCGTGCCCACCACGACGGTACGAACGGTACGAGATGTGCCATGACATACCCGGGCCCTCCCTCCACCGGCGGATCCGCGACGGAGCGGAGCCGTGATCACCCACGGTTTGCCAGCCGGTCGACAGCGAACCCGCCCCGGCCGGTGCGGTGGTTCCCGTGTCCCATACGTACGACCGGCCACCGGGCCCGCCCCGACTCGGCAGGGATCGCTCCCTCCCAGGCGTCCGCCCCGCCCGCCCACCCGGACCACCCGGAAATGGTGCGAAACCGTGGTAGGCCAGGGTTACCGACCACTCCTATCGGCTTGATGGCCTCATCCGCCCCCGTCCGGCGCGAAACCGTGGCCGGCCACGGTTCCTGACACCGCACCGGCGGCCCGTGCGACCACCGCACCGGCAGCCCACGCGACCACCGCACCGGCAGCCCACGCGCCTCGGCTACGGCGCTAGATCAGCTCGAGCGCCTCGGCGGCGGCGTCGAGCTCCGCGGGGATGGTGATCGGCTCGGCGGCGCCGGAGATGGCCCACTCCGGGTCCTTCAGCCCGTGGCCGGTCAGCACGCACACCACCGTCTGCCCACGCTCGATCTCACCTGCGGCGTGCAGTTGCAGCAGCCCGGCGATCGATGCGGCCGAGGCCATCTCCGCGAACACCCCGTGACGGGCGATGAGCCGGAACGCGGCCAGGATCTCCCGGTCGGTGACCGCCCGGATCGAGCCGTGCGATTCCTCGGCTGCCTCGACGGCCCGGTCCCAGGAGGCCGGGTTGCCGATCCGGATCGCGGTGGCGATCGTCTGCGGCTTCTCGACCTTGGCGCCCATCACGATCGGTGCGGAGCCGGCGGCCTGGTAGCCGCGCATGACCGGCAGCGCGTCCATCATCCCGTCGGCGTGGTACTCGCGGTAGCCGCGCCAGTAGGCGGTGATGTTGCCGGCGTTGCCGACCGGCATCACGTGCACGTCGGGGGCGCGACCGAGCTGGTCGACGACCTCCCACGCACCGGTGCGCTGCCCGTCGATGCGGTAGGGGTTGACCGAGTTCACCAGCTCGACGGGATAGGTCTCCGACAGCTGGCGGCACAGCACCAGCGCCTGGTCGAAGTTGCCGTCGATCTGGATGACCTTGGCACCGTGCACCAGCGCCTGGGCCAGCTTGCCGAGCGCGATCTTGCCCTTCGGCACGATGACGCCCGCGGTCATCCCGGCCTTGGCGGCGTAGGCGGCGGCCGCGGCGGAGGTGTTGCCGGTCGAGGCGCAGATGACCGCCTCCGCGCCCTGCTCCTTGGCCTTGGAGATCGCCATGGTCATCCCGCGGTCCTTGAAGGACCCGGTCGGGTTCGAGCCGTCGAACTTGACGTGCACCTCGCAGCCGGTGAGCTCCGAGAGGTGCTCGGAGTGGATCAGCGGCGTCCCGCCCTCGCGCAGGGTCACGATCGGCGTGGTGTCGCTGACCGGCATCCGGTCGCGGTACTCCTCGATGATCCCCCGCCACACGTGGGTGCCGGCCAGGGTCGATGGGGTCGCGGTCGCACTCATGAGGTGAACACCTCCGATTCGACGCGCAGCACGCTCGCCACACTCCGCACGCTGCTGCTGCATGCGAGCGCCTCGACGGTGGCCCGCAGGTTCGACTCGAGCGCCCGGTGGGTGATCAGCACCAGCTGGGCGGAGTCGGCGTCGCCGTCCTGCCAGACCTGGGCGATCGAGACCCCGTGGGCGCCGAAGGTCTGGGCCACCTCGGCGAGCACCCCGGTCTCGTCCTCGACGTCGAGGAGCACGTAGTACTGGGTCTGCAGCTCGTCGATCGGTCGGATCGGCTTCGCGCGGTGCTGGGTCTCGGAGGCGCCGCGGGCCGTCTGCAGCAGGTTGCGCGCGACATCGATGACGTCGCCGACGATCGCGGATCCGGTCGGCAGCGCGCCCGCGCCGCGACCGTAGAACATCAGCTCACCGGCGTACTCGGCTTCCACGTAGATGGCGTTGAACGAGCCACGCACGCTC
Source organism: Nitriliruptoraceae bacterium (assembly GCA_003558435.1). Lineage (GTDB taxonomy): Bacteria > Actinomycetota > Nitriliruptoria > Nitriliruptorales > Nitriliruptoraceae > PWLR01. Next base: position 6,687 of record PWLR01000151.1, on the reverse strand, counting down.
GCGAGCGGGTGCTCCCTGGGCAGGAACGCCGGGTGGACGCGGACCGCGACACGGTCGTCGACCTCGCTGGCGATGCCCACCAGCTTGATCACGTAGCCGAGGCGCGCCGCGGTGCGGATGTCGGTGGCGGTGACCGATTCGATGCCCTCGCGGAACACGTCGTCGAAGTGCACGGCGGTGTCGAACGCCAACGAGGCGAGGATGGCGCACTTCGCGGCGGCGTCGTGGCCGTCCACGTCGGCGGTCGGGTCGGCCTCCGCGTAGCCGAGCGCCTGGGCGTCGGCCAGCACCTCGTCGTAGTCGGCACCCTCCTCGCTCATGCGGGTGAGGATGTAGTTGGTCGTGCCGTTCAGGATCCCGACGATGCGGGTGACCCGATCACCGGCCAGCGATTCCTTCATCGGCTTGATGATCGGGATGGCGCCGGCCACGGCGGCCTCGTAGGCGAGGTCGACACCGGCGGCCAACGCGGCCGCGTACAGCTCCGGGCCCTGCGCGGCGACCAGTTCCTTGTTCGCGGTGACCACGGGCTTGCCGAGCTCCAGCGCCCGTCGGATGTAGCCGCCGGCCGGTTCGATCCCGCCCATCACCTCGACGATCATGTCGATGTCGTCAGCCTCGACCACCGACAGCGGGTCGTCGGTGTACATGGCGGCATCGACGGGCAGCCCACGGACCTTGGCGGGATCGCGGACCGCGATGCGGGTGATCTCCAGCTTGGCGCCGGTCCGCGCCGTGATGTCGTCGGCCTCGCGGTCGAGGATCGTCACGACCCCGCCGCCCACGGTGCCGCAGCCGAGCAGTCCGATGCGAAGTACACGGTCCACGAGCGGTCCTAGCGGGGTGAGAACGGGGCGTCCGAGAAGGGTGGGGCCACCGGCGCCGGGCCCGGAGCCCGACCAGCACGCCGATGGATGCCCCGAGCGTACCGCTCACCACGCAGCGGCCACCGGGGCGTGGACCCGACCACCCGATGCCGGCGTCCGGCCCGTCGCACCGGGAGCCGGAGCCGTCACCCACCCGCGCGTGGGCGTGGGCGTGAGCGTGGGTGCGGCTCGGGCTCGGGGGTCGGTCGCAGCAGCCGCAGGGACCCGTAGGCAGCGGCGACCACCAGCAGCAGGCCCACGATCAGGACCACGGTCGGCTGCGGCCGCTGAGCGGGTGTGCGCGTGAAGTCCCAGGGGTGCTCGGGCTGCGCCGCGCTGTGGATCGTCAACTGGTCGGTCCCGTCGACCGCGAAGGTGCGGTAGGCCGGGTCCTGGTCGTGGAGCAGGGTGATCCGGACCCGGGCCTGCTGCACCGGATCCGGACAGGTGAAACGCAGTTGCGCCCCGTCGGCGATGAAGTCGGCCGCCGGCTCCGCGACGCCCGCACAGTCGTGGCCGTCCTGACGGATCTGCACGTGGTCGAGCAGGTACTGACGGAGTTCCGGTGCCGCCGAGAGCGTCCGTGTCTGCTCCGGCGTCGGTTGTTCCTCCGGCAGATCCTCGATGAAGGCCCACATGGCATCGATCGGGAGCAGCCCGATGGCGTGGCCGACGGCCGCCGCGTCGTCGTCCTCGGCGACCCAGTCGAGGGTGACCACCCGTCCCTCGGCGCTGAGCCATGCCCGTGGCGGGTCACCGAACGCGTGGCCGGAAGCCGGCAGCATCGGGACCATCACGGCGAACCCGACCACCAGGGCCACCAGCGACCGGCGCGGGGGCAGCGACAGGATGGGCTCCTCGGGATCATCGGCCGGGATCATCGCCCGAGTCGGTGCGGGCCGGGACGCCTACCGCGGGCCCGGATCGAAAGGCAGCGTACGCCGCGCCGATCGGGCGGCGGCCGGTCACACGACCCGCCGAGCACGACCCGCCGAGGTGGGTCGTCGCGGGTCAGGCCCCGCGGTCGTTGACCGGATGCCGCCAGCGGAACGCCACACAGTCGTCGAGGGTGGCCGCGATGCCCTCCCGGTAGGTGGGCAGCTCGGGTTCGATCCCGAGCTCCGACCACAGCGCCGCCGGGTCCACCGGCAACGAGAGGTTCCAGCTGATCACCGTGTAGGGGGTCATGAGGCTCGGGGCGGAGCGCCATCCGGTCGCGGCGCTCAGCACCGTGGTGCCCGCCAGTGCGAGCGAGGCCGGAAGTCGCGCCACGGTCAGGTGGGGCATCTGCGCCTGCAGTTCACCGAGGAACTCGTCCCAACCCACCGATTCGCGGTCGGCGACGGGGCTCTGGCCGGACCATCCGGTCTCGGCCGCCGCGATCATCACCCGCGCCGCATCCCGGACGTGGAGATGACCGTAGGGCTTCGAGCCGCGACCCGGGATCGGCAGGAACCCGCGCCGAACCCGGCCGAACAACTGGTCGGTCGCTCCGTAGGTGTGGGGCAGACGGATCGAGGCGACCGTCATGCCGGTCGCCTCCCCGAGTGCCGCCAGACGGTTCTCGACCATCACCTTGACGTGGCCGTAGTCCACCTCGGGTGCCGGGACCGTGGCGGCATCGATCGGGATGTCGGTGCTGCCGTGCACCAGCAGTGACGACGCGAACACGAATTGGGTGACGCCTTCGTCGGCTGCGGCCTCGGCCAGCGCCTGCGTGCCGTGGACGAACGTGTCCATCAGCTTGTGCGCCGGTTCGAACACCGCGCGTCCGGCGAGGTGGATGACCGCATCGCACCCCGCGACGGCCTTGCGCAGGCTCTCCGGCGACTGCAGGTCGCCGTGCACGAGCGTCGCATCGAGGTGGTGCAGCAGGGCGCCCCGTGAGGGGCGGCGCACCATGAGCCGAGGCTGCCAGCCGCGTTCGGCCAGCTGTCGTGCCACCTCGGCGCCGATGAACCCGGTCGCGCCGGTCACCAGCACCTTCATCCGTCTCCCGTTCGTCGTGGATCGCAGCCGCAGCTCGGCTCGTCGACCCGGGTCATCTCGGTCGGGTTCCGCGCGTCACCGATCGTGGCGCGCGCCCCATCGTGACGGTTCGCACCGCCCGCACCGGACGGACGGGCGGCTGGCCGCAGGCGAACGCCCCCAGCAACCCCCGCCACGGGGGTGTCCCGCAAACCCACCTGCGCGCGCGTCCGCCTGTACGCACGTCTGCGCGCCCCGCCTCGGCGAGGTCAGGCGTCCGGCATCCGGAGCGCGCTCCACAACGTGGCGTGCGGGCGGAAACCCAGGCGGCGGTAGAGGTGGTCGGCGGGTGAACCGGGATCCGCGCCGACACCGACGCGACCACCCGGGTGGGTCTCGAGGTGGTGGCCGATGGCCCGGTGGGTCAGCGCCGAGGCGATGCCGGCCCGCCGGTGCACCGGGTGGACCACGACGTCCTGGACCGCAGCCAGACCCTGCCGGTCGTGCACGACGGTCAGCCGGGCGACCGGTCCGCCGTGCCGGGCCGCGATCCAGACCTGGGCGCGCTCGGCGGTCGCCAGCTCGCGCTGGACATCGACCGACCAGTCGGTGAAGTCCTGGTTCCAGTCGCGCCAGTCATCGGGGTTCTCCCCCTCGAAGTAGCGGTAGAGCACGGTGGCGGCGTGCCAGCGACGGTCGACCGCCCCACCCGGGACCGCGGACGGCGCTTCGATCGGGATCAGTTCCGCGGCCGGCTCGCGGGCGAGCGGCGGCAACGCCTCCAACAGCAGCATCGTGACGGAACCGAGTTCGAAGCCGAGCTCGCCGAGCGCGGCCACGAGCTCCGGATCGGCCGTGGCCTCCGAGGCCGGGGCCGTGGGGGCGAGCGGGGTCTCCCACCGCAGCTGGACGTGCCGGGCGCCCATCACCGCGATGGTGTCGCGGAACCGGTCGATCCACCCGGGGAGTTCGCGCGGGGTGGGCGGGACCAGCAGGTCGATGGTGTTGCCGTCGCGGAAGTCCGGGCGGGAGGGGGTACGGACCGTGACGTGGTCACGGGCGTAGGTGACCAGGGTCCGCCCCGAGAGCCCGACCCGTTCGATGGCCAACCCGAGACGGTCGTCGACCCGCCGGACGCTCCCCCGTTCGGGGGCCGCGGCACCACCGTCGGCCGCGCCGGCAGCCACCGCGGCCTCGCGCCCCTGCTCGGGTTCGGCAGCCACCTCGGCGGCGCCGTGGGGGTCCCTGGCGTCGCCGCTCAACGGAGCGGCACGTCCAGGCGGACCAGGTCCTCCATGGTCTCGCGGCGCACCAGCTCGCGGACCTCGCCGTCCTTGACCATCACCGCGGCGGGACGGGGCAGCCGGTTGTAGTTGGAGGCCATCGACGCGGTGTAGGCCCCGGTGGCGGCCACGGCCAACAGGTCGCCGACGGCGAGGTCACCCGGCAGCGGCGCGTGCTCGCGCACCAGGTCGCCGGACTCGCAGTGCTTGCCGACGACGGTGACCGAACGCGGCTCCGCCTCCGAGCGGCGGCTCGCGAGGGCGACCTCGTGCTCCGCGTCGTAGAGCGCCGGGCGGATGTTGTCGCTCATCCCACCGTCGACGCTGACCCAGGTGGTCAGGCCGGGAAGCGGCTTGACGGTGCCGATCTCGTAGAGGGTGATGGTGGACGGGCCCACGATGGCGCGGCCCGGTTCCACGATCAGCCGCGGCCACGGGAAGTCGAGCGCCTCGCAACGTTCCGTCACGGTCTCGAGCACGGCCTTGCCGTAGCGGGCCACCTCGACGGGATGGTCCTCGTGGGTGTAGCGGATGCCCATCCCGCCGCCGAGGTTCAGCTCGGTGAGGGTCACCCCGTGCTCGTCGCGCCAGCGGGCCATCAGATCGAGGGTCACCTCGGCGTTGGCGATGAACGGGTCGGTGCCGAAGATCTGCGAGCCGATGTGGGCGTGGATCCCGACGACGTCGAGGTGGTCGAGCTTCTGTGCGTGCAGCAGGGCGTCGTCGGCCAGGCCCAGCGACAGCGTGAAGCCGAACTTCGCGTCGTCGTGGCCGGTACGCACGTACTCGTGGGTGTGGGCGTCGATGCCGGGGGTGATCCGCAACCAGACCTTGGCGACCACGTCGCGGGCGACGGCCAGCGCCTGCAGCCGGTCGAGTTCGTCGAACGAGTCGCACACGATGCGCCCGACCCCGACCTCCAGGGCCCGGTCGAGCTCCTCGACCGACTTGTTGTTGCCGTGGAAGATCAGCTTCGCCGCGTCGACCCCGGCGAGGAGCGCCGTGTGCATCTCGCCGCCGGAGGCCACGTCGATCAGCAGGCCCTCCTCGTCGACGAGTTGCAGCAGCCCGACGGTGCACCAGGCCTTGGAGGCGTAGGTGACATCGACGCCGGGGAACCCGTCGACGTACCGGCGGCACCGCTCGCGCAGGTCGGCCTCGTCCACCACCCACAGGGGGGTCTGATGGTCGCGCGCCAGGTCGGTCACGGCGACACCGCCGATGGTCAGGACGCCACCGTCGCCACGATCGGCGGTCAGGGGCCAGGGACCGGTTCCGGGCATGTTGGGGGCCTTCCTGGAGGTAGCTGCCGTCGGGGAGCGGGTCACATCCGCTCCGGTGCGGTCACGCGCAGCAGGCCGAGCGCGTTCGCCAGCACCTGTTTCGCGGCGACCGCGAGGTGGTAGCGCGCGCGACCGAGCTGTTCGGCGGCCACGCGCTCCTGCTCGGTGGCGTCCGCCGGCGCCAGGATCCGGCACTCGGTGTAGAACCGGTGGAAGGTCCCGGCGAGGTCCTCGGCGTAGCGCGCGAGCCGTTGGGTCGCGCGCAGCTCCGCGGCCTCCGCGACCGTCAGCGGCAGCTGCGCCATCGCCGTCATCAGCTCGAGCTCGGCCGGGTGGATCAGCAGCGAGAGGTCCGCGTCGTCCAGCGCGCCGTGGTCGAACCCGCGCTCGTCGGCCATCCGGATCAGCGAGTTGATCCGGGCGTGGGCGTACTGCACGTAGTAGACCGGGTTCTCCATCGACTGCTCGGCGACCACGGCCAGGTCGAAGTCGACCTGCGTGTCGAGCCCCTGGCGCAGGAAGTGGTAGCGCACGACGTCGACACCGACCTCCTCGATGACCTCGTCGAGGTCGACGGTCTCGCCGGCGCGCTTGGACATCTTGACCGGTTCGCCGCCGCGCAGCAGGTTGACGAGCTGTCCGATCCGGATCTCGACCCGGTCCGGTGGCACCCCCAGGCACGCCGCCGCGGCACGCAGGCGCTGCACGTAGCCGTGGTGGTCGGCGCCCAGCAGGTAGAACAGCCGGCCACCGCCCTCGTCCACGCCGTCGCGTCGGTCGGGCGCTGCCGAGACCCGGGACCACTTGTCGCGCAGGTAGGCGCAGTCGGAGGCGAAGTAGGTGGGCCGCCCGTCGGAGCGGACCAGGACCCGGTCCTTGTCGTCACCGTGATCGGTGGTGCGCAGGAACACGGCACCGTCCGCCTCGTAGGCCTCGCCGCGCTCCTGCAGCTCGGCGACCGTCGCGGCGACCGCGCCGGTCTCGTGGAGCCCCTGACGCTCGGAGAACCACACGTCGAAGTCGACACCGACCGCGTGCAGCACGTCCTCGATGCGTTGGCGCATGGCCTCCACGCCGAGGGTGCCCACCGCCGCACCGATCCGGGCGTCGACGCGTGCATCGCGCCCACCGGCCGGGTCGGCGTCCTCGACGAGCTCCCCGCCCGCCCCACCCGCGTGCTCCGCGCCACCGCCGTCGAGCGCTGCCTCGACGTCGCCTTCGGGCACTCGGGTGAACAGCTCGTCGCCGTAGCGCTCGCGCAGCTGCGCGGCGATCTCGCTGATGGCG
>PWLR01000186.1 GCA_003558435.1 Nitriliruptoraceae bacterium | reverse complement strand
GTGGCGGTGACCTGCTGGGGTTGGTCGGCGAGCCGGTCGGCGAGCTGGTCGATGGCCTCGTGCACACCGCCGAGCTGGTCGGTGCAGCGCTGGTCTTGCGCGCAGGCTTCATCGAGCCGGTCGAGGGCGGCCTGGAAGCCACCCGGCCCGGCCTCGAGGTAGTTGTCGCTCGGGTCGGCCGGGGAGCTGAGCACCAGCGCGGCGAAGCCCTCGGGTGCCAGCGCGGCCGCGTGCAGCGCCAGGTGCGAGCCGTAGGAGGTGCCACGCAGCACGAGCTGCTCGTGGCCGAGGGCACGGCGGACCAGATTGACGTCGCGGGCGTTGTTGCCGTGGTCGAACGCGTCGAGGTCCACACCCCGCTCGACGAGTTCGTCGCGGCAGGCGACCAGGACGTCGCGCTGCTCCCGGGTGCTGGGGATCTCGTCGTGGTCCAGCTCGCCGTCGTCGGCGAAGTCGTCGCAGGCGAGCTCCGGGTCGCTCGAGCCCGCACCGCGCTGGTCGAGCAGGATCACCTCGCGACCCGCCGCGGCGTACCCCTGCCGGACCACCGGTTCGCTCAGCGCGGTCTCGATCACGGCTTGGCCGGGTCCACCGCCAAGCACCAGCACCGGTTCGTCGCTGATGTCCTGGACGGTCAGCGTGGCCACCGCCAGGGTGATGCTCTCACCATCCGGATCGTCGTGGTGCAGCGGTGCGGTGACCGTGCCGCAACGCACCTGATCCGCTTCCAGCTCGACCAGCTCGATCCCGAAACAGTCGGGATCCTCGGCGAAGGCGTCCATCGACTGCTCGTCAGACCCGTCATCGCAGGCGACGACCAACGCGATGACCGCCACCAACGGCGCCAGGACCCGTCCGAGCCGCCGACCGGCACCCGGTGCCGGAACGGTTCGCCGGTCGTGGATGCGGATGTCGATGGTGCTCGGTCGCATGCAGCTCCCTACAGGGTCTTCAGGTGGGCGGAGAAGACGATCGCGGGCCACGGAACGCGCCCTGCTGGGTGACGATCAGCTCGGAGACGAACCGTCTCACCAGCGTGCCGGAACCCGATCGCACTACCAGCATGGAGACGGCCGCTGTCACCGCGCGGCCACGCGCGGGCCGACCGGCGGCTAGAGCAGGCGATGCTTCGGGGGTCTGCGGGACGTGCGGATCACCGACGGTCGCAGGACCCGTGCCATCGAACTCGTCACGCGATCGATGGGAGGCCACCGGAACCACCCCCGTGGCCGTCGGTCGCGCGGGGGTGCCTTGGTAGGCGTCGATGGCGGCCGGCGCGAGGATCGAACCGGCCGTCGCGGAGACCCGCAGACATCGACCACGAGACCAGCAGCGCCTCCCTGCCGCGCGACGTTCCTAGCCCGTAGCCGATGGACCAGCTCCCTGATCGCCTGTTGGGGCTCCACCGAACGTGAGGCGCGCGCCGCGTTCAACCACCGGGAAGCACATACGGACGATGACCGTACGTAGGGGTACGAACCCCCTGCAGGTTTGGCGGACCGGTCGGGACCCCCGCGCTGGAGGGGGATCGACCCGCCCGGGTCCAGACGCGCGTCGGGGCAACGCCCGATGGGGGTAGGTGGTCTCGAGCCGTCGGGCCGCCGGACCAGGAGGTCACCTGGTTGGGTGGGAGCACAACCGCGTCCGGCTGGGTCGCGAGCGGGGCGTGTTCCCGCCCGCGCTGGGAGTTGTCAGTGTCGGGATGCGAGACCTGCGGGGCTCTTCGCCCCGACGGACCGTGCCGCCGGGTGGGGGAGCGGAAGGGGCGCTGCTCATGAGCGACCGACTCCGGCTCGGGGGAGCGTGTGCAAGCGGTGGAGGGCCCGAGGCAGCCGCTGGTAGGGCAGGCCCGCCGCGGTGGTCTGGTCGACGGTCCCCGCGAGGTAGAGCTCGTGCTCGGGGCACCAGAACAGCCACGAACCGCTCGCTCCCGTGTGGCCGATGAGCGTCGGGGCGCGCCGCCCGGCGTTGAGGAGGCGGGGCAGACGGAAGCGCTTGATGCCCAGGCCGTACTCGATGGGCCAGCCGGGTGCCATGATCGCCGTGCGGCTACGGGGCAACCCGAAGCGCGTCCAGCGCTCCTGCATGAGCCCGAGCGTGGTCTCGTGCACGAAAAGCCGGCCGGCGATGAGGGCGCGCAGGAAGCGCAGCGCATCCGCGGCGGTGCCGATCAGCCCCCCTTCGGGAGCCATGGAGGCCATCGCCAGTGGCGCGACGAGGACCTCGTCGCCCGACCAGATCGCCGCGGGGGCGGGGGCAGGATCGCTGCGGGGACGACCGGCGAACCAGGTGTCGTCCAGCCCGAGCGGCTCCAGGAGCTGGTCCTCTACGGCCTGCTGGAACGTGGTGCCGGTGACCGCTGCGATGATCGCGCCGAGCAGTTGGAAGTTGGTGTCCGAGTAGCGGGCACGGCGTCGTGCCGCCCCAGGATCCTGCGGTGGGAAGTACGGGGTGAGTCGGCGCACCCGGGCGACCACGTCGGCGAGGTCGTAGGCGACATCGCCCTGCAGGAGCAGGTCGGTGAAGCTGGTCTCCCCTTCGGGGGTGTCGAGGAAGTAGTCGGGCAGCCCGGAGGTGTGCGACAGCAGGTGTCGCACCGTGATCGCGTCGCTGTGGTCCACCCCCTGCAGCCGGTGCAGCCCGTCGGCGACCTCGGACGGCAGGTAGGCGCGGATGGGAACCTCGAGGCCGAGGCGGCCCTGCTCCCACAGTTCCATGACGAGGGTCGCCGTGTACAGCTTCGTGACGCTGGCGTAATGGAACGGCGTCTCGGGTCGCATCGGGGTTCCGTCGGGCCGTGCCTGCCCAGCGGCCCTCGTCACGCGCAGGGTCTGGTCCTCGCTCTCGACCGCGACAACGGCGTGGCGGATCGTTCGGCGCGAGACCAGCTGTGCGACGAGGTCATCGAGCGCGGTTGGAGACGCGGTCGTCACCATCGCCGTGCACCTCCCTGTTCGCCTCACCATCCTCGGCGTTCGCCGCAGGCACCCCGTTGCGTTGGGGAGCTGACCTCGGCCTTGCCCTGGACACGACAGGATGATCGTGGCCCGCTCGCCGGATTCGCGGCAGGGTCGAAGGTCCCCGCGGCCCGGCCGCGACGGGTGTGACCTTCGCACGGCGCCACCGAGGTCGACATGCGCAGGAAGTCCGAGGCGACGCGCTGCCTTGCGCTTCGGCTCGGCACCTGACCGCAGGTCGGGCGGCGTCGTGGACCGGCTGGTTCCGGCCAGGATGAGGCCTGGTGTTGCCGAACGCACCAGCACCACTGGACACGGGGTGTCAGAGCGGCCACCACGCCGCGGTGACATTGTCGCTGCCGACCTGCGCCGCCAGATCTACCAGCCCTCGGATCCCGCGGTCGGTGAGGAGCGTCGCGATGGTCGCGGTGGCGTCGCCATCCACGAGCCGGACATCCCCGACCGTGTCACCGTGGTGCCATGCAGCATCGAAGGGGCCGGTCAGCCCGTCGGTACACAGCAGCAGCCCGGCGGTGTCGGCGACCTCGCACGAGAACTCATCGAGATGCAGCGCGTCGGGGGAGAAGCCACCCAACGCGTGCTCGATGGCACCCATGAAGCCGGTGTGGTCCTCCGTCAACAGCTCCAGCAGTCCGTCGACCCGCAGCCGATAGGCCCGCGAGTCGCCAGACCACACGCCCCGCACGACCCCACCGTCGAGCCTGGCCGCCACCAAGGTCGTACCGGGGGCCCTCGGACTCCACCCGCCGCCCGCCAACGCCCGCACCGCCGCATCAGCGTGCGAGGCCGCGTCGCTCAGCCCACCGCCATCGTCGATCGTCCCCGCGAAGGCGTCCAGCGCGACCTTCGACGCGGCCGCGCCATCTGTGTGCCCACCCATCCCGTCGGCGACAGCGACCACCCCCGGTGTCACGAAGACGGCATCCTGTTGCTCCTCACGCTTCCCAAGTCTCATCAGCACGTGCACACCGTCCACTTCGGCGTCGACGTTCTCGTCTTGCCACACCCGTTCGGCCATCACCGCCTCCTCGCGCTCCATGCCTGGTCGAGTGGACCAGACCCATCGCTGCAGTATCGATCCCGATGTCGTGACCGGACGACGACCGTCCCATCGGCGGTACCCGGCGTTGACCGTGGTGGGGCCCTTGGACCCCGAGGACACCGGTCCGTCCACGTCACGGCGCGAGCAGGGCAGCCAGCAGTGACGTCGCGACGGCAGCGCGCATACCGGCTGAGGTCCAGCGGATCCACGGTCGAGATCCCGAGGTGGTGGGCGTCGTGCGCCATCCGACCGTGCAAGCGGCGATCGAGCCGATGCCCACCGCCACCGCGACCGTCCACCAGGGGCCGGGCAACAGCTGCCAGGCCCCGAACGTGCGCGCCGCGGCGAGACCGAAGAGCACCGGTAGGAGGCTACCGGCGACATCGATCCGGTCCAGGGCCCGACGTCGTCGACGACGTCGGACGGCGAGGCGCACGGTGGGTGCCACGAAGACCAGCAGGGCCACGACCATCCACGCGAGCCCGCCGAGCTCCAGGCCGGGCACGACCGACTCGCCGACGGTGTCCGAACCCTCGAGCAGCGCCCGACCGACCGGTTGCAGGCTGTTGGGCGACATCAGGAAGTCGGTGCTGGCGATCAGGGCCACCCCCCGCTCCGTCGAGGGGCTCAGCGCGACGAAGGTCAGGAACCCACCGGTGCCCCCGTCGTGGAAGACGAGCTCCTCGCCGTCGTCGGTGTGGGACCACAACCAACCGAGGCCGATGGACGTCTCTTCGTCGAAGTCGGCGCGCCGATCGAGTGCGCCGATCCCGGGCGCGTCCCCGTCCATCAGCGCCGTCAGCAACCGGCCGAGGTCCTCTGCGGTGGACCACGGCCCGACGCCGGCGGGCGCCACGCCCGCTCCGATCCAGGGTGCGGGACGCACACCGTTGGCGGACCAGCCGACCGCCGCACCCTCCGGCACCTCGGCCCGACGGGTTGCCACCATGGTGTCGTCGAGTCCGAGCGGGCCGGTCAGGCGCGCCTCCAGCAGCTCGGGGTACGACCGTCCGGTCGCAGCGGCGAGCGACTGGCCGAGCAGGGCGAAGCCGAGGTTGGAGTACGCACCGTCGTGTTCGCCCGCGAGGTCGTGGCCGGTCGCGGCCCCGATCAGCGTCTCGACGTCGTAGGCCTTGTAGAGGTTGCCGCCGGAGAGCAGGAAGCTCACGGGCCCGGTCAGGTCTGCCGTGGCCTCACGTGGAAGTCCGCTGTGGTGGGTGGCGAGCTGCTCCAGGGTCACGGCGCCGAGGCCGGGGTCGTCGCGGCCGAGCAACTCCGCAGGCCTCTGGTCGAGCCCGACGATGCCTTCATCGACGAGGTCGGCGAGGAGCATGCCCGTGAGCGGCTTGGTGACCGAACCGATCTCCATCGGGGTCTCGGAGGTCAGCGGCACCTCGCGCGCAGCGTCCGCGTGGCCGAGCGCGGCGGTGGTCATGCCTCCGTTCGCCACCAGGGCCACCGCGACACCTCCCGAGCCCGCTCCGCCCAGCAGCTCACCGAGCTGCCCGGCGAGTTCGGCGTCGCCCGTCGAAACGCCACCCAGGTCCGGCGGGCTGGGTGCCAGGGGCCAGGTCAGCGCTGCGGCGAGCAGGCCGACGATCGCCGCCACCCCCAGGCGACGACCGGCGGGTGGGCGGTGGTGCCCGATCGGGTCCGCGCGCCTCTGGACCGTCGCGAGGTCGCCGGGGCGATCGACATCGGTCACGGGTCCGCCTTCCTGGGGGTGTCGACACCATCGTGGCCTCGGTCCCGTCCGCGTGACAGCGCAGAGCGTCCCGAGACGAGATGACGATGGTCACCTGTGGCTGTCTTGCGTCTCCGCCGTCGACAGCGTTACGTTGAGTGGTCGCAGCGTGCACGCCTCACGATCCGGGGGACGCCATGAGCAACCGTGATCGTCGCCTCAGCGCGGTCCGGGCCACAGCCACGATCCCGAACAGCTCGGCCCATCATGCGAGCCCGGAGCACCCGTCGAGGTGGCGCTCGCTTGCCACTTCGGTCGCCGCGGTCGCGTTGCTGGCAGCGTGTGACGGTGGGGGACCCGGCGAGGAAGTCGAGGACCCGGCGCAGGTCGAAGCCGAACCGGACGAGCAGGACGAGGCACCGGCCGACGATGCCGCGGCCGGGCTGGCTGCGGTGGGGGAGACGGCGCCTGACGATGTGCCCTCCGAGGTCGATCTCGATGCGCTCGAGGGGCTGCCGGTGCTCAGTGGGCTGGCCTGGGTGCTGGAGGCGATCGGCCCGCAGGGCCCACCGGAACCCGCCGAGGTCGAGGCGGCGCTGAACGACGAGTTCCTGCAGATGGCGCCACCCGAGGTGTTGATCGACCAGCTGGCCCAGATCCAGGGCGAATGGTCGGTCGTCTCGCTGATCGAGGTGGAGGGCGACCGCCTGGCGGTCGAGATCGCGTGGGAGGACGAGCAGGCCCAGTTGATGCTCGAGGTGACCGACGAGGACCCGCCGGAGCTCGCCATGTTGGGTATCGCCCCGCCCATGGGGGACCCGGCCGAGTTCGAGGACTGGGACGAGGCCGAGCAGGCGCTCACGGGGCTCGGTGACGAGGTCGTGTACCTGGCCGCGCGCATCGATGACGACGGTGTCTGTGAACCGATCGCCTCCCACGAGCCCGATCAGCGCGGCCCGTTGGCCAGCACCTTCAAGCTCTACGTGCTCGGCGCGCTGATCGACGCGGTCGAGGAGGGCAGGATCGGATGGGAGGACGAGCTGGAGATCACCGAACAGCTCGTCAGCTTGCCGTCCGGGGTGTTGCAGACCGAGGATCCCGGCACCATGGTCACGGTCGCCGAGGCCGCCGAGTTGATGATCGAGGTGTCCGACAACACCGGCACCGACCTGCTCATCGACCTGCTGGGACGCGAAACCATCGAGGATGCCCAGGCCGACTACGGCCACACCGATCCGTCGGTGAACCGACCGTTCATCACCACGCGTGAGATGTTCCAGCTGTCGGCCTCACCGGAGGACACCGAAGCGTTCGTGGCGGCCGACGAGGACGGCCGCCGACAGGTACTGGAGGGTCTTGCCGACCAGCCGCTGCCCGATCCGGCCGAGCTCCAACTCGAGCCCTCGCTACCTCAGCAGCCCGAGTGGTATGCCTCGCCCGCCGAGATGTGCGACGCGCTGGTCGCCATCGACGAAGCCTCCACCGGCCAGGACATGCAACCGGCACGTGAGGCGTTCGGCGCCGAGCCGCCACCGCGGATCGATGACGAGTGGGCACTGATCGGCGCGAAGGCCGGCGGCCAGCCGGGTGTGCATGCCCAGGCCTGGCTGCTGGACCGCGACGACACCCGGTACGCGTTCACGATCTCGATCGACCACGACGATCACATCGACACCACGCAGCTGATCCCGGTGCTGGAGGGTGCGGTGAACCTCATGGCCGACGACCTGCCATGAGCTGCACGGTCAGATGAACAGATGGGTCCGGAGCACCGCGGGCGGTCGCGTCTGGCGAAGGTGCAGGACGCCGAGGTCGTCGCCGGACTGTTGCACGACTTCAACGTCGAGTTCGATACGCCCACCCCGGGGGTCGAGGTGCTCACCTCACGACTGCGGTGGCTCCTGGCCGGCGAGCAGACGTTCGCGATCATCGCGGGCAGCCCCGCGGTCGCCGTGGCGTTGGCCACGTTGCGGCCGAACGTGTGGTATCGAGGTCCGGTGACGCTGCTGGACGAACTGTACGTCGTGCCCGATCTGCGGGGTGGGGGCATCGGATCCGAGATCATCGACCTGCTGTGGGCGGTCGCGCGGGAGCGTTCGGTATCGCTGATCGAGATCGGCATCGATGAGGGCGACCTCGACGCGCGACGGTTCTACGAGCGGCACGGGTTCGCGGCGACCGAGCCCGGCTCGGACGAGCGTGCGCTGTACTACGTCCGCGAGCTGACGGACTGACGCCACCGTGCGCCTCGGCGCGGGGGCGCGACCGGGCTCAGTGGTCGGCGTCGATGGTGACCCGCACGTCCTGTGGCATCCAGCCCCGCACGGAGAGGGTGGCGAGCAGGTGTTCGGCCTGTGGGACGTCGGAGCGGTTGAGTTCCATCGTGAGGTCGGGGCCTGATGCTCGGTGTTCGATGCTGAGCAGCACCAACGGCTGGTCTCTACGCAACCCGCGACCGCGCCGGCCACCGCCACCCAGGCTCAGACTCAGCCCGCCCAGCCGCCGCGTCGAGCCGGCCACGGGCGCGCGTTGGTAGCGCTGGGCGACTGTCGCCTCGGTGACCTGCGACCACGCTGCCGAGCCGCCGCGTGGCAGGCCACGGCGTCGGACCCCGTCGGCGTCGAACTCCAGCCGCTGGGCCTGCACCATTATCAGGTAGACCCCCAGGACGATCACCCCGACCCCGGCCAGCGCCATCACGGCACCGTCGCCGGTCACCAGCAGCAGCACGCCGATCGCCAGCCCGAGCAGGCCCCCACCGACGGCCCGGATCCTGGTACCGCGGTCGGGTGCCACCACGATCTGCTCGTCGAGGTCGGTGGCCTCGGGTGGGAGCCGGTCAGCGACAGCCATCATCGATCCTTCCATCGACACCGAGCGCGGCCGTCCGGGTCAGGTGCCGTCGTCCGCTCGGTTCATCTGCTGCAGTTGTGTGGCGCTGTAGGTCACGATCTCGTCGGTGGCCTCGGGGCTGCGCAGCCGGATCTCGACCTGCCGGGCCTCGTCATCGAGGTGGTCCCAGATGATGGCCCCGGCCTGCTCGAAGTGTTCGACGTCGGTGGCGCCGTCCGGGCGTTCGAGGTCGGCGTAGACCGAGCCACCTTCCTCCATCAGCAGGTCGTGGACCTCGTAGCCGGCCTCCTGGAGGGATTCCCCAGCCGCCGAGAGCCCCGCGATGGTCGCGCAACCGACGCCCAGCACCAGCGCCAGCACCATCACCGCCGCGAGGGCACCCGAGCTGCGCAGCAGCCGAACCGCAGGCGCCTGCGGCCCACGAGCGATGCTCACAGCGACACCTTCCGTTGCGATCGAAGGTGCGAGCCCTACCGCCCACTGTCAACCGGGCAGATGACGCGGTCGACGGGTCCGAGACCGTGCCACGAGCGGTCCTTGCGGCGCGCAGCGGTGAGCGTCGCTGAGCACAGCCCTGCGGCCAAGGCACGCCCCGAGCCGCGCGAGCCTCGGGAAGGCGAGGACTCGTGCTCGAAGCGTCCGGTGGCTCGGCACGATGGTGTGCCTCGAACGCGATGCGAGGCACGTAGTGAGCCCGGATGCTGAGTCCCCCAAGCCCGGCGAGACCGGCGCGGATGACGGCACGCCCCCGGCTCCGAGCGCGGACACGAACCACGACGGCGTGAGCCGCCCGTCGGCCGACGACCACCCCGGCGAAGAACCGAACCGATGGGGGTGGTTGGGCCGAGCCGGGTCCGCGTCCCCGACGCGCATCTTCGCCCCCTCGATCGCCTTTGCCGTCTTGGCTGCCGTCAGCCTCGTCGTGAGCTCACTGGCCGAGGAGCCGCCGTCACTCGTCGCGCTGTCCGGCTTGATGATGGTGAGCTTCGGGCTCGGTGAGCTGTCGGGCCGGCCCGGGCACGTGGCTGTGGCCAGGGTCGTGGGCTTGGCCATCTTCGTGGGCGGCTGGATCGTGGTTGCCATCCGGTGGCTGTAGGTGCGGTCAAGGCCCCTCTCGTCACCGGCGAGGCCTGACAGGTGCACGGGACGTCCCACGGTCTCGCCCTCCACCGGGCGTCTGCGTGCGTTGCTCGCAGGGTTCTCGGTGCCTACCACGGGCCGGCCACGACGGTGGGCGATGGACCGGCTGCTCTCCGGGTTCCTGCGACGTCCGCTCCGCATCCGCCGTGGGCCCGGTCCGGTCAGGCGGGGGCCGTAGGGGGCCGGTGTGGGTTGGGCTGGCAGCGACCCCGGACGTTCGTCGCCATCTGGTCAGTCGTGGGTGCCGGTGGCTGGCGAAGCTGCCCGCGTGAATGCTTCCTCATGGTGGGTACAGGCCCCTTACCGCCTGCTGTTGATCGCGGTCATCACCATCTTGGTGGCGTTGTTGGTCGGACTGATGGCGATCCCGGTCGCGGTCGCGACCAACGAACTGGTCGGTGCGGTCGATGAGCAGGTCGTCGACCGCCCGCCGCTACCCGAACAGCTTCCTGCCGCCGCCCAGCTCTCGACGGTTCTCGACGCCGAAGGGCACAGGATCGGCGAGCTGACCGGGCACGAGCGCCGCGAGCCGGTGGACTTCGAGGAGGTGCCACAGTTGGTCATCGATGCCGTGCTGGCGGTGGAGGACGCCGCGTTCTACGAGCACAACGGCGTCGACCACCGTGCGATCGCCCGCGCGGCGGTACGGAACTTCTCCGCGGGAGGCATCGAGCAGGGGGGATCGACCATCACGCAGCAGTACGTCAAGATGGTGTTGCTCGACCCCTCCCAGACCCTCGAGCGCAAGATGCACGAGGTCATCTGGGCGGTCCAACTGGAGGAGCAGCTCAGCAAGGACGAGATCCTCGGGGGCTACCTGAACGCGGTGTACCTCGGGGACGGGGTCTATGGCTTCGGCACCGCCGCCGAGCACTACTTCTCGAAGTCGCTGGATGAGCTGACCGTGGCCGAGGCCGCGCTGTTGGCCGGAGCGATCCAGGCGCCCTCCACGACCAATCCGGTCGCCGATCCCGAGGCTGCGACCACGCGGCGCAACACCGTCATCCGTCTGATGCAGCGTCACGGCCACATCACGCCCGAGGAGGCCGACGAGGCGATCGCGAGCGAGGTCGAGGTCGACATCGGGGAACGCGAGGTCGGGGAGCCGTTCTCCGAGGACCTGATCAAACGGGTCCTCTACGACCAGCGGATCACCCTGCAACCCGACGCTCAGGCGGCGCTCGGCGATAGCGTCGAGGAGCGCATCTCCGCGATCTTCGAGGGCGGCCTGCAGATCTACACGACCCTCGATTCCGACCTCCAGGAGCAGGCGAGCCAGAGCCTCGCGGAGCGATTGACCGATCCCGACACCGATCCGTTGGGTGCGCTCATCACGCTCGATCACCGATCGGGCGCGCTCGAGGCCTTGGCCCTCGGGCCACATGCCTTCGGTCAGTGCCCGCCCGACCACGAAGGACCGTGTCCGGCCATCCAGACCAACCCCCTGGTGCCCGGCCTCGGGGGCTCGGGCCGCCAGCCCGGATCGGCCCTGAAGCCGTTCGTCGCCGCAACCGCCCTGGAGCTGGGTGCGAGCCACGATCACACCTACGACACGCCCTCGGGCGAACCCATCGAAGGCTGCGGCTGGGACGAGGACGAGCCCTACGCGCCCCGGAACTTCGACGACGACGACGGTGGCGAGATCGACCTCGTCGAGGCCATGCGCCGTTCGAACAACGTCTACTTCGTCAAGCTGGCCCGCGACGCCGGCGTCGAGAACGTGGTCGAGACCATCCGCCGCCACGGAGTGGTCACCTCGAGCAACCTCGCGTCCTTCGCCGGTCCGGACTGCTCGATCGCCCTCGGGTCGCCGGACGTCTTCCCCATCGAGATGGTCGTCGGTTACGGGGTCTGGGCCAACGATGGGATCCGGTGCGATCCCTACCTGATCGAGCGCGTGCTGGATCGCTTCGGCGAGGTCATCTACGAACACGAGTCCTCGTGCGAGCCGGTCGTCGAGCGGCGGGTCGCGCGCGACATGCGTGGGCTGTTGCGGGCAGGGGTCCAGGAGGGCGGTACGGCACCGTTCGTGGGCCGGGAGATCGCCGGCGACGTCTGGGGCAAGACGGGCACGACCAACAACTTCGTGGACGCGTGGTTCATGGGCTCGACGCCGCAGCACACCACGGCGGCGTGGGTCGGGTTCGAGCAACCCCGGCGCATGGAGGACATCACCATCGGTGGCGAGCACTACGAACGGGTCACCGGAGGCGCGATCCCCGGCCGCATCTTCACCGACTACGTCCTCGCGCTCGAGGAACGTCAACGAGCCGCGCTCGACTGAGGTCCGGCCCGTTGGCCGGCCGGTCGAGAGGTCCGTCGGACCTCATCCGGCCCGGTGGCGGGCCCGTGCATCGGACGGCCATCCTTGGTGGACCAGGTTGGTCATGGTCATGACCGGGTAGACCGTGTTCGTCCGTTGCGTGGCCTACGAGCGCCGTGGTTGGGTGTTGCCATCGTCGGAGGGAGCCTTGCCGGCGCAGGTGGAACGGGAGCGGACGCCGGTGACGACAGGGATCATCCAGTACGACGCCCTGCGGTGTTCGGACCGATGGCCCGTACCGGCGGAGGCCGACGTTCGAGAGGACGGCCCATCCGCGGTCTTGCACGTCGGATCCCGACGGGGGCATCGACCCTTGCCGTCGCACGCCATGTCGAATCGATCGAACTGACAGGAGCCAGGGATGCGCAGGTCGCAGAGAACGATGAGATCCGCGGTAGGTGTCGCCAGCTTCGCCCTGGTGGCCAGCGCCTGTGCCGGGGTGGGGGGCGGGGGCGCCGAAGAGGGGGAGATGACCTGGGCCATCGGTGGCGCGGATGCACAGCCGGGGGGCGTGCATCAGGCGATCGCCGAACTCTGGAGCGAGCAGAACCCCGACAACCCGATCACCATCGACGTGCTGCCCGAGGCCGCCGACGAGCAACGTCAGCAGCAGAGCCTGGAGCTGAACGCCGAGGGTGCGGGCTTCGACGTGCTGGGCATCGATGTCATCTGGACGGGTGAGTACTCGGAGAACGGCTGGTTGGAGAGCCTCGAGGACGTCCGCGGCGAGATCGAGGGTGTCTCGCTCGAAGGGGCGTTCGAATCGGC
>PWLR01000035.1 GCA_003558435.1 Nitriliruptoraceae bacterium | reverse complement strand
CAAAGTTTAGGTTTCAATGTTCACGATACTATGATTTATGAGAAGAATGGATTCTCTGCTCCTTCCAGTAACAGGTACCATCAAATATTTGAGTACATGTTTATCTTTAGTAAAGGAGCGCCTAAGACATTTAATCCTATTAAAGATAAACCAAACATCTGGGCTGGAGAGTCGTGTTGGGGTAAGAACACTAAACGACAGACTGATGGGTCTCTTAAAGAGGGCAAGAAGAGACGTGCCATAGAGGAGTATGGTATGCGTTTGAATATATGGCGAATCAGCTCTGGTTGGAACGTCTCAACATCTGATAAGATAGCATACGAACATCCTGCTATATTTCCTGAAGCTTTGGCCCGTGACCATATCTTATCGTGGACAAATCCGGGGGATTTTGTTCTTGACCCCATGTGTGGGTCAGGCACAACAAATAAAATGGCTGTGATATTAGATAGGGATACTTCTGGTATAGACTTAGGACAGGAGTACTGCAACATAACCTTACAAAGGATAAAGGAGGTGAAACAACGTGAGTAACTGTCAGGAATGTACACTTGATAATACTAACAAGATTGTTCCTTCTGGTAGTATCTATGCTCCGATCATGATAATAGGAGAAGCACCGGGAGCAGAAGAAGAGAAGAGAGGAGAACCATTCGTTGGTAAGTCCGGTAAGGTACTGAGGTCTATATTGGATTATCTTGACCTTGGTAAGGAGATGGTGTACATGACTAATATGGTTATGTGCCGCCCGCCAGAGAACAGAGATCCGTCTAAAGAAGAGATTGCTAATTGTAGTAATCGCCTTGAGAGTGAGATAGGAGAAGTAAATCCTACTGTTATTGTTACATTAGGTAAAGTACCGGGTGAGTCTCTTCTTGGAGGTAAGCTCAAGACCCACAGGGGGAGAGTGGTAGACTACTCAGATGAGATTAAAGGTATAATGACTTACCATCCTGCCGCTACTCTATACGGTAAGGGGGATACAATATTTCCCTATATTCTGGAAGATATACAGAAAGCTAAAGAGGTAGCAGAGGGTAAGTACATAGAGAAAGATGATAGTCATGATACTAAAGTGTTCATTGTAAGAGATGATGAGGACATGAATAGCCTGTTAGATAGGATAGCCGGTCTCCCTAAAGACACAGAAATAGCGTTTGACTGGGAGACTACCGGGCTATCCCATCTATGGGACACGGGTTTCTGTTTAGGTCTATCTTGGAAAGTGGGGACAGGAGCAGTAATACCTATAGCTGTTCTTCGTAGACGGAGGAAAGAATTGGCAGAAATGTTAGAAGGACATTCCTTAATTGGATATAATGCCCTGTTATTTGATGCCAAATGGAATGAGAAGTATGGGTTGCCCAGCCATGTTACATTTGACCCTATGCTTTACCACGCCTTGCTCGATGAGAGACCACAGGAGAGATCTCTTACAAACCTTACTTATAAGTATCTCAATGCTCCTGACTATGAGGGAGAGATGTTAAATAAGTATGAGGTTAAGAAAAAGAATATGATAGAAGAAGTTCCACCAGAAATCATATACGAATACTGTGCAAAGGATGTTGACTGGACGCTACGGTTAGCTAAACACTTCTCCGGATCCTTAGACTACGAGTTATTGTCAACATACAAAGAGATAGTGGAGCCCGGAGCTGAGGCATTTGCAGAGATAATAGAGAATGGCTTCTGGGTAGACAGAGAACACTTGGAAAAAGTTTCCACTGATATGCAACAGAAGCTAACCTTTCTTGAGGAGTATTTACTTAATATTACAGGGAAGGCGGAGTTTAATCCACGCTCTCCTCAACAGATTTCACGATACCTGTTTGGTGAGTTGGAACTTATACAACCAGAGGTGTACGGTAAAGCTGATGGGTGTGTTGATAAAGATGTGGTAGCTGCTATGATAAAGGAGTATCCTGATGTAGAGTTTCTAAAGACCTTATACGACTACAGAGAAAACTATACTCTGTACAGTAGGTATGTGAGAGACTTACCAGACTACATAGAACCTGATGGCAGGGTAAGATGTAGTTACCATTTCGACAGGGCAGAGACTGGGAGGTTATCTACCTCTAAACCGTCTATCCATCAGATACCGAGAGAGTCAGACATTAGAGGCACATTCTCTGCTCCTCCCGGTCATGTACTGGTACAGGCAGATTATGAACAGATAGAGATACGCATGGCAGCACACATAGCAAAGGATACGAGACTGACAGAGTTTCTATCCAGCGATAAAGACTTCCACACACTGATGGCTTCTCATGCGTACAAGGTGCCCTACGATGAGGTACCGGGAGAGGTGAGGCAAGCAGCTAAGGGAGTTTCCTTCGGTTTGCTTTATCTGATGAGTGACGGAGGGCTTATAGCACAAACAGGACTACCAAGAGACGAAGCTATATCATTTATTCAGTACTACAAGGAGTTAACAGAAGGGGTACAGAAATGGATACAGAAGGTAAAGCATACTATAAGAACCGAGCAGTATCTGGTGTCTCCGTTTGGTAGGAGGAGAAGGTTTCCTCTACTAACAGACCTTAACATTAAAGGTTTATACAGAGAAGGAGTTAATTTTCCTATACAATCAGGAGCATCTGATTTAACTTTAATGGCTGTTACAGAGGTTAATAGATTGTTGAAGGGCATATATCCCGAAGCTAATGTCGTGGCTATGGTACATGATAGTATGATTGTAGAGTGCCCTGAGTACATAGGCACAGAGGTAGCAGAGTTAGTTAAAGAAACTATGGAAGCTGTACCGTTTGAAACTGACGTACCGTTTCCTGCTGAAGTAAAAATAGGAAGGAGATGGGGAGAGTAAATGGGAACTAAACTTTTAATGCTTATTATGGTTTTATTCAAGAATTATTGGCAGCTAGTAGCTGTTGGTGTAATGGCCTTTTTAGTTTATTGTATTGTAATGTTTGTTAAGCATGTAGCTAATAATTTATAGTTTTCACCCACAGGGAGCGGAGAGAGTCTTTCGCCAAAATGTTCTCTTACTCCGCTCCCATATTTTTTTATGGTTATCTACTATCCCTCTGTGGTCTGGGGTCTCGACTGTACTCGAAGAAAGCATCTTCAAGCTCCTGTGGTAGACCTTGCAACTGTCTCTCTCGTGAAGTCTGATCCATACGTTCTATCTCTGCCATTATGTCATGTGGCTCTATCCACTGACCGTAGTTTATTACTATTCTTTCCTGTAAGTCCTGAAAATCGTCCAGTCTGCCTTCTATGAAAGCTTCTACAGCCATCATTCTCATTCTACTATAGCCGGTAGTAAT
>PWLR01000093.1 GCA_003558435.1 Nitriliruptoraceae bacterium | reverse complement strand
TGGCATCTGCTAAAGCTGGATCATTAATATTGGCTATATCACCGGTCCAATTCACAAATGTCCAGCCTGGGTTTGGTGTTGCCGTAATGCTTGCCTGATCACCTTCCTGGTATTGACCTGCTACTGTAACAATTCCAGCTTCTTCAGGGTGTGCTTCAAGCTGAAGATTGTATAAGTTTGGAACTTCTGAGATATCCCTGACGCAACGGACGCTGAACCCATCTGTCTTGAAGATGGTGAAGCGGTTCACATCTCCGACGTTACTGCATATATACCGGAACCAGCCATCTGTTGAAGAGTCTTCGCTGGAAGACCACCACCAACCGCAGAGCCCAATATTGCCGTAATAACCAGGGGTGCAACGGGTAGAACCAGGAAGAGCCGAAAAGCCAAATTCATCAAATCCATAATTGGTGCTGTGCGAGTTCCAGCGTGGATGCTCCGAGGTATTGCAGCCTTCCAAAGGTGAGCCAATCTGGCGACATGATTTTAATGCATTGCCTTCATTGGTTCCTCTCCTGCCTGTTGTTGTATAATCATAAGGAAAGTGGTCCTCACAATCAGAATTACCAAGTGCATTACATATATATTGTTCTAACTGCGTCCAATCATCGTGACTGGGTACTGACCAGCCTTCTGGGCATAAACCTCGGTCATCATAAACGGCATACCAGTTATACAATTTGCCATAAGCCGCAACTACTTCTTCATCTGAGTTGAGCCCATCAATGTAGCCATGTGGATAAATCGCATAAGCACCACTTGTTGTGGTTTGCCATTCAACATCATTCAAGCCCGTGGGCATATCATCCCCATTGTTGTACCTGGTAACCCTGAGGTTCTCAGCCATCCAAATTTGATCTCCAATAGTAACGATCCTGTAAGTATTTCCATCTATATCTTTTATAATCATACCTGTTTCTATTTCCAAGGCTTCTATCCGCTCTGTCAAAATATCAATATAATCCTTCAGCAGATCAACATAAGCCTTTGTGGCAGCATCCTGGGGGTCGGTGGGATCAGTTAAATCTTTTATTTGTGCATTGACTGAATTGTCCAGTGCAGCAACATCGGCCAGGGTTTGAGTTTCTTCTGAAATATACTCTGCATCAGCATGATTACCCCAGTCAAATGCAGCATCCCAGTTCTCAATATCCCCTGATTGTATCCCAGATGCTGGTGAAGCAGTGAACAAGGGATCAACTTCCTCTTCAAGGTATTCACCCAAATCACTGATCTGGCTCTCAGTGATTGAAATGCCTTCAGACTTATCCCAAGCTGTAAACAAGGGGTCGGTCTCGCTCTTCACATAACCCTCTTCACCATGATCTCCCCAGGAAAATGCCTCGTCCCAGTTCTCAATGTCTCCGGAGAGGATTCCCGATGCAGGTGATGCAGTGAATAAGGGGTCAACTTCCTCTTCAAGGTATTCACCCAGATCGCTGATCTGGCTTTCGGTGATTGAAATGCCTTCAGACTTATCCCATGCAGAAAACAAGGGATCGGTCTCTTCTTGCAAATAACCCTCTTCACCATGATCTCCCCAGGAGAATGCCTCGTCCCAATTGTCTATGTCCTCCAAAAGAATGCCTGCAGCCGGAGAATCCATAAAAACGGGATCTGTTTCAATTATTTCCTGGCTAAGTGTTTCGGCTGTGGTAGCGTGCAATGCGTAAGGGACACTCAGCAACTCGCTGACGTAAGCTATGGTATAGTTTGATCCACCCTGCAAGTCAGTTTCTGTTTTTATGAAATATGGCCCGTCGCTCCAATCGACTGCTTCCATACTCCCCGATACTACCGTGCCACTTCCTGTCTCTAAACTAACGAGCCCATTCTCATTGGTTGCGGGGAAATGACGCTCAACAAATACTGCCGCACCTTCCGTGCTGCCTTGCAAAATGCTGATCTGAACACCAATATTGCTGTTAACTACGAGCTCGCCAGCTCCATCCCTGATCACTGCCTGGTAACTCATTTTGTGTGGCGACTGGGCCTGTGCCATGCTGATAGCTGTAAGTAAAACCATCAACACAATAAGAAGTTTGCCTGTGTAAATTGTTTTCATGGTTGTATGTTTTTATGATGTTAAAATATTGATTGCGACTTAATATTGTTTTGAAAAGCGAAATGTTTACCTCTTTATGATCTTAAAAAGCCCAATGTTCTCCCCGGAAGCATGTAACTGTAAAAAGTAAACACCTGGCTGTTTTCGGCTCATGTCAATCAAGGTAAGGTCGCTGATAATAGTTTCGCTTTTTAAGGTTTTGCCATTTAAGTTGAGCAGCCGGTAATGTAAATCAGATAATTGGAGAAGATCTTGTGCTGTTAGAATTAGATGTAACTGATCAACAACCGGATTGGGAAAGACTGTCAGTTCCAGGTCAAGCTCTTCCAATTCTTCAACAGATGTGATCAGGAAGATTTCGTAAGGTTGCTGAACGCCTTCAGAAACCTTGCCATCGCTATCTGCATAAGCAGAATACACAATCTGCCCAATAGAATAACTAACAGTGCCATTTTCATTTGAGGCATTACCGCCGGTTGTATTAACTGAATGTTGTGCGTTGGCAGACTGCAACCCCAGTCCCATCATTAAGACCAGGGTCAGGATAAGTTTTGTGTGTATCATGTCGTATGGTTTTTTTTTAAATCATTGCATATTCTGTTGTTATGCCTGTAGTCCAACCAGCATCCTGGTCAGATAACAATTTTTTATAGCCGGGAAATATGGTTACTGCTTATTGATTAATGAATTACTAATGTAAAACCATGACTTCTGCCTGAAAGAAAAAACATAAAGTAACCCAAGAATAGTAGTTGCAGTAGATGAATCAGGCGGCTCATAAATCCAGTTTAAACCCTTCATTGTCTAACCTGCCCTATAAATAAAGTATTTCCCAGAAAGGGAAATGCCGTGCGTTATGGAGGACTGCATTATTCATGCGTGTCATTCGGGTCAGATGCGGGGTGCCTAAAGCCGCCGACATAGTATTCTCTTTCAAGGCTTTCGCATTGAAGCAATTGGACTGTAGTAAAAGCGCGACCACCTTTGTTTGTTTTTTTTGAATAACACAGGCCAAATGCAAAACTTCAATACCTTATGAATCATATAAACAATTGTAATATATAAACAAATGTTTAATAAACCAAATTTTTACCACAAATTTTTTTAATTATCAATTCTTGTTTTTTATATAAACGGTAAGAGTCTAATGAATAGATGACCTGAATTAAAAGCATGAATAATACAGGCACAGAAAAGGAGATTTGAAAGGTTAAAATTAAACCCAGCATGAATAGTGATGAGGGGCTTCGAATACGT
>PWLR01000181.1 GCA_003558435.1 Nitriliruptoraceae bacterium | reverse complement strand
GCCACGGCGTTGAGCTACGACGCCGACGGCGACATCTGGCGCGGGAACTTCACCATCCCGGCCGGCGACTGGGAGTACAAGGCCGCTCTCAACGGCACCTGGGAGGTCAACTACGGCGCCGGCGCCGTACTCGACGGACCGAACCTGACCCTGTCGCTGACCGAGCCGACCGACATCGAGTTCCTGTTCAGCCACCGTTCGGGCTGGGTCGCCAACTCCACCCAGCACGTGTTCGCCACCGTCCCGGGCAACTTCAACGCCGAGGTCGGCTGCCCCGAGAACTGGCAGCCCGGTTGCTTCCGGACCTGGCTGCAGGACATCGATGGTGACGGCACCTACACCTACACCTCACCGGGCCTGCCGGCCGGTGACTACGAGTTCAAGGTCGCCCTCGACGGCAGCTGGGACGTCAGCTACGGCCTCGACGGCGGCAACCTGACCGCGACCCTCGCCGAGGGTGAGCGGCTGCGCGTCGACTTCACGCCGCCGACCGACGACGACGCAGAGCGCATCGACGTCGAGGTGCTGCCCGCCGAGGACGGCACGCCACCGCCGCCTCCGCCACCGACCGCCGACGACCGCGACTACGCCGTCGTGCACTACCAGCGCGACGCCGGCGACGAGGACGAGTGGGGCCTGCACCTGTTCGGCGACATCGACGAGACCGAACAGCGCGACTGGCCCGATCACAAGCGCTTCACCGGCGAGACCGACTACGGCCGCTTCACCTGGATCAAGCTGGCGCCGGGCGCCACCGAGCTCGGCATGGTCGTCGCGAAGGGCGACGACAAGGACCCCGACGCCGACCTGGTGTTCGACCCGAACGCGACCCCGGAGGTCTGGATCCGGCAGGGTGACGCGACCGTGCACACCTCGCAGGCCGCGGCGCAGGGCTACGCCACGATCCACTACCAGCGCCCCGACGGCGACTACGACGGCTGGGGCCTGCACCTGTGGGGCGAGGCGCTGGCCGAGGGGGTCGCGACCGAGTGGGCCGAGCCCCGCGCCTTCGACGAGGTCGGCGAGTTCGGCGCGACCTGGCGCGTGCCGGTCGACGAGGTCACCGGCGAGCTGAACTTCATCGTGCGTGACGCCTCCGGCACCAAGGACGTCGAGCCCGACCGCTCGCTGGTCCCGGCCGAGACCGCGGCCGTGTGGCTGCGCTCCGGCGACGAGGAGCTGTATGCCTCCCGCGCCGCGGCGGAGGGTCGCGCCGTGATCCACTACCACCGTCCGGACGGCGACTACGGCGATGCGACCAGCGCGAACTTCACCGACTTCTGGGGGCTGCACGTCTGGGAGGGTGCGCAGAACCCGACCGATTGGCCGCAGCCGCTGCGCCCGGCGCGCCAGGACGGCTTCGGGTCGGTCTTCGAGGTCGATCTGGTGGACGATGCCGCACGCCTGGCCTACATCCTGCACCGTGGAGACACCAAGGACCTGCCCGACGACCAGTTCCTCGACCTGATCGAGGTCGGCCACGAGGTCTGGATCCTGTCCGGCGAGGAGGAGTACCTGTTGCCGATCAGCGACGCGACCGTCCGCGGCGAGGTCGATCTCGACCGACCGCGGGCCCACTTCGTCACCAGTGAGCTGATCAGTTGGCCGTCGGACACCGTCGACGGCGCCACCTACCGGTTGCACCACGCGGCGCAGGGCGGGCTCGAGGTCGTCGACGGCGCGATCAGCGGCGGCGAGAGCGTCGAGCTGTCGGCCGTGGCCGGTGGGCTGCCCAGCGAGGTGAGCGACCGTGACGGGTTCTTCCACCTGGCCGGACGCGCGGCACTGGCGGTCGACCTCGACGACGAGGTGCTGGATGCCTGGCTCACCGGGCAGCTGGCCGTGTCGGCCACCGCGGCCGACGGGACGCTGCTCGCGGCCACCGGGCTGCAACTGCCCGGCGTGCTCGACGAACGCTTCGCCGACGATCAGGCGCCGCTCGGACCGACCTACGCGAACGGCGTGCCCTCGCTCGGGGTGTGGGCACCGACGGCCAAGAACGTCTCGGTGCAGCGCTTCGCCGACGGTGCGGACGGGGAACCGACCGCGACCGTGCCGATGGAGCGTGACGGCGGCGTGTGGTCGGTCACCGGTGACGCGTCCTGGGACCGCGACTACTACCTGTACGCCGTCGAGGTGTACGTGCCGGCGCTCGGCGAGGTCGTGACCAACCTCGTCACCGACCCGTACTCGCTGTCGCTGGCGACCGACTCGCGACGCTCGCAGCTGGTCGATCTGTCCGATGCGGATCTCGCACCGGCCGGGTGGGCGTCGCCGGCCAAGCCGGCGTTCGCCGGTCAGCAGGAGCTGAGCGTCTACGAGGTGCACGTGCGCGACTTCTCGGCCGCCGACGAGACCGTCCCCGAGGAGCTGCGCGGGACCTTCGCCGCGTTCGGCCTCGAGGACACCGACGGGGTGCGCCACCTCGGCGCCCTGGCGGAAGCGGGCCTGAGCCACCTGCACCTGTTGCCGATCAACGACATCGCCACGATCCCGGAACGGCGCGAGGACCAGGTCGTGCCCGACTACCCGGACGACGCCGGTCCGGCCTCCCCCGAACCGCAGGCGATCCAGCAGGCGACCCGCGACCAGCAGGCGTTCAACTGGGGCTACGACCCGTTCCACTTCACCACCCCGGAAGGCTCGTACGCGACCGACCCGATGGGCGAGGCCCGGATCGTGGAGTTCCGTGACGCGGTCCGCTCCATCAACGACCTCGGCCTGCGGGTGGTCGTCGACGTGGTCTACAACCACACCAACGGTGCGGGGCAGGGCGAGACCTCCGTGTTCGACCGGATCGTGCCCGGCTACTACCAGCGGCTGTCGGACACCGGCGTGATCGAGACCTCGACCTGCTGCCCGAACACCGCCACCGAGCACGCGATGATGGAACGGCTCATGATCGACTCGGTGCTGACCTGGGCGACCGACTACCGGGTCGACGGTTTCCGCTTCGACCTGATGGGCCACCACCCGAAGGCGCAGATGGAGCGGTTGCGGGCGGAACTCGACGCGTTGACCCTCGAGGACGACGGCGTCGACGGCTCGGCGATCGTGCTCTACGGCGAGGGCTGGAACTTCGGCGAGGTCGCCGACGACGCCCGCTTCGTGCAGGCGACCCAGGCGAACCTGGCGGGCACCGGCATCGGCACCTTCAACGACCGGCTGCGTGACGCGGCCCGTGGTGGCAACCCGTTCGGTGGGTTGCAGGAGCAGGGCTTCGTCACCGGGTTGGCCGTGGACCCGAACGGCGTCGACCAGGGTTCGGCGGCCGACGTCGAGGCCCGGGCACGGCGCCTGACCGACCTGGTGCGGCTCGGGATGGCCGGCAACCTCGCGGACCTCACCTT
>PWLR01000179.1 GCA_003558435.1 Nitriliruptoraceae bacterium | reverse complement strand
GCGGTGTACGCCGGGTCGTTGCGTACCGCGCAGTCCACCGGCCCCGGCCTCGAGCATGCTGCCGCCCCGGGCGGTCTCGACCAGATCCGGGCGGCCCTGGAGTCCACCTGTGGCGCGCTGCCGCCCGCAGGGCCCTACGCGGCGGTCTGCCTGGGTCTCACCGGGGTGCTCCAACCCGACGATCACGCCCGGCGTGTGGCCGAACTGCTCGCCGCGACCGTGCCGGCCGGACGCGTCGTGGTGACCAGCGACGTGGTCACGAACTTCTGCGGGGCGCTCGGCACCCGTCCCGGCGTCGTCGTCGCGGCCGGGACGGGTGCCATCGTGCTGGCGATCGGAAGGGACGGTCGCGCCCTGCGGGTCGACGGCTGGGGGTATCTCCTCGACGACGCTGGCAGCGCCTTCGCCATCGGACGCGCCGGTCTCCGTGAGACGCTGCGGGTCGTGGACGGCCGCTCGGACGCCCGAGCCCTGCACGACGCCGCGCTGCGGCGCTTCGGCCCCGTCGAGACACTGCTCGATCTGGTGTACGCCTCCGAGAACCCGGCGCGGACCATCGCCGCGTTCGCCGAGGACGTCGCCGCGGTCGCGGTGGCGGGGGACCCGGCCGCGCTCGCGATCCTCGGTGCGGCGGCCGGGGACCTCGCGACGGGCGCGCTCGCGGCGGCCCGGCAGGTCTTCGCACCCGACGAGGAGGTCGCGCTGTCCTGGAACGGTGGCGTGTTCCGGGCCGGCGCAGCACTGCTCGATCCCTTCCTCGCGGCGGTGCGCCGAGGGGCGCCACGGCTCACGCCGCACCCACCGCTCGGTGACGCCCTGGACGGCGCCGCCCTCCTCGCGCTGGACGCGACCCGCGCGGGTGACCGGTTCGCCGCGGACCTGCTCACCATCCACGAACGGACCCCGGCATGACCGCCGCCGACCGCTACCTGGCGACCCTCACCGAGCACCTCGACGCCCTGATGCCACGTATCGGCCCCGAACTCGACGAGGTGGCGCACCGGATCGCCGCCTCGGTCGGCGATGGCGGCGTGGTGCACGTGTTCGGCAGCGGCCACTCGCAGTTGGTGGCCCTCGAGTCGGCCGAGCGCGCCGGAGGGCTCGCGGCCGTCAACGCCATCGCCGACGTCGCGGTGTCGCCCACCGGCGGGCGACGCGCGTCCGCGATCGAGACGCTGGAGGGCTACGGCCAGATCGTGTTCGACACCGAGGACGTGCGCGCCGGCGAGGTGCTGATCGTGGTGTCCAACTCGGGGATCAACCCGGTGCCGATCGACGTGGCCGCGGCAGCGGCCGCACGGGGCGTGTTCGTGGTCGCCGTCGGCAGTCCGGGACACAGCGAAGCGAGCCCTGCGCGTGACCGTCGCGGTCGCCGACTGCCGGACGTGGCGGACGTGACCCTCGACACCGGCACACCGGTCGGTGACACCGCCGTCCGGCTCGCCGACGGGGCCGGCACCGGACCGCTGTCGACCATCCTGGCCATGGCGGTGGTCCATGCGCTCATCAGCCGGTGCGCGGAGCTGCTGGTCGAGGCCGGTCGGACCGCGCCGCTGCTCACCAGCCAGAACCTCGGCGACACCGACGTGAACGCGGGGGTCTACGAGCGGTACGCCCCCAGGACAAGGAGGCGTCCATGACCTCGTTGCTGATCACCGGGGCGCGGATCGCGACCCTCGACGGCGTCATCGAACGCGGCTGGCTCGCCACCGCCGATGACCGCATCGTCGCGTTCGGTGCGGGCGAGGCCGAGCCGGATCGGCTCCGGCTGGCCTCGGGGGAACGGTTCACCGACGTGCACGACCCGGAGGTCGTCGACGCGGCCGGGGCCTGGCTCCTGCCCGGTTTCATCGACGTGCACGTGCACGGGGCGATGGGCCACGAGACGATGGACGGCGAGGTCGAGGGGCTCGAGGCGATGTCGCGGTTCTACGCCGCGCACGGGGTGACCTCGTACCTCGCGACCACGTGGACCGACTCGGGCCCGGCGACCCTGCACGCCCTCGACGCCGTGGTCCGGGCGATGGACCGACCCGGTGATGGCGCCCGACTGCGCGGCGCCCACCTGGAGGGTCCCTACCTCGCCGAGACGCGGTGCGGTGCGCAGGCGGTCGAGCTCATCCGCGGCGGCGACCTCGACGAGCTGCTCGGGTTCCTCGCCACCGGGGTGGTCCGGCTGATCACCCTCGCCCCGGAGGTCGAGGGCAACCGGGACATCATCGTCGCCTGCCGGCAGCACGACGTGACCGTCAGCGCGGGCCACACCGACGCGACCTACGCGCAGATGCTGGAGGCGGTCGCCCTCGGCCTCGCCCACGTCACGCACACGTTCAACGCCATGTCGCCGCTGCACCACCGCGAGCCGGGCGTGGTCGGCGCGGCGATGCGCCTGCAGGAGCTCACCGTCGAGCTGATCGCCGACAACGTGCACGTGCATCCGGCGGCGATGTACGCGCTGCTGGCCGCCTGCGGTCCACACCGGGTCGTGCTGATCACCGATGCGATCCGTGCGGCCGGA
The DNA here is from genome assembly GCA_003558435.1 of Nitriliruptoraceae bacterium. Classification (GTDB taxonomy): domain Bacteria; phylum Actinomycetota; class Nitriliruptoria; order Nitriliruptorales; family Nitriliruptoraceae; genus PWLR01. The sequence continues at coordinate 10,535 of PWLR01000179.1, read as the reverse complement.
CTGCCCCCGGGCGACTACCCGATCGGCGATCGCACGGTCATGGTGGACCACGACTCGGTCCGGCTGCCCGGTGGCGCCCTCGCCGGCAGCGTGCTGACGCTCGATGTGGCGCTACGCAACCTCAGCCGCGCCAGCGAACGGGGCCTGGGCGAGCTGTGGCCGACCGCCAGCCTCAACGCCGCGAGGGTCGCCGGGATCGCGGAGCGCACGGGCGCGATCGTCGTCGGCCACGACGCCGATCTGGTGCTCGTCGACGACGACGTCGCGGTCCGGCTCACGATCGTCGCGGGACGCATCGTCCACCGCGCCGAGAGCCCACCGCGGCCCGCCCCGGGCCTGTCCTCCACGACCCCCGGACGTGTCCCTGCCGGAGGTGACCCCATGTGATCCCCGGACCGCCCGACCGCCTGCACGTGATCATGAGCCTGATCGATGAGAAGGAACGCGCATGAACAGATCCCGTTCCACGGCCGCCATCCTGGCCGCCATCCTGGTCCTCGCCGGATGCGGCGAGGGCGAGGACCCACGCGACGACACCGCCGATGCCGCGGCGACCGACGACGGCACCACCGACGACGGCACCACCGACGACGCCGCAGCCGGTGACGACGGTGACCAGGTCACGCTCATCATGGAGAGCTGGCGCAACGACGACCTGGCCATCTGGGAGGACACCATCCTGCCAGCGTTCCACGCCGAGCACCCCGACATCCGCGTGACCTTCCAGCCGAGCGCGCCCGACGAGTACAACGCGGCGCTCGAGGCCAAGCTGCAGGGTGGGACCGCCGGCGACCTGATCACCTGCCGTCCCTTCGACGTGGCACTCGACCTCTACGAGGACGGGCACCTCGCCCCGATCGGCGACCTCGAGGGCATGGATGCCTTCAGTGACGTGGCTCGCAGCGCCTGGGTGACCGATGACGGTTCCGACGTGTTCTGTGTCCCGATGGCTTCGGTGATCCACGGGTTCATCTACAACGCCGATGCGTTCGACGAGCTCGGCCTGGAGGAGCCTGCGACCGAGGAGGAGTTCTTCGAGCTGCTCGACACCATCGACGCGGACGGGACCTACGACCCGCTGGCGATGGGGACCGCGGACCAGTGGGAAGCCGCCACGATGGGACTGCAGAACATCGGACCGAACTACTGGGCCGGCGAGGAAGGGCGACAGGGCCTGATCGACGGCACGGAGAGCTTCGACGAACCGCAGTACGTCGCCGCCTTCGAGCAGCTGGGTCGCTGGGCGGAGTACATGCCGTCGGGCTTCGAGGCGATCGCCTACCCGGACTCGCAGAACCTGTTCACGCTCGGTGGCGCGGCCATCTATCCGGCGGGTTCGTGGGAGATCGCGCTGTTCCGCGAGCAGGCCGACTTCGAGCTCGGAGCCTTCCTACCGCCACCCCCGGCCGGTCAGGACACCTGCTACTTCAGCGACCACACCGACATCGCCGTCGGGATGAACGCGGCCAGCGAGCACCCCGAGCAGGCACGGACCTTCCTGGAGTGGATGAGCACCGCGGAGTTCTCGGAGCTGTACGCGAACTCGCTGCCGGGCTTCTTCCCGCTGTCGGACCACGAGGTCGATCTCGACGACCCGCTCGCCCAGGAGTTCCTCGCCTGGCGTGAGGTGTGCGAACCCTCGATCCGCAACTCCTACCAGATCCTCTCGCGCGGCGAGCCCAACCTCGAGAACGAGCTGTGGGATCTCAGCGCGCAGGTGATCAACGGGACCATCGAGCCGGACGCGGCCGCACAACGCGCCCAGGAGGGGCTCGAGCGCTGGTACGAGCCGCAGCAGGACTGATCCATCGCGGTCCAGCCGGCGGCGAGGCCATCGCCGCCGGCCGGACCGCGAGCCAACGGCGATCAACCAACCGGGAGGTGGCCAGTGAGCCAGGACACGGGGCTCGAACCCCACGAGTCCGATGGGAGCGCCGCAGCGGCGCGCCGAGACCACCGACCGGCCCGCCGGCGGTTCCCCACCCACCTGATCGTCTTCCTGCTGCCGGCGGTGGCCGTCTACACGATGTTCATGGTCTACCCGCTGCTGGACTCGATGCGTCTGAGCATGTTCGGTGACGTGGACGGCGTGCGGGCGTTCGTCGGACTCGACAACTTCGTGCGGCTGCTGACCGACGATCTGCTCTCGGCGTTGTTCTGGAACGCCGTGGTCCAGAACCTGCTGTTCTTCGCCGTCCACTTCTTCGTCCAGAACCCCATCGGTCTGCTGCTCGCGACGCTGCTCGCCTCACCCACCCTGCGGGGGCGCGCGACCTACCGCACCATGATCTTCATCCCGACCACCCTGTCGGTGGTCATCGTCGGCTTCATCTGGCAGCTGATCCTCAGTCCGCTGTGGGGCATCGTCGAGACCCCGCTGCTGGGCCGGTCGAGCACCGCCCTGGTGACGCTGGCGATGATGAGCGTCTGGCAGTACGTCGGCATCCCGATGATCCTGTTCTACGCGGTGATCATCTCCATCCCCGAGGACCTCATCGAGGCCGCCCGGGTGGACGGGGCCAGCGGCTGGAACATCTTCTGGCGCATCAAGTTCCCGCTGCTGCTGCCGACCGTCGGCATGGTCTCGGTGGTGACCTACGTCGCCAACATGAACGCCTTCGACCTCATCTACACGGTCAAGGGGGCACTCGCCGGCCCCGATTTCTCGACCGACATCATGGGCACGCTGTTCTTCCGCACGTTCTTCGGGTTCCAACTCCAGCGTGGCTCCTCGACCATGGGTGCCACCGTCGCCACGATGATGTTCCTGGTCATCCTCGCGGGGATCCTGTTGTACTTCTTCGGCTGGCACCGTCGCGTCCAGACCTACGAGCTGTAGAGGAGATGCGATGAGCAGCACCGTCACCGATGCCACGACCGCCCCCGAGGGCACGGCGGCGCGCCCGGTGCGCCGCGGATCCGGGCCGACCCTGCGCACCCGGGCGGGGCGGATCGGTCCCCACGTGGTGCTGCTCGCCTACACGGCCGTGGCCTGCGTGCCGATCCTGCTCGTGGTGATGAACTCGTTCAAGTCGCGGTCGGCCATCTTCTCCTCGCCGTTCTCGATGCCGACCCCGGAGAGCTTCAGCCTGGCCGGCTACGAGACCGTGTTCGCGCGGGCGCGTTTCGAGCTCTACTTCTTCAACAGCTTCACGGTCACCATCGTCTCGGTCTTCCTGGTGTTGCTGTTCGGCGCGATGGCCGCGTTCGCCCTCGCCGAGTACGACTTCCGTGGCAACGCCCTGCTGGGCCTGTACCTGGCGATCGGCATCATGATCCCGATCCGGCTGGGAACGGTCAGCATCCTGCAACTGCTCGTGGGGATGAACCTGATCAACTCGCTGTTCGGCCTCATCCTGGTCTACACCGCGATGGGCCTGCCGCTGGCGGTGCTCGTCCTGACCCTGTTCTTCCGCCAGGTCCCCAAGGAACTCAAGGAGGCGGCGCGGGTCGACGGGGCCAGTGAGTACTGGGTGTTCCGGATGGTCATCCCCCTGGTCCGTCCGGGACTCGCCGCGATCGCGGTCTTCAGCATGCTGCCGATCTGGAACGATCTGTGGTTCCCGCTGATCCTGGCCCCCGGCGAGCACGTGCGCACCGTCACGCTCGGGGCGCAGCTGTTCCTCGGACAGTTCGTGAGCGACTGGAACGCGGTGCTCGCGGTGCTGACCCTGGCGATGCTGCCGATGATGGCGCTCTACATCATCTTCTCGAAGCAGTTCATGCAGGGCCTGACCTCCGGAGCGATCAAATGACCCGTATCGGGATCATCGGGGCCGGTTTCATGGGTACGACGCACGCGGCGGCGTGGGCCGGCACCGGAGCGAGCGTCGCCGCGGTCATCGCCGGTCCCGACACCCCGGCGGCCGACCTCGCCGAGCGCTACGGCGCCGCCGCCCACGACGACCTCGACACCTTCCTGGCGTCGGTGGACGTGGTGGATGTCTGCGCGCCGACCGATCTGCACGAACGGTTCGTGCTGGCCGCAGCTGCCGCCGGCAAGGCGGTGGTCTGCGAGAAGCCGCTCGCGCGCACCTCGCAGCAGGGCGAGCGGATGCTGGCCGCCTGCCGCGCCAACGGGGTCCCGTTGCTGGTGGCCCAGGTGGTGCGCTTCTTCCCCGAGTACGTGGCCGCCCGCGAGGCCGTGCTCACCGGCGCGGTCGGCATCCCGGCCGTCGTGCGCCTCACCCGGGCGACCTTCCAACCCCGCAAGGCGGCCGACAACTGGTTCGTCGACCACGCGCGCTCCGGCGGTCTGGTGTTCGATCTGATGATCCACGACATCGACTACGCCAGGTGGATCGCCGGGGACGTCGCCACGGTGTTCGCGCGCAGCGTCCAGGGCTCGCGAACGGAAGCGCCCAGCGATCACGCGCTCGCGATCCTGCGCCATCGTGACGGCGCGATCACCCACCTCGAGGCGTCGTGGGCGCAGCGACCGCCGACCTTCCGCACGGCCGGGGAGATCGCGGGGGACGCGGGCGTGGTCAGCTGGTCGTCCGACGAGAGCGAACCGGTACGGGTGGACCTCGAGCAGCCCACGGACGCCGCGGGGGAGATCCCCCGTGTCGCCAGCACGTTGGCCGAGGACCCCTACACCACCCAGATCCGCCACTTCCTGCGGGTGCTACGGGGTGAGGAGGCGCCGATCGTCACGGGGGAGGACGGCCTGGCGGCGGTCCGGATCGCCGAGGCCGTGGCGACCTCGATCCGCACCGGGCGGGTCGTCGAGGTGTCCGGGGCCGAGGGCACGGACGATGTGGGCACGGACCGGGAGGTCACGCGATGAGGGTCGGTCTGTCGGGCATCGCGCACGTCCACGCCGACGCCTACGTGGGCAACCTGGGCGCCGGGGGCGCGACCATCGTCGGGGTCACCGACCACGACGAGGCGAGAGGTCGGCGCTTCGCCAGCGACCACGGCCTGAGCTGGTTCGCCTCCCGGGAGGCGTTGCTGGCGGCCGGTACCGACGGGGTGGTGGTCTGCTCCGAGACCGCCCGGCATCTGGAGGACGTCTCGGCGGCGGCCGATGCCGGCGTCGCGGTCCTGTGCGAGAAGCCGCTGGCCACCCGCGAGGAGGACGCGGCCGCCATCGTCGCCCGGTGCGACGCCGCCGGTGTGGGGCTGATGACCGCGTTCCCGATGCGCTACAGCCCGCCCATGCGACAGGTCGCGCGACGGGTCCACGCCGGGGACCTGGGTGAGGTCTGGGCAGCCCAGGGCACCAACCAGGGGGAACTCCCGATGCGTCACCGGGCGTGGTTCGTGGACCCGGCGGAATCGGGTGGCGGTGCACTGATGGACCACGTGGTGCACGTCGCCGACGTGCTGCGCTGGTACCTGCGACGCGACCCCCTCGAGGTGTACGCCGCCACCAACCGCATCCTGCACCGGGATCTCGTGGCCGTGGAGACCGGGGCGCTGGTGATGCTGACCTACGCGGACGGGACCTTCGCCTCCATCGACGCCTCCTGGAGCAAGCCCGATGTCTATCCCACCTGGGGCGGGCTGACCCTCGAGCTGGTCGGGGAGCGGGGGGTCATCGCCGTCGACGCGTTCCGCCAGCACCTGGTCCTGCATGGCGGTCCCGACGGGCCGCTCGGGTGGCCGTCGTGGGGTTCGGATGCGAACCAGGGGATGATCGACGACTTCCTCGCGATGCTCCGCGAGGGCACGGCACCGGCCGTGACGGGCCACGACGGGCTCGCGGCCACGCGGGTCGCACTGGCGGCGCAGCGATCGGCCGCGACCGGCGCCCCGGAACCGCTGGTGGCCCCATGAGCGCGGTCAGCTCGCTCGAACGCGAGATCCAGCAGCAGCCGGAGGCGATCCGACGGTTGTTGCGCGCCGAGACCGACCGGCTCGCGGAACTGGGTGCCCGCTGGGCCGCCCGGGACGACATCCACGCCCTGCTGCTCGCCGGGCGTGGCACCTCCGACAACGCGGCGCGTTACGCCCAGTACGTCTTCGGTGCGCACAACCGGCTGCAGGTCGCGCTGGCGACCCCCTCGCTGTTCACCCACTACGCACGCCCTCCGAGTCTCGCCGGCTTCCTGGTCGGGGCGATCTCCCAGTCGGGCCGGTCGCCGGACATCGTCAGCGTGATCGCGGAGGCCAGGCGGCAACACCGGCCGACCGTCGTGGTGACCAACGAGGGGTCCTCGCCGCTGGCGGCCGCATCGGACGCCGTGGTCCTGCTGCATGCGGGCACGGAACACGCCGTCGCCGCCACCAAGACCTACACCAGCTCCCTCGCGGCCATCGCCGCGATGTCGCTCGCGCACACCCCGGCTCCGGATCGTTCGGCGCAGCTCGCGTCGATGCCCGAGCGGGTGGCGGAGGCGATCGACCGGGCCTGGACGGACGTCACGATCCCGGACTGGTTGTCGGACGCACAGGCCTGTGTGGTGGTGGGACGGGGCTTCAACTACGCGACCGCGTTCGAGACCGCGCTGAAGCTCAAGGAGCTCACCGGCATCGCCGCGGAGCCGTACTCCTCGGCGGACCTGCTCCACGGGCCCGTCGCGGCGGTCAGCTGGCGTACCCCGGTGGTCCTGATCGCGCCCAGCGGCGAGGTCGCCCGGGACCTCGGATCGGTGGCCGCGCGGTTGCGCGAGCGTGGCGCCCGTCTGGTGGTCGTATCCGATGACCAGGCCCTGCTCGCGTCGGCGGATCTGCCGCTGAGCCTGCCGAGCGGGGTGCCCGAGTGGTTGTCGGCACTGACGGCGGTGATCCCCGGACAGGTGCTGGCCTGGCGGCTCGCCGAGGCCCGTGGGCTGGATGTCGATCGGCCGGAGGGGCTGGCCAAGGTCACCGAGACCCGGTGAGGCCGGCCGCCCCACCGCGGTGCTACCGGGGGTCGGTGAGGTCGCGGTCGAGCTCGACGGGGGCGCGCCGGAACGTGGCACTCGGATGGCGGGGTGCACCGCCGGCCCCGCGGTGTGCCGCCCGCACGAGCGCGAGGACCCGGCACGGGTCGCGCACGAGCTCGTCGTAGACGACCAGGGCGGTCCCGGGCCGGTGTCGTCCCAGACCGCGGAGCGGAGCGGGCAGGCGCGCGGCCAACTCCTCGGCGGTCTGGTCGGCCACCCCCGGCCAGGTGCCGGCCGTGGCCTCGTTGAAGGCGGTCACGAGCCGGCCGTGGCGCTTGGTTCGTGCCCGGGGTCCGGTGTCGAGACCGGCGACGATGCGGTCCTCGATCTGTCCGAGCACGGCGACCACGCGACGGGCCCGTTCGGCCTGGGCCACGGGGTTCATCCGCGCGGTGGTCGGCATCGGTACCTCCATCGAGGTCGGCATCCGCGCATCGCCAGCGCCGATCGATGACCACGCTCCGCCACCCGCCGTCCAGGCTCGACCGTCGATCCCGTCGTCTGGACAGGGACCGCATCCTGTTCATATGGACGTGCCCTCGCCGTGGCCGAGCGCACGGGGGAACCGGGGACGAGCCGGGCAGGGCCGGCCACCCCCGAGCGCCGTGCTACGTTGCCGACCGTCCGGTGCATGAGCCCGGATCGGGACCCCCGAGGGTGTCCCGGCTCCTTTAACGAGCGGTCCCGTGAGGCCGAGAAGGAGGACCGTGTGTCTCCACGCGCGCGCATCCTGAGTGCCGACGACGTCGCCCGTGTCTGTCGACGACTCGCCCACGAACTCATCGAGGCGAACCACGGCGCGCAGGATCTCGTCCTGCTCGGCATCCAGACCCGGGGCGTGCCGCTCGCCCGCCGTCTGGCCGGCCTGATCGAGGACATCGAGGGCACCGCCGTGCCCCACGGGGCGCTGGACGTCACCCTGTTCCGCGACGATCTGGGCTCACGCGGGCCCAAACCGCTCCACGAGACCTCGGTGCCGGTCGACATCGACGGGCGCACCGTGGTGCTCGTCGACGACGTGCTCTACACCGGTCGCACGATCCGCGCGGCGCTGGACGCGGTCAGCGAGCTGGGCCGTCCGGCACGGATCCGCCTGGTGGTGCTGGTCGACCGTGGCCACCGGGAGTTGCCCGTGCGCGCCGACCACGTGGGCAAGAACCTCCCGACGGCCTACGGCGACCGGATCCGTGTCCTGGTCGAGGACATCGACGGCGAGGACGGGGTGGTGGCCGACGAGGTCGCCCCCGACACCGCCCCCGACCCCGCTCCCGACAACGACCGGCAGGTGCGCTCGTGAGCCCTTCCGCCGCGGCCGAGCGCGCCGCCCCGCTGACCGACCTGCTCTCGATCGAGGACCTCGACGCCGACCAGGTCAACGCCATCCTCGACACCACCGAGTTGCTGCTCCCGATCGCCCAGCGCGAACGCAACAGCGTCCCGACGCTGCGCGGCAAGGTGGTGTGCAACCTGTTCCTCGAGGACTCGACCCGCACCCGGATCAGCTTCGATCTGGCCGCCAAGCGGATGTCCGCGGAGGTCATCAACTTCTCCGCCAAGGGCTCCTCGGTCTCCAAGGGCGAATCGTTCAAGGACACCGCACTGACCCTGGACGCGATGGGCGTGGACTGCGTCGTGGTCCGCTCCGGGTCCTCCGGCGCGCCGCTGCAGCTCTCGAGCTACCTCGACGTCCCGATCCTCAACGCCGGGGACGGCTGGCACCAGCACCCCACCCAGGCGCTGTTGGACGTGTTCACGATGCGCCGGCACCTGGGGGACCTGGCTGGGCGCCACGTCGTGCTCGTGGGCGACATCCTGCACTCGCGGGTGGCCCGCTCCGAGGTCCAGGCCCTGCGGCTGCTGGGGGCCAGGGTCACGATGGTCGCCCCGCCGACGTTGCTGCCGCCGGCGGTGGAGGGCTGGGGCGTGGAGGTGGCGCGCGAGCTCGACGCCGTGCTGCCCGAGGCCGACGTCGTCTACCTGCTGCGGGTCCAGCGCGAACGGATGCTGGGGGCCTTCTTCCCGTCCAGCCGCGAGTACGCGCGGGTGTGGGGGATGGATGCGCGGCGACTGTCGCTGTGCAAACCCGACGTGCTGATCATGCACCCCGGCCCGATGAACCGCGGGGTGGAGATCACCGGTGACGTCGCCGACTCGGAGCAGGCCGTGATCACCGAACAGGTCACCAACGGCATCGCGGTGCGCATGGCGTGCCTGTACCTGCTCCTGGCCGGTGGGACCGCCGCCGGCACCGACACGGAGGTGGGCGCATGACGACGGTGCTGCTGCGCGGAGGCCGTGTGCTCGACCCGGCATCGGGTACCGATGCGGTGATGGACGTGCTGGTCCGTGACGGGGTGGTCGCCGAGGTGGCCGTCGACATCGACGTGGCCGCGGGCGGCGCGAACGCGGCCGGCGACCTCGAGGTGATCGACTGCACCGGGCGGTGGGTCACCCCCGGGTTCGTCGACCTGCACACCCACCTGCGCGAACCCGGTGGCGAGGACGCCGAGGACATCGCGACCGGCTCCGCCGCCGGCGCGGCCGGCGGCTACACCGCGCTGTGCGCGATGGCCAACACCTCGCCGGTGTGCGACGCCGCCCCGATCGCCGACATGGTGTGGCGACGCGGTCGCGAGGTCGGGCTGGTCGACGTGTTCCCGGTCGGGTCCATCACCAAGGGGCTGGCGGGCCGTGAACTGAGCCCGTTCGGGGAACTGCACGACTGCGCCGCCGGGGTGGACTTCTTCTCCGACGACGGACGTCCGCTGGCCGACGCGCTGGTGATGCGCCGGGCGCTGCAGTACGCGACCGCCTTCGACGCGGTGATCTGCAACCACGCGGAGGACCCGGACCTCACCCACGACGCGCAGATGAACGAAGGCGCGATGTCCTCGGTGCTGGGTCTGGCCGGCTGGCCGCACGAGGCCGAGGAGATCATGATCGCCCGCGACCTGATCCTCGCGGCCGGCGCCGGCGCACGCCTGCACGTGCCGCACGTCACCACCGCCGGGGCGGTCGAGCTGATCCGGGCCGCGAAGGACCGGGGGGTGCGCGTCACCGCGGAGGTCACCCCCCACCACCTGCTGCTCACCGACGACCTGGTGGCGGCCTACGACCCGGTGCTGAAGGTCAACCCGCCGATCCGCACCGACCGCGACGTGCGCGCGCTGCGGGCCGGGCTCATCGACGGCACCATCGACTGCGTCGCGACCGACCACGCGCCGCACGCCCCGGAGCTCAAGGACCAGGAGTGGGAACACGCCCCCTGCGGGATGCTGGGCCTCGAGACCGCGTTCGCGGTCGTGGTCACCGCGCTGGTCGCCACCGGCGAGATGGCGCCGCTGACCGCGATCGCGCGGCTGAGCACCGGGCCTGCCGGCGTGCGTGACGTGGGCGAGCACGGCGGGGCGATCGCGGTCGGTCGGGATGCGAACCTGACCGTCTCGGATCCTCACGTGCGCTGGACGGTCGACGGCGACGCGTTGCACTCCCGGGCCCGGAACAGTCCCTACCACGGCCGGGAGCTGACCGGCCGGGCGGTCCACACGCTGCTGCGCGGACGGTTCACCCTGCGCGACGGCGTCGTGCAGAGCCCGGAGGTGTCCGCATGATGAGCGCCCACGCCGAGGCGGTCCTGCCGCCGCGCGCCGCCCGCCCCGCCCT
>PWLR01000173.1 GCA_003558435.1 Nitriliruptoraceae bacterium | reverse complement strand
CTCCCGCCCACCGCCCCTGGAGTGCCGAGTGACCGACGTCTCACCGCTGATGCCTGCCGATCTCGACCTGCGCCACCGTGCGGTGATCGACGGACGATCGGTCGATGCCGCCTCGGGTGGGGTGTTCCCCGCCATCAGCCCACGGGACGGGACCACCCTCGTCGAGGTGGCCGCATGCGATGCGACCGACGTGGACGCGGCGGTCCGCGCGGCCCGGCGGGCGTTCGATGACGGCCGGTGGTCACGGCAGGCCCCGGCGAGCCGGAAGCTCGTGCTGCAACGTTTCGCGGATCTGGTCGAAGCCGCGACCGACGAGCTCGCGATGACCATCTCGCTGGAGATGGGCAAACCGATCGCCGACGCCCGGGGTATCGAGATCCCGGCCCTGGTCGGGACCCTGCGCTGGTACGCGGAGGCGGCCGACAAGTTGGTGGACGAACTTCCCCATGTCGACCCGGGCGCGCTCGCGATGGTGACCCGCGAGCCGGTCGGGGTCGTCGGGGCGATCGTGCCCTGGAACTTCCCGTTGACCATGGCCGGGTGGAAGCTGGCGCCGGCATTGGCGGTGGGCAACTCGGTCGTGCTCAAACCCGCCGAGCAGTCGCCGTTGTCGGCCCTGCGCCTCGGGGAGCTCGCCCTCGAGGCCGGCCTGCCCGATGGGGTGTTCAACGTGGTGCCGGGCCTCGGTCCGGTGACCGGCCAGGCACTCGGACGCCACCTCGATGTCGACGTGCTCGCGTTCACCGGCTCCGGTCAGGTCGGCGCGCAGCTGCTGCACTACGCGGCCGACTCCAACCTCAAGCGGGTCTACCTCGAGCTCGGGGGCAAGACCCCCAACGTCGTGTTCGCCGACGCGCAGGATCTCGACCGGGCAGCGGCCAAGGCTGCCTGGGGGATCACCTTCAACCAGGGCGAGATGTGCACGGCCGCCTCACGTCTGCTGGTGCAACGCGACATCCATGACGAGTTCGTCGAGAAGGTCGTCGCCGCGGCCGGGGCCCGCGTCGTCGGCGACCCGCTGGACGAGGGCACCCACATCGGCCCGATCGTGTCGGACACGCAGCTCGATCGTGTGCTGTCCTACGTCGACATCGGGCGGGACGAAGGCGCGGAACTGGTGCTCGGCGGCCACCGCATGCTCGAGGACACCGGAGGGACCTACGTCGAACCCACCATCTTCACCGGCGTCGAGCCCCAGATGCGCCTCGCTCAGGAGGAGATCTTCGGTCCGGTGCTGTCGGTGCTGCCGTTCGACGATCTGGACGACGCGGTGCGGCTCGCCAACGACTCGATCTACGGCCTGGCCGCCTCGGTCTGGACCCGTGATCTGACCACCGCCTTCCGGGTCTCCCGGGCGATCAAGGCCGGGACGGTGTGGGTCAACGGCTTCGAGGAAGGGGACATGACGGTGCCCTTCGGTGGAACGAAACGCTCGGGGAACGGCAGCGACAAGTCGCTGCACGCCATCGACAAGTACGTCGACCTCAAGACCACCTGGATCGATCTGAGCTGAGGGCCGGGTGGAGACCCGAACCTCACCCGAGTTCGGCGACGTCGGTGAGGAAACGGCCCACGAGCCGTTCGACGTCAGCGAGGGCGCGGTCGTGGTTCGCGCGGGTGTCCTCGAGCACCGATTCGACGCTCATGCCCACCGACGCGGCGAAGGCGTGCGCCTCGTCGCCGGCCATGGCGAACCAGCTGGCGACGTTGTCCTCGTCCACCTCGGGGTGGAACTGGACACCGAGGTTGCGACGGAGGCGGAAGGCCTGGGGTCCCACGGCGTTGCGCGCGAGTTCGGTGGCCCCCGGGGGCGTGGTGAACCGGTCGGTGTGCCACTGCATCCACGGTCCGGGAGGCACCAACTCGGCGTCGAGCGAATCGACCAGGGTCCAGCCGAGTTCGGGGCGCGGCGAGGCCTCCACGGTGCCACCGTGTGCGGCCGCCAGCGCCTGTCCTCCGAAGCAGATACCGAGGACGGGCACCCGGTGCTCATCGGCGCGGCGGAGCAGGTCGAGCTCGCGGTCGATCCAGCTGCCCACGGCCGTGCGGTCGTAGAGCGACCAGATCGCTCCGAGCGGTACGACCAGGTCGTAGTCGAGGGGGTCGGGGTAGGCCCCGGTCCAGGTGCCGTCGTGGATGGTGGGTGCCATCTCGAGCAGGTCGAGCTCGAAGCCGTGACGGGCGAGTTCGGCACCGACCAGGCCGGGGCGTGACTCCGGGTTGTGCTGGATGAACAGCGCTCGCACCCTCGCACCTCCTGCCGCTCGAACCTGTGTGGAGCGCTCAGCGTAGACGTTCGCGACCAAGACTGTTCGGACCCGAACGGTTCTGCTAGCTTCCGTCGGAGACGTGCAGCCACGACCTGGGAGGGTGTCTCGTGACGGCGAGGTCGACGAACGCGGTTCCGCTCGGCGACCGGTGGGTGGATCTCACCGATCCGGAGGTCTACCTGGCCGGCGTGCCGCATGCGACGTTCCAGCGGCTGCGTGACGAGGACCCGGTCGCGTGGTGCGAGGAGCACGACGGCAGCGGGTTCTGGTCGATCACCCGTTACGAGGACATCGTCGCGGTCAACAAGGACTTCAAGTCGTTCACCTCGGCCGAGGGCATCCGTCTCGAGGAGATGGACCCGGAGGAACTCGAGGCACGCAAGACCATGATGGAGATGGACCCGCCCGAGCACACGCGCCTGCGCCGGCTGGCCCAGGGTGGGTTCACCCGACGCATGGTCGCCTCCTACGAGGAGGCGATCCGCGTGCTGGCCAGTGCGGTCCTCGACGAGTCGCTACCGAACGGTCGGTTCGACTTCGTGACCGATGTGGCCCGCCAGTTGCCGATGCGGATGCTCGGACGGTTGCTCGGCGCCCCGGAGGCGGACTACGGCTACCTGGTCGACCGCGGCGACGCGATGATCGGTAACACCGATCCGGAGTTCACCGACCACGTCGTCGGGCAGAGCGACACGGAGGGCTTCCGGCTGATGCCCTTCCGCAGTCCAGCCGGGATCGAGCTGTTCGAGTACGCCCAGAAGCTCGCGGACGACCGTCGGGCCAACCCGACCAACGACGTCGTGAGCAAGTTGCTCGCCCCGACCATGGACGGTGAACCGCTCAGCGACCTCGAGTTCAAGAACTTCTTCACGCTGATGGTCGCCGCGGGCAACGACACCACCCGCTACAGCATCGCGGGCGGGCTGCTGGCCCTGCTCGATCATCCCGACCAACTGCAGTTGCTGCAGGAGCGTCCGGAGCTGCTGCCCACCGCCATCGAGGAGATGCTGCGCTGGACCTCGGTGACCATGCACTTCCGGCGGACCGCCACCACCGACGTCGAACTGCACGGCAAACGGATCCGGGCCGGTGACAAGGTCGTTCTGTGGTGGATCGCCGGTGACTTCGACGAACGGCGGTTCCCGGATCCCTACCGGTTCGACATCACGCGGGAACCCAACGAACACCTGGCCTTCGGGCGCGGAGGTCCCCACCGGTGCATCGGTGAGTGGCTGGCACGGCTCGAGATGAAGGTCACGTTCGAGGAACTGCTGCCCCGCATCGGATCGATCCGACCGACCGGTCCGACCCGTCGGCTCCGGTCCAACTTCATCAGCGGGGTCAAACACCTGCCGGTCGAGGTGACACCCGCCTAGCTCCGATCGAGACCGGGTCGAACCGCCGCAACGCCAAGGGAGCGCACCATGTCCGCCACGCCCCACGACCTGCCCGACTACGACCGCATCCGGGTGCTCTGGCCCGACCACCTCGGTCTCGCCCGGGGCAAGTACCTCCCGATCCGCTACGCCGACCGCGGCTCGTACCACTGCATGTCGCTGTTCGCGCTCGGCTACGACCGCGAGATGATCCCGGCTCCCGGGACCCGGATGATGGAGGGCCTGCCCGACCTGAAGGCGACCTTCGATCTCGACGAGGTCCGCAGTGGCTGGGAGCCCAACACCGGCGTCGCGGTCGCGGACATCTGGTTCCGTGGAGAGCCGGTCGAGATGTCCTCACGTCATGCGCTGCGTCGCGCGGTCGAAGCCTGGGAGGAGCTCGGCTACACCCCGAAGGTCGGTATCGAGCTGGAGGCCTACATCCTCCAGCGCAGCGATGACGGCCAGAGCTGGGTCCCGTGGGAGACCCCGGGCGGGTACGTCTACGGCACCGGCACGGCGGTCGACCCCATCGGCCTGCTGGACGAGATCATGCGCGAGGCCGAGGACGCGAACCTGCCGGTGGAGTCGATCAACTCGGAGTACGACATCCCGCAGTTCGAGCTGACCCTGCACTACGACGACGCGCTGCGAGCGGTCGACGACGCCTTCCTGTTCAAGGTCCTGGCGCGCGAGGTGGCCCACCGCCACGGCCTGCTACTCACCTTCCTCGGCAAACCGTTGGGCGATCGGGGCGGTAGCGGTCTCCACGTCAACGTGTCGTTCAACGACGCCAACGGCCACAACGTGCTGAACGACGAGACCGACGAGCACGGTCTGTCGAAGCTGGCGCACCGGTGCATCGCCGGGATGATCGCCCACCACGAGGGGATGACCGCCCTGATGGCGCCGACGGTCAACGCCTACAAGCGCCTGCGACCCGGCCAGCTGTCGGGTTACTGGACCAACTGGGGCTACGACCACCGGGGCACGACCGTGCGCATCAGCCCGGAGCGTGGTGCCTCGACGCGCCTGGAGCATCGGATGGCCGACGGCGCAGCGAACATCTACACGGCGACGGCGGTGGTGTTGCAGTCCGCGCTGCTGGGGGTCACCAACGACCTCCCGCTGCCACCGGCGGAGACGAAGGACTGTCTCGAGTCGACCGATGCCACCCGGCACTGCCCGGATTCGCTGATCCTCGCCCTGCAGGCACTCGAGGAGGACACGGAACTGGTGGACGCGGTCGGTCGTGACCTCGTCGAGCACTTCGTGGTGATCAAACGCGCCGAGTGGGAGCGGTACGCCAGTGCGGTGACCGACTGGGAGCTCCGCGAGTACCTACCGTTCCACTGAGGTACGGCCCGGGCGCCAGGGTGCCCGGCGTGTGGCATCGACGGCTCGACCCGAGGAGATGCACGTGAGTGACGATCGACGTGTCGAGGTGGGCGGCAGCTCGGTATCCACCCTGCACTACATCGGTGGGCGGCGGGTCGGTTCACCGAGCAGCTTCGAGGACCGGTCGCCGCTCGACTGGTCGGTGAAGCTCGCCGACGTCGCGCGTGGCGACGCGGACACCGCCGCGGCCGCGGTCGAGGCGGCTCAGGCGGCGTTCCCCGCGTGGGCGGCGCTGACCACGGCGGAGCGTGGCGAGCACCTGCACCGGTTGGCCGACGTGATCGACGCCAACATCGACCGGATCGCCGAGGTCGAGTGTCTCGACATGGCGATGCTGCAGGAGAGTCTGCGGTCGCGGGTCATCCCGCGGGGGGCGGTCAACCTACGCAACTACGCCGATCATGCGCTGAAGCACGAGGAGCGGGTCTGGTCCTCGAAGGGCACCGCCAACCGGGTGATCCGCATGCCGGCCGGACCCGCGGTGATCATCACGCCGTGGAACGCTCCCTGGATGCTGGCGACCTGGAAGCTCGCACCGGCGCTGGCCGCCGGGAACCCGGTGATCCTCAAGCCGGCGGAGTGGTCGCCACTGTCGGCGTCGATGCTCGGCGACCTGGCCGACGAAGCCGGGCTGCCACCCGGCGTGCTCAACATCGTGCAGGGGATCGGGGAGGAGGTGGGCGCCGCACTGGTCGCCGACCCCCGTGTGGCCCGGATCTCGTTCACGGGCTCGCCCGAGGCGGCACGACACATCGGCGTCGCCGCCGCACGCAACATCGTGCCGTTCACCGCGGAGCTCGGGGGCAAGGGCCCGCTGATGGTGTTCGCCGACGCGGACATCGACGCCTCCGCGAAGAAGGCGGCCGGTCAGTACGACGATTCGGGTCAGGTCTGCCTCGCCGGGACGCGGATCCTCGTCGAGGAGTCCGTCCGCGACGAGTTCCTCGAGCGGTTCCATCGCTACAGCGATGCCCATGTGCCGGGCGACTCACGCGAGCCGACGACCACCATGTCCCCGCTGATCCACCCGGATCACCTCGCGTCCGTCGACGGGTTCGTGCGGCGTGCCCGCGACGCCGGGGACCGGGTCGTGCGCGGCGGCCGGGTCGCCGAGGTCGATGGTCGGCGCGACGGGTTGTGGTACGAGCCGACCCTGATCGAGCCCGCCTCCAACGACGCGGAGATCGTGCAACGCGAGGTGTTCGGCCCCGTGCTCACCTTCCAGACCTTCGCGACCGAGGAGGAAGGTGTCGCGTTGGCGAACTCGACCCCCTACGGGCTCTCGGGCATCGTCTACACGACCTCGCGGGAGCGCGCCGAACGGGTCGGTCGAGCGGTGCGGGCCGGCACGGTGTGGGTCAACACCTTCCTGGTGCGCGATCTCACGGCCCCGTTCGGTGGCTGTGGCATCTCGGGTATCGGTCGTGAGGGCGGCGACTACGCCCTCGACTTCCACTCGGACCTCAAGACGTTGCAGATCCTGGAGGACTCCACCGGCTGATCACATCGGCCGATCGCACCGGCCGATCGTGATGCCGGTGGTCGCTCAGTCCTTCTGGGGACCCCGGATGCCGCGGAACTCCCAGTCACCGCCGAGCGCGGTCGAGCGGACCTCCTCCGACTCGGTCGGTTGCGCCCCGACGTCGTCGCGGATCGCGGTCGGTCCGGTGACGATCCGGTTGCGAAGCGTGCCGAGACCCTCGACCTCGACCTCGACGACGTCGCCCGGTACCACGGGCCGCGAGTTCGCGGGTGTTCCGGACAGGATCACGTCGCCGGGTTCCAGGGTGATGGTCCGGGCGAGGTCGGCGACGAGGTAGGCCATGTCCCACTCCATCTCCGCGGTGTTGCCGTCCTGCTTCGCCTCGCCGTTGACCAGCGTGCGGATGCGCATCCCGTCGCGCGGATCCCAGGCGTCGGCGCTGACCAGCCCGGGCCCCAGGGGACAGAGGGTGTCGGAGCCCTTCACCCGCAGCATGGACCCCGCATCGGTGTCGCGGAAATCGTGCAGCCCGTAGTCGTTGGCCACCGTGTAGCCGGCGATGTGGTCCCAGGCGTCGGCAGGGGAGACGTTGCGGGTGGTGCGTGCGATCACGATGCCGATCTCACCCTCGAAGTTCAGCCACTCACACCCTTCGGGGCGCACCACGTGGCCCTCGTGGCTGTTCAGGGCGGACACCGGCTTGTGGAAGAAGGTCGGCGCCGGCGGCAACCTCGCGCCGAACTCCTCGACCCGGCTGAGGTAGTTGAGGTGCACGCACAGGATCTTCGACGGGACGACGGGAGGCAGGTGGTGGGCGTCGGTGACCGGCACACGGCGACCGTCGCCGGCGACGAGTTCGTCGCCCTCGCGTACTACGGAGATCACCGCACCCTCGAGCAGGATCCGTCGGGTCTCCACCTGGTGCTCCTCGGTCCAATTATCGTTTGGTGCCGAACGTTAGTCGAGCGCATGGTGCTGCGCCAGGGGCCGGTCGGAAGGGTCGCGCATCGTGTCCGGCTCCACTATCGTTCGGGACCGAACGGTTGATCGCGGGTCGATGCGCCCGTGGTGGTCGAGGAGAGGGCCAGAGGTGGCAGAGCTCGAGGGTTTCGTGTTCCCCCGGACCGCGACGGGCAGGTCCTCGATCCTGCCCCCTCCGCCGTGGCACTACTCCGGTGAGTTGTTGACCATCGAGTACCGCACCGATCCCGACCGGGTGATCGAGCTGCTCCCGGACGCGCTGGAGCCGGCGGAGGATCCCGGCGCGGTCGCCCTGGTCTGGGCCGATTGGCAGTCGTGCTCGGACGGCGGCGCCGAACTGCTCGATCCCGTGCGCGCGCAGTACAAGGAGGTCTTCTTCGTCATCCGGGGGACCTACCGCGGCGAACACGTCTCGCGGTGCGCCTACATCTGGGTGGACAAGGACTACGCGATGGTCCGTGGTCACTACCAGGGCTACCCGAAGAAGCTCGGATCCATCCACCAGACCCGCCCCGTGGCGTTCGGCAAGGCCGGCCCCCGGCTGGAGCCGGGCGGACGGTTCGGTGCGACGCTGGCGGCCTACGACCGGAGGCTCGCACAGGCGACTTTCACGATCACGGGAACCACCGACACCGGTGGGTTCGTCAACAGCCACGGCATGTACCACACCCGGTTCCTGCCGGCGATCGAGGGCCCGGACGCGCCGCCGTCGTTGCACGAGCTGGTGACGATGAAGACGGTCGACGTCGAGGCGGGCCCCATCTACACCGGGGACGCCGAGCTGGAGCTGTTCAGCTCGCCGACCGAGGAGTTCGATCGACTGGCGCCGAAGGAACTCATCGGCGCCTACTACCGGCAGGTCGGAGCGACCTTCGCCGGAGGCACCACCGTCGAGACCTACCACGACCGCACCTGAGCGGTCGTCCACGATCCGCACGCGACCACAGGAGCACACCATGGGAGAGATCGTCGGCGTCGGGCTCGTCTCCCACGCGCCCACCATCATGTTCGATCAGGCCACGCGCTTCGAGCTCAACGAGGGCAAGGAGATCTCGCTGGTACCGGGCCTGGAGCGGCTGCGCACCGAGGTCCTCGACCGGTTGCAGCCCGACACGATCATCGTGCTCGACACGCACTGGTTCACCACCGTCGAGCACGTGGTCGCGGCGCACGAGCACCGGGAGGGCAAGATGACCTCCTCGGAGTTGCCCCGCGGGATGAAGCAGGTCCCCTACAGCTACGACGGTGACCCGGAGCTCGCGCGGCTCATCGAGAAGCACGGCAACGAGCTCGGGACCCCCACCCACGCCGAGGACGACCCCTACCTGCCCGTCTACTACGCGACCGTCAACCTCGTGCACTACCTGCACCGGGGCGAGCGCTTCCTCTCGGTCTCGATCGTGCAGACGGGCGACGACGACGACTTCCTCACCCTCGGCCGCGCCATCGCGGATGCGGTCGAGGTCTCGGACCGGCGCGTGGTCGTGCTGGCCAGCGGCGGGATGAGCCACACCTTCCACCGGCTCAAGGAACTGACCAAGCACGAGGCGTCCGACCCCAGCCACATCATCACCCCGGAGGCGCGGGCCGCCGACGAGGAACGCCTCGAGTGGATGCAGGCGGGTGACCATGCCCGGATCATCGACACGATGGGCGACTACCACCAGCACAACCCGGAAGGTGGGTTCGGTCACGTCCTGGCGATGCTCGGCGCCGTCGGCGGTCGTGACTGCCGTGCGACCGGCGAGCTCTACAGCGACTACGAGAACGCGACGGGTACCGGCCAGGTCCACGTCTGGTTCGATCGGCCCGAAGGCGGCTGGACCGCCTGAGGCCGTCGGCGGGGAGTGGGCCGCATCCCGGTACCGTCCGGGGATGTCCCCACTCCCCGCCACCGATCAGCGTGCCTGGTTGACCCGTCCGGTCGAGAGCGGATCGGCAGCCGGGTTCGGCGTCTACCTGCACGTGCCGTTCTGCCACCACCGGTGCGGCTACTGCGACTTCGCGACCGCGGCCGTCGGTGACCGCGAGCCCGCCGACGTCGACGCCCTCTACGACCGGTACGTCACGGCGCTGACCACCGACCTGGCGAGGCAGGTCGCCGCGGGACGCCGAGCGCACGTGCCCGCCGCGGTCCGCGGTGAGCTCGACGATGCCTGGCCGGCGGTCACCTCGGTGTTCATCGGCGGGGGCACGCCGACGCTGCTCGGGGGCGCCCGCCTCACCGAGGTCATGGCCGCCGTCCGACGCGAGTTGGACGTCGTGGCGCAGGCCGAGGTGACCGTGGAGTGCAACCCGGAGACCGCCTCACCGGAGCTGTTCGACGCGCTGGTCGCCGCCGGCGTGACGCGGGTGTCGATGGGGGCGCAGTCGTTCGCGCCCCACGTGTTGCGGACATTGGAACGGGGTCACACCTCGGACCGTCCGATCGAGGCCGCGGCCCAGGCCCGCGCCGCGGGGATGGCCGGGGTCAACCTCGACCTGATCTTCGGCACGCCCGGCGAGACCGACGACGACTGGCGGATGACCCTCGAACGGGTGCTCACGGCCGGGGTGGACCACGTGTCGGCCTACGCGCTGACCATCCACGACAACACCGCGTTCGGTCGGGCCGTGTCGAGGGGGACGATGCCGGACGTCGACGACGACCTGCAGCGGGACCGCTTCGACGTCGCCCGGGAGATCCTCGGTGGCGGCGGGTTCGACCACTACGAGATCTCCAACTGGGCGCTCGGGCCCGCACGGCACAGCCGTCACAACCGGCTGTACTGGCGGCACGGCGACTACCTCGGCATCGGCGTCGGGGCTCACGCGCATCAGAGCGGCCGTCGACGCTGGACGACACGATCCACCGATCGGTACCTGGCGACGGTGGCGGCGGGCGAGGACCCCGTCACCGGTAGCGAGGAACTCACCGATCAGGAACGCGCCGAGGAACGCCTGATGCTCGGGTTGCGCCTGCGCGACGGGCTCCACCCGGGCGACCTGCCACCCATCGACGCCCTGGCGCTCGAGGAGGCCATGGACGCCGGGTTGGTGGAGACCTCGTGCGGACGCCTGCGGTGCACCGATGACGGCTGGTTCCTGCTCGACGAGGCGGTCGGACGGCTGGTGTGACCCTGGGGCGGGGCGGACGGCCTCGGGGTCGAAGTAGGGTGTTACCGGGGTCCGCCGGGGACGTGCGCGCGAGATACTCGAGGTCCGGCGGTGACACCGGGTCACCGCCACGCCGATCGGGGTTCCGATGAGTTCGTCCGACCTACCACCAGGTGGTAACGCACCGCCGCCCCCGGGCGGGCCGCCCCAGCCCGCCAAGCGTCTCTACCGGTCGCGCTCCGAGCGGATGATCGCCGGGGTGTGCGGCGGGATCGCGGCCTACTTCGGGGTGGACCCGACGCTGGTGCGCATCCTGGCGCTGGCGACCTTCCTGATCCCGGGTTCCGGGGTCATCGCCTACCTGATCGCGTGGGTGATCGTTCCCGAGGAACCGATCCGGTGAGCCTCGCCCGCTGACGGCCTTGTCCAGTGCGCCGTGTTCAGAGCGCCGTGCTCAGAGCGCCGTGCTGCGTGCGCCGGGAGGACGGCGCTCCAACCGGATCACGATCGACTTCGAGGTCGGGGTGTTGGAGGTCTCCGCGGTGGAGTCGAGCGGCACCAGCACGTTGGTCTCCGGGAAGTAGGCCGCGGCGCATCCCCGGGCCGTGGGGTAGGCGACGCACCGGAACTCACGTGCCCGACGCTCGGTGCCGTCGTGCCACTCACCGACCAGATCGACGACCTCACCGTCGGCGAACCCGAGGTCGGTCAGATCCTCGGCGTGGACGAACACCACCCGACGGCCGGCCTTCACGCCCCGGTAGCGGTCATCGAGTCCGTAGATGGTCGTGTTGTACTGGTCGTGGCTCCGTACCGTCTGGAGCAGCAAGCGACCGGGCGGGCGTTCGATGACCTCCAACTCGTTGGTGCTGAAGCGCGCCGTGCCGCTGGCGGTCGCCAGGCGACCGCGTTCCCGTGAGGCGTTGGGCAGCGTGAAGCCGCCGGGGGCGCGCACGCGGGTGTTGAACGATCCGAAACCCGGCACGACCCGACCGATGGCGTCGCGGATCCGGTCGTAGTCCGTCTCGAAGCCCGCCCAGTCGATGCCATCGAGGCCGTCGCGACCGGCCAGGGTGGCCCTCGCCAGGCCGCAGACGATCGCCACCTCGGAGCGCAGTGCGCTCGAAGGTGGTGAGAGGTGCCCGCGTGAGCCGTGCACCGTGCTCATGGAGTCCTCGACGGTGACCATCTGGGGGCCGCCGGCCTGCACGTCGCGGTCCGTGCGTCCGAGGGTCGGCAGGATCAACGCCTGATCGCCGGTGACCAGATGGGAGCGGTTCAGCTTGGTCGAGACCTGCACGGTCAACCGCGCGCGGCGCATCGCGGCCTCCGTGACGGCGGTGTCGGGTGTCGCGGCCACGAAGTTGCCGCCCATCGCGACGAACACCTCGGCCCGCCCGTCGCGCAGGGAGCGGATGGCGTCGACCGTGTCGAGACCGTGGTCGCGTGGGGGATCGAAGGCGAACTCGTCACGCAGCGCGTCGAGGAACCAGGCGGGCATCTTCTCGTAGATGCCCATGGTGCGGTCGCCCTGGACGTTGGAGTGCCCGCGTACGGGGCACACCCCGGTGCCCGGCCGACCGAGGTTGCCACGCAGCAGCAGGAAGTTCACGACCTCCCGGATCGTGGCGACCGAGTTGCGGTGCTGGGTCATGCCCATGGCCCAGCACACCACGATGCGGTCCGCGGCCACCACCTCGCGGACCGTCGCGTCGATGTCGTCGGCGCTCAGTCCCGTCGCGAGCGCCGTGGTCCGCCCGTCGACGTCGCGGGCACGGGCGGCGAACGTCTCGAACCCGTCGGTGTGATCGCGGATGTAGTCGTGATCCAGCACGGTGCCGGGGGCCGCGTCCTCGGCGTCGAGCAGGGCGGCGTTCAGCGCCTTGAACAGGGCCAGGTCCCCGTTGATGCGGATCTGCAGGAACCGATCGGCCAGATCCGTGCCGGAGCCGAGCATCCCGGAGACGCGCTGCGGGTTGTTGAACTTCAGCAGACCGGCTTCGGGGAGGGGGTTGACCGCGATGATCCGGGCGCCGTTGTCCTTCGCGCGCTCGAGGGTCGCGAGCATCCGCGGGTGGTTGGTGCCCGGGTTCTGGCCGACCACGAAGATCAGGTCGGTGTCCTCGAGGTCCGACAGCTGCACGTTGCCCTTGCCGACGCCGATCGTCTCGTTCAGCGCCGCACCGCTGGACTCGTGGCACATGTTGGAACAGTCGGGCAGGTTGTTGGTGCCGTAGGCGCGCGCGAACAGCTGGTAGAGGAACGCCGCCTCGTTGCTGGTGCGCCCGGAGGTGTAGAACACGGCCTGGTCCGGCTGGTCGAGGCCGCGCAGCTCGTCGGCGACCAGGGCGAACGCCTCGTCCCAGCGAAGCGGCTCGTAGTGGTCCGATCCGGATCGTTTGACGACGGGTTCGGTCAACCGGCCCTGCTGGCCCAGCCAGTGCTCCGAGCGGGTGAGCAGCTCGGAGATGGGGTGCTCGGCGAAGAAGGCCGGTGTGACCCTCCGACGGGTCGCTTCCTCGGCGATCGCCTTCACCCCGTTCTCGCAGAACTCGGCCGTGTGCGGTTGCCCGGGTTCCGGCCAGGCGCAACCGGGGCAGTCGAACCCGCCCTGCTGGTTGACCTTCAGCAGGCTGCGCAGCGCCCGGGTCGGGCCCATCTGGCTGGTCGCATGCCGGAGACTCGCGGCGACCGCCGGCAGGCCCGCGGCCTCGCGCTTCGGCGCACCCACCCGCATATCGCGTTCGTCGGGCTCGAGTTCTTCCACGTGCCCCGCCCCTCGTCGCCACCGGTTGTGCGGGCAACGAGCCTACCGGGTGGCCGATCGGATCCACGGGTACGGTGATCTCGCCGTCGAGTCACGCATCGCGAAGGAGCACGCACCGAACGAGATGGTGGCCGGGAGCGAGCCCATGGCTCGAGCTCCGGGTTCCCTCGATCGACGGTGCGTCGTCCCCACGGCTCCTTCGCGATGCGGGGCTCGAACGGCTCGTGCCCCACGCGAACCAACAACGGTTGCGCCGCGACGCCTTTGACGCGCGACCGCCCGGGTGGGCGCTGGCCGCACGGAGAGGTGCTCACTCGCCGGGCAGCAGGAACGGCCGGCGGATCACCTCGTCGAGGACCAGCAGCGTCAACGACCCGCGGAGCCCGCCCACCTCCGCGAGATCCTCCAGCAGGAAGGTGCGCAACTGCTCCATGTCGGCCACGCGAACCAGCAGCAGGACGTCGGCTTCGCCCGTCACCAGGGCCGCGTACTCGACATGGGGCAGCGCGAGCAGTCGCTCGCGGACCGGCTGCATCTCCGGGCGGGCACCGTGGCCCGCGGACAGCAGCACGAACGCGGAGATCCCGGCTCCGAGCCGGGATGCATCGACCACGGGCGAGAACCCCTTGACCGCCCCCGCTTCGGTCAGCCCGTCGAGCCGCTGGTGGACCGCGCTGCGCGACAGGTGCAGGTCGCTCGCCAACGCCGTGATGGACCGCCGTCCGTCATCGCGCAGGGCACGCAACAGCGCCAGATCGACCTCGTCGGGGGTGAACGACACCTGTGATCTCCTCCTGGCCGTTCTCGGTCAGATCGTCTGTTCGAAGTGACCACGATAGACAGAACGTCACGATGATGTCGAAAGTTGGCGACACCTTTTCCCCATCCCGTACCGTTCGCGCCAGGCGCCGCGACCCGTGGGCCGGTACCGACAAGGATGCGCCGTGGTCACCCTCACCGCCTTCGACCCGCCCGCCGACGAGACCGCCGCGGTCCTCGACGAGGTCGGTGCGTTGGTGGCGGAGCTCGTCACGGGAGCGGCGGAGCGCAAGGTGCTCGGCCACGACCGGGGAGAGGCCCTGGCGGCGCGCCTGCTGGCCACGCGTCCGGGAGCGACGCCACGCGAGCTCGGCTCGGTCCTGGACGAGCTCCGGGAGGTCCTGGCCACCGGTGTCGACAACGCCGCCCCGGGCGAGTTCGCCTACATCCCCGGGTCCGGCCTGCTGACCTCGGCGTTGGGTGAGCTGATCGCGAGTGTCGCCAACCGTTACACCGGGCTCGCCGGGTTCACCCCCGCTGCGGTCGCACTCGAGCAGAGCGTCCTGCGTTGGCTGACCGAGCTGTTCGATCTCCCCGAACGGGCCCAGGCGGTGCTGCTCGCCGGCGGATCGGCGGCCAACCTGTCGGCGTTGGTCGCTGCCCGTGAGAAGCACGCGGGTGGTCGCGCCGATCTGGCGACCGTCTACGTGGGTCAGCACGCCCACGCCTCGGTCCGTAAGGCCGCGAGGATCGCCGGCATACCGGCGGAACAGATCCGGGTCTGCGGATCCACCGACGGTGCTCGCATCGACCCGGAAGCCGTGCGTATCGCCATCAAGCAGGACGAGTCGGACGGGTTCGTCCCGATCGCGGTCGTGGGTGCCGCCGGAACCACCAACGCCGGGGCCGTCGATCCGCTCGGCGACCTCGCGGGGATCGCCCACGATGCCGGGATCTGGTTCCACGTGGACGCGGCCTACGGAGGGTTCTTCCAACTCACCGAACGCGGTCGCACGAGGCTCGCCGGTATCGAACTGGCCGACTCGATCACGCTCGATCCCCACAAGTCGCTGTTCCTGCCGTTCGGGACCGGGGCGCTGCTGGTCCGCGACCGTGACGATCTCGTCAGGGCGTTCGGGGAGGAGGCCGACTACCTGCGCGACCACGAGGCCTCAGGTTCCGATGATCTCGACCGGTTGCCGGACTTCAGCAGCCTGACCCCGGAGCTGACCCGGGCCTGGCGGGGCCTGCGGCTGTGGCTCCCCCTGCAACTGCACGGTGTCGACGCCTACCGCGACGCGCTCGACCGGACCCTCGACCTGACCGTGCACGCCCGCGAGGTGCTCGAGGCGGACCCGAACGTCGAGGTGGTCGGAACCTCGGACCTCAGCATCCTCACCTTCCGGGTGCCGGGCGGCGACGCGCGTCAGGACGAGCTCCTGGCCGCGGTGCACACCGACGGGAGGGTCCACCTCTCCAGCACGGTGATCGACGGTCGGGTCGTGATCCGCCTGGCGACCCTCTCGCACCGGACCACGCCGGCGACGGTCGGGTTGGCGCTGGAGCTGATCCGGGCCGCCGCGGCCCGCTGATACGGCGGTCGCCCGTCCCGGGTAGAACCGCGCGAGCCGAAGCGCTCCACGTGGCCCGGCCGGGACCGACATCGCTGGCCACGTGTCGGAAGCCTCCGGGGAGCGGAGGTGGTTGGCTCGGACCCCGGCCACCGGGGTCGTGGCCCGAAGGGACAGCGCCATGGATACGCACCTGTCGGACGTCTGGTTCCAGCTGACCGATCTGCAGGTCAGCCACGGATCGGGAGCGGTGGTCACGACCACCGACGGCATCGACTACCTCGACCTGACCTCCGGCATCGGGGTGGTCAACACCGGGCACTGCCACCCGAGGGTGGTCGAGGCGATCCGGGAACAGGCGGGTCGCTTCCTGCACGCCCAGGTCAACTGCTACCGCCACGACCAGCTCGAGCCGCTGGCGGAACGCCTCGCGCAGATCACCCCCGACGGGATCGATCGCTTCTTCATCTCCAACTCGGGCGCAGAGGCGACCGAGGCCGCCGTCAAGCTCGCCAAGCAGTCGACGGGTCGGCCGCACACGGTGGTCTTCCAGGGTTCGTTCCACGGACGGACCCACATGACGATGGCGATGACGACCTCGAAGGCGATCTACCGCGCCGGGCATGCCCCCCTGCCCTCGGGGGTGTTCGTCGCGCCGTTCCCCTACACCTTCCTCACCGGCGAGGACGAGGACCAGGCGGTCGATCGCTGTCTGAAGGAGTTCGACCTGCTGCTCAAGACCCAGACCTCGCCGGACGAGGTCGCGTGCGTGATGATCGAGCCGGTGCTCGGCGAGGGCGGCTACGTCCCGGCCCCGGCCCGGTTCCTCCACGGGTTGCTCGAGCGTTGCCGGGCGCACGGCATCCTGTTCGTGGCCGACGAGGTCCAGACCGGGTTCGGCCGCACCGGCGAGCTGTTCGCGATCGAGCACGCGGAACTCCAGCCCGACGTGCTGGTGATGGCCAAGGGCATCGCCTCGGGGTTCCCGGTGTCGGCGATCGGCGCGTCGGCGGAGATCATGAGCCGCTGGACCCAGGGGTCGCACGGCGGGACCTACGGGGGCAACCCGATGGGGTGCGCCGCCGCTCTGGCCACCATCGAGGTGATGACCGAGCCGGGGTTCCTGGATCACGCCGCGGCGGTGGGTGCGCGGTTCCGCGCGGGGCTGGACGTGCTCGCCGAGCGGCACCGCTGCCTGGCCGAGAACCGCAACCTCGGTGCCATGCTCGCGACGGAGATCGTGGACCCGGAGGGCTGTTCGGACGCCGGCCGAACGGGCGCGATCCTGCAGTATCTGCTGCACGAGGAGCGGACCATCGCGATGAACTGTGGACCGTTCGGTTCGACCCTGCGGTGGATCCCCCCGCTGGTGATCGCCGACGAGCAGATCGACGACGCCCTCGCCGCGCTCGACCGGGCGGTCAGCGCCACCGCCTGAGCACAGCCCCACCCGACCTCGACCGAGGAGTTCTCGATGAGCCAGCACCCCGTCCGGATCGATGGCGAGCCGGTCACCACCGACGAGGGGTCGGTGATCGCGGCACCGTTCGACGGCCGGGAGATCGGCGAGGTCCCGGTGTGCTCCGCGGCCCACGTGGACACGGCCGTGGCGGCCGCCAGCCGGGTGATGCGCGAGGCGCCGTTGCCCGCCTGGCGCCGGGCGGAGATCCTGGACCGTGCGGCCGAGTTGCTGGCCACCGACGAGGTGTTCGAGGATCTGGCGCGCACGATCGCGCTGGAGGCCGCCAAGCCGATCACCACGGCGCGCACCGAGGTCACCCGGTGCATCTCGACGTTCCGGTTCTCCGCGGCGGTGTGCCGGACCATGTCGGGGGAGGTGGTGCCCCTGGACGCGGCCCAGGCGGGGGAGGGTCGGATCGGGTTCACCGTCCGGGTCCCGGTGGGTGTGATCGGCGCGATCACGCCGTTCAACTTCCCGCTCAACCTCGTCGCCCACAAGCTGGCGCCGGCGATCGCGGCGGGTTGCGCGGTGGTGCTCAAGCCCGCGGGCCAGACCCCGTTCACCGGGCTCAAGCTCGCCGAGCTGCTGCTGGACCGGTGCGGGCTGCCGGCCGGGTGGTTGCACACGGTGACCGGGGCCGGGCGCGAGGTCGGGGCGGCACTGGTCGAACACGACGAGGTGGCGATGATCACCTTCACCGGCTCGCCCGAGGTCGGCTGGGGCATCCGCGCCGATGCCCCGCGCAAGAAGGTCTCGCTGGAGCTCGGCAACAACGCCCCGGTCATCGTCGAGCCCGACGGTGACTGGCGGACCGCGGCCACCAAGATCGCCGCCGCCGGCTACAGCCACGCGGGACAGTCCTGCATCTCGGTCCAGCGCGTGCTGGCGCACGAGGACATCGCGGAGGTCTTCACCGCCGAGCTCGTCGAGGCGGTCGGGGGCCTGGTGGTCGGCGACCCGCTGAACGACGACACCCAGGTCTCGGCGCTGATCACCGCCGACGACCGCGACCGGGTGCGGTCCTGGATCGAGGAGGCGGTCGCGGGTGGTGCCGCGGTGGCCTGTGGCGGCGAGGTGGGCGACGATGGGGTGCTGGCGCCCACGGTGCTCACCGGGGTGGATCCGGACGCGAAGGTCTGCCGCGACGAGGTGTTCGGACCGGTGGTGGTGGTCAACACCTACCGCGACGTCGAGGAGGCGTTCGCCGCCGCCAACGACACCCGGTACGGGCTGCACGCCGGGATCTTCACCGGTTCGCTGGCCACGACCAGACGCGCGCTCGAGGTGCTCGACTTCGGTGGGGTCATCGTCAACGACGTGCCCACCTGGCGGGCGGATCAGATGCCCTACGGCGGTCTGCGAGATTCCGGTAACACCCGCGAGGGCCCCGCCTACGCCGCCCACGAGATGACCGAGACCCGCACCATCGTGATCAGCTGAAGGGGTCGGGGAAGAGCTATGGTGAAGCGACGACACCGCGCAGGGCATCTCCGACGGAGGACGGCATGGCCGGGTCAGGCGCATCGCCGCGGTCGCGATCTCGCCACCGCATCGCCCTCGTCGTCGGCAGCGTCGTCCTCGCCGCGATGCCACGGCCATCGGCTTGACCGCCGACTCGCGCTCGAGGCGAGGCGGTGGGGGCTGTCCCCCGAAGGCGAAGGGTTCGTGGTCGCCGGTGCCAGGTGGACCGACCACGACGGGACCTCGGCGGTGGCGGCGGTCCACGCGGGTCGTCACCAGCCTGCGCTGACGTCCCTGAGGGTCCGGCCGCCGGGTCAGGGGAGCTGGCCCACGAATGCCAGCGCACGACGGACCAGTCGCCCGTGACCCGCCGACATCTCCTCGGCGATGTGGGAACTGGTGGCCTCGGCCGGTGACAGCCAGGCGAGGTCGAGGGCATCCTGCGCCGGATGGCACTCACCGGAGCACGGAACGAGGTAGCCGAGCGCGACCGCGTGCTGCCTCGGGTCGTGGAAGTCCCCGAGTTCCTCGTCGCTGAAGTACTCGGCGACGGTGAAGGGCGCGACGCCCGGTGGGATCGCCGGCGAGGCGTCCGGGCCGAGATCCTTGTTGAGGTGACGCCACAGCGCGTCGCGGAGCGACTCGTTGTGGAGCACACGTCCGGAGACCACCGCCCGGGACACCGATCCGTCCTGCTGCGCGCGGAGCAGCAACCCGACCTTCTCGATGCGTCCGAGGTGATCGACCCGGACGGGGACCGCCTCGACGTAGACCATCGGCACCTGGCCGCGCACGTCCTCCAGGGTGTCGTCGTCCAGCCACGCAGGGTGCGTGTCGGTCACGTCGTTGTTCGCCATGGTCATGCTCCGTCGACAGGTGGGGTGGCCCGGAGTGTTCCAGCCCCGGGGTCCCGACGCTCGCAAGCGACGACGCGCGCGGGACCAGCACGGCCGAGCTCGACGCTCGGGCCGTGCTGGACGCGCTACTCGGCGACCATGAGCAGGATCAGCGCTCGTAGATGCCGACGACCCGGTTCTGTTCCACGATCGCATCGCCGTAGGTGTCGAGGAACTCCTCACGGGAAGGCGTGCCCTCGACCTTGCGGTCGAGGGCGTAGATCCAGAAGTAGTAGCGGTGGGGTCCGTGACCCTCCGGAGGTTGTGGGCCGCCGTAACCGGTCGCGCCGAACGAGTTGGAACCCGGTCGGTAGGTCGCGTCGGCATCCGGGCCCACGATCTCCGTGACATCGGCCGGGATGCCGTACAGCGTCCAGTGGGTGAAGCCGTGTGGGAGCGGCGCATCCGGATCGTGGCAGATCATCGCCAGTTCGACCGCTTCGTCGGGGACGCCGTCGATGAGCAGGCTGGGAGGTTCGTTGTCGACATCGTGGGCATGACGGTCCTCGAGTGGACCGTTGGGGGTGAACTCTCGACTGCTGATGTTCAGATCTGCGATATTCAACGCCACGGTTGCGTTCCTCCTCGTTCACAGGTCGATGGTCGGTTCCTTCCTGAGGCAACGTAGGCCGTGGGGTGGGACCCCGCTCGGCCGGCCGGACCGAGGTGCAGCCCGGTGGGAGCCCGTGCACGAGCCGGTGCGGGCCCGGCGGCACGACCGGGTACGCGCCTGGATCCGCACCGGTTCCCGAGGGTGTCCCGTGCGCCGGATCGCTCGACTGAACGCACGACCATGGACGACGCGCGTGGTGCGCGTGTAGGAGGTGGCAAGCTTCGCACTACCGGCCGTGTGGTTCCCGGATCGACGATGGCGCGGAGGCTCCGGACCTGTCGTCCCGCCGCCGACCGCGCCACCCAGCGCCCAAGGACGAGCCTCATGGAGACCGACCTCGTTGAACTGCTCAGCGCGCTCGTCGAAGCTGCTGCGGCCGGCGCGTTGGCCGACGACGATGCGCATGTCATCGGCAACACCCTGGTCTTCCGCCACCCGGGCCATGACATGACCGTCCGTACCGTTCGACGACGGGCGATCGCCGTGGTCGATGGCGAGCCGTTGGAGCTCGACCGGGCGCACGCCCGTCGGATCGTCGTGGCGTTCCCGAAAGCGGTCACGATGACCTTGGCACGGCGTGCCAGCGTGGCCGAACGCTCCGTTCACGTCCGGGTGGCCTCGGCCACCCCGCCACCCGCCCCGGCGGGCGTCCCCGCCGACGGGACCGCCGGCGACGTGGTGACCACCCCCGAGGGCTCGGACCCGGAGGGCTAGCGGCCCCTCACCTCTCCACCAGGGCCGGACTCGTCTGCTCGGTGGGGTCGGGGTCAGCGCACCGGTGCCCGGTGTCCTGTCTGGCTACCGTCGGGACATGCGCGCACCTCTGCTGCTATCCGGGGCCCTGCTCGCCTGGAGCGGGGTCGCCAACCTCGTCATCGGGGAGCGCGCCTACGTGGCCCGCAACCTCGTGCTGGTGGTCGTGCTGCTGGCCGTGGCCTGGCGGGCCGGGCTCGGGCGGGACGACGTGGGTCTCGCGGTGGGACGCATGCCGTCGGGGCTGCGCTGGGGCGCCGGGGCCGCGGCCGTCGTGGCGACAGCGCTGTTGGCAGCGGTGGCGCTCGCGGAGGTCGTGCCGGGGATCGCGACGCTGTTGGCGGACGAGCGGACCGATGCCGTCGGCGACGGACTGGTGTACGCGACGCTGGTGCGGATCCCGCTCGGGACGGCCGTCTTCGAGGAGGTCGCCTTCCGGGGCGTGTTGCTCGGGTGGCTGCTACGGGTCGCCACCACGCGGCGAGCGGTCATGATCTCGAGCGCCGTGTTCGGCCTGTGGCACATCCCTCCGGCCACGGTGACGTTGATGATCAACGACGTCGCCGTCCGCTCGGCCGAGGGGATCGCGGCGCTCATCGGTGCGGTCGTGGTGACCACCGTGGCCGGCGGGATGTTCTCGTGGCTGCGCCTGCGCTCCGGGAGCTTGCTGGCGCCGACCCTGGCGCACTGGGCCACCAACAGCCTCGGGCTCCTGGCGTCGGCCGCCGCTCCGTGAGCTCCGTGAGCTCCGGTTCGGATCCCACCATCGGCTTCCCGACAAGGGCCTTCCTCGGCAAGGGCGTGCCTTGCTTGTGACTTCGACAACAGGTGGATGCGTATGTCGTCGTTTACGACCACGATCTAAGGGGACGCATTGTGCGCTGAACAACGTAGGGTTGGGCCGAGCGTCTCGGTAGGAGAGCCAGGCGCCTCAACTGGGAGGAGACCATCATGGTGCACGTACGCATCCGTACGGTCCTGGCCGCCGTCGCTGCCGCATCGTTGCTGCTCACCGCATGCGGCGACACCGACGACACCGCGACCGACACCACCACCGATGCCGACGCCGACGAGCCGGCCGACGACGAGCCGGCCGACGACGAGCCGGACGCCGACGCCGACGCCGCCGATGCGGACGAACCGGCCGCCGACGGCGAGCCGATCCGGGTCGGGATCATCACCTCGACGTCCGGCTTCCTGGGCGCCTACGGCAACGCCTACCTCGATGGGCTCGAGGCCGGTCTCGACCACGCCACGGATGGCAGCGGCGCGGTCGACGGTCGTCCGATCGAGTTCGAGATCGTCGACGACGGCGGTGAGCCCGATCAGGCCATCTCGGCCGGTGTCGATCTCGTCGGTCAGGGCATCACGATCCTCGCGGGCTCGGTCTCGTCGGGGGTCGCGGTGCAGATGGCACCGTTCGCCGAGGAGAACCAGGTGCTGTTCATCTCCGGCCCCGCCGCGACCGACGCGGTGACCGGGATCAACGACTACACCTTCCGCTCCGGCCGGCAGAGCTACCAGGACGTCGCCGCCGCGGCGAGCCTGGTCGAGGACATCGACGGTTCGACCGTCGTCGCGTTCGTCCAGGACTCGGAGTTCGGGGCGGCCAACATCGGCGCGCTCGAGGCCGTGCTCGGCGAACAGGGCGCCACGATCGAGCCCGTCGAGGTCCCGATCTCCGCGACCGAGTTCACCCCGTTCGTGCAGCAGGTGTCCGACATCGATCCGGACCTGGTGTTCGTGGCCTGGGCCGGCGACACCGCTCCCGCCATGTGGGAGTCCATGGGGCAGCAGGGCGTGTTCGAGAACTTCCCGGTGACCACCGGGTTGGGTGACATCGCGACCTGGCCGCTGTACGGCTCGGCCGGGCCCGACATCCAGTTCCTGAGCCACTACTACTCGACCGCCCCCGACAACGAGATCAACGACTCCATGGTCGAAGCCGTCGGCGCGGACCAGACCGACCTGTTCACCCCCGACGGGTTCGTCGCCGCACAGATGATCGTGCGGGCGCTGACCGAAGCCGGTCCGGACGACGTGGACGGGATGATCGCGGCCCTGGAGGGCTGGGAGT
Organism: Nitriliruptoraceae bacterium; assembly: GCA_003558435.1. Lineage (GTDB taxonomy): Bacteria > Actinomycetota > Nitriliruptoria > Nitriliruptorales > Nitriliruptoraceae > PWLR01. The sequence goes on along the minus strand of PWLR01000173.1, from coordinate 16,464 downwards.
TCGAGGGCCCGAAGGGCACCACGACCATCCGTGCCGGTGACCACGCGCTGATCCAGCCGATGTTCACCGCGTCGATGCTCAACATCGACGACGACCCCACCAACATCGAGGTCGAGACCCTCGAGACGCTGGACCCGGAGGCCACCGCGCCGCCCGAGGCCGGCTAGCGGCCCTCACGGACCGGGTGCCCACCCGGCGACGATCGCCGGGTGGGCACGGCCCACGGAGAACCGAGGAGGGAGCTGACGTGACCGAGGTGAGCAACGCGAGCGGAGACACCGGGGAGCCGATCCTGGCGATCGCCTCGCTGACCTGGGGGGTCGGCGGCTTCACGATCCTGTCGGACATCACCCTGGAGGTGCATCAGGGCGAGTTCCTGTCCATCATCGGACCGAACGGGGCGGGCAAGACCAGCCTGTTGAACGTCATCTCGGGGGTGAACGTCGCCCGGTCGGGCAGCGTCGAACTCGCCGGGCACGACATCACGCGGCTGCGCCCCTCCGCCCGGGTGCGGCGCGGGCTCGGGCGAACCTTCCAGACCTCCAGCCTGTTCCCGGGGCTGACGGTGATCGAGAACGCCCGGTTGGCGGCTCAGGCCGCCCGCGGGGGCAGCTTGTCGCTGATCGCTCGTCCGCGCTGGGGTGACGACGCCACCCAGGCCGGTGTGCAGGCGTTGCAGGAGGTCGGGCTCGCCGAACGGGCCACCGACCCCGTTGCGGACCTGTCGCACGGGGACAAGCGCAAGCTCGAGATCGCGCTGCTGCTGTGTTCACGCCCCGACGTGTTGCTGCTCGACGAGCCGACGGCCGGGGTCAGTGTCGAGGAGGTCGACCCCCTGGTGGAGGTGATCCGCGACATCCACGCACGGGGCCGAGCCGTGGTCATGGTGGAGCACCGCATGGAGCTGGTCGTGGACGTCTCGGACCGGATCGCGGTGCTGCACAACGGGCGGTTGTTGACGGTCGGCTCGCCCGACGAGGTGATGGCGGATGCGACCGTGCAGTCCGCCTACCTGGGGGAGACCGCATGAGTGAGCTCTCGCTCGGCGATCCGACGCCGGAACCGGTCCTGACGGTGCAGGGGATGGATGTGCACCGTGGTGAGGCCCACATCCTGCACGACGTCGGCTTCGAGGTGGCACCCAACCGGGTCACCGCGCTGCTCGGACGCAACGGCGTGGGCAAGACCACCACGCTGCTGGCCCTGCTCGGGCTGCTGCCCTCGACCGGGCGGGTGGACTTCGACGGGGTCCCGCTCGGTGATCTGCCGACCCATCAACGCGTCCAGCGCGGCATCGCCTACGTCCCCGAGGACCGCGAGGTGTTCGCGCAGTTGAGCGTGGAAGAGAACCTCCGTCTCGCCCTGCACTGGCCGGGAGCCGCCGAGCGGTTGCCGATGGTGCTGGAGATATTCCCCGAACTCGACAAGCGTTCGGCGCAGAAGGCGGGTTCGCTCTCGGGCGGACAACAGCAGATGCTCGCGCTCGGTCGGGCGCTGCTGCACCCCGCGAAGCTGTTGCTGATCGACGAGCCGACCAAGGGTCTCGCACCCATCATCATCACCGAGGTCATCGCCGCCCTACGCGCCGCGACCGCGGACGCGACCGTGCTGCTGGTCGAGCAGAACCTCCGGGTCGCCGAGGAACTGGCCACAGATGCCATCGTGCTGGACGAGGGGCAGGTCGCCTGGCGCGGTTCGATGGCGGAGCTGCAGTCCGACGACGACCGCAAGCGTTCGTTGCTCGGCGTGGGCCGAGCCCGGAGGGACGCACCATGAGCCTGCAGGTGTTCGTACTGCTCTCGGTGACCGGCCTCGGCCTCGCCGGCGTCTACTTCCTCATCGCCAGCGGCCTGTCGCTGATCTTCGGGCTGATGGACGTGCTGAACCTCGCCCACGGGCTGTTCTTCACCGTCGGCAGCTACGCCACCTGGTGGGTGATGACGCGCTTCGGCTTCATCGGGTCACTGGGGCTGCGCTTCGCGGTCGCGCTGGTGGTGGCTGCCGCCATGGGTCTCGCGGTGGGGTGGGCCACGGAGCGCTTCTTCGTGCGCCGTTTCTACGGCGACCACGTCACCCAGATCCTCATCACCCTCGGGCTCAGCCTGGCGGGGGTCGCGCTGATCGGTGGCTGGTTCAGCTACGACCCGCGCACCTTCCCGGTACCGGAGCTCTTCCGGCAGGTGGTGGTCATCGCCGGCGCCCGCATCCCCGTGAGCCGGCTGCTGATCCTGTTGGTCTCGGTGGTGTTGCTGATCGCTCTACTGACCTTCCTGCGACGCACCCGTCATGGCCTGATCATCCGCGCCGGGGTGGAGAACCGCGACATGGTCCAGGCGATGGGCATCGACGTCGCCAAGAGCTTCACGCTGGTCTTCGCGATCGGCGGGTTGCTGGCGGCGGTCGGTGGGGTCCTCGGCGGGGTCTTCTTCGCCGGGATCACCCCGGAGTTCGGGCTCAACGTGCTGATCTTCGCGTTCATCGTGGTGGTCATCGGAGGGCTCGGCAGTGTCGAGGGCACGGCCCTGTCGGCCGTGATCGTCGGGCTGACCCAACAGTTCGTGAACTTCTATGCCGGCGCCGGCGTCGGCGATCTGACGGTGGTGGTCCTGCTCGCCGCGACGCTGTTGTTGCGACCGCAGGGACTGCTCGGAGAGGTCGCACGATGAGCCAGATGACCCGATCGAACGCGGAGGTATCGACCTCTGCCGCCATCCCGGCGCCACGCCGCAGCCGGACCGTGCCCTACGTCGTCGGCGCCCTGGGACTGCTGCTGGCCGCCGTACCGTTCATCGATGCGACGATCCCCGGGGTGTTCACCGGTCCGATGTCCTCGCCCGGGACGCTACAGATCCTGGCGGTCGGGCTCGTGTTCGCCGGCGTCGCGATGAGCTATGACCTCCTGCTCGGCTACACCGGCCTGCTCTCGCTGGGACACGCGTTCTACTTCGCGCTCGGGCTGTACGGGACCAACCTCGGCATGCGCCTGTTCGAGCTGTCCTACGTGCCTGCGGTCGTGCTCGCGCTGGTCTTCACGCTCGTGGTGGCGCTGGTGTTCGGGTCGGTCGCACTACGGGTCCGAGGCGTGGCGTTCGCGATGGTCACGCTCGCGTTCGCGGAGGCGTTCCACGTGTTCGTCGAAGCCGACCCCGCTCGCATCTCGGGCGGCGAGGAAGGGCTCTCGCTCGACACGAGCTACGTGCCCGACCTGTTCACCGGTGTGGTCAACACCCGCTGGGTCTACTGGCTGGCACTGGGGTTCGCGCTGCTCACCTTCGCGATCTGCCGGCAGGCGGTCGCGAGCCGAGCCGGCAGGGTCTGGCAGGCGATCCGTGAGAACGAGGACCGGGTCGAACTGCTCGGTCTCGTGCCGTTCCGCTTCAAGCTGCTGTCGTTCGGGTTGTCCGCGGTGCTCGCTGCCGGCGGCGGCGCGGTCTACCTGCTGCTGGTGCGGGGCGCCACACCCGGTGCCGCAAGCTCGGTCTTCACGCTGAACCTGATCATCATGGTGGTGCTCGGCGGGCTGGGCCGGTTGTGGGGGGCGGCGCTCGGTGGGCTCGTCTTCGGCTACCTGCAGCTGCGACTGCCGGGGATCGCCCGCTCCGGGGTCTTCGAGCCGCTGCCGGATTGGCTCGAAGGGCCGCTCACCGAGCCGCTGTTCATCCTCGGGACGCTGTTCGTCGTGCTGGTGATGTTCGCGCCGGGCGGCCTGGCGAGCCTGCCCGAACGTCTGGGGCTCAAGCGGGGTGAACGGTGACCCCGGAGGGGCCGGCGGGCGAGGCCGCCCGGCGCGCCATCGCCGGGCGGGTGCTCGCAGCGGTCGAGGACCTGCTGCCGGAGATGGGCAGGACCTATCAGGCCGAGATCGCCGAGTACGCCCGGATCGACCCCGACCAGCTCGAACAGGAGGTCCTACGGACCTCGCGCCGGTTCATCGAGGAGTACTTCGGCCCGCTCAGCACCGGGCGCAGCGACGTCGAGGTCGACCTGTCGGACCTGTCCCGCGCAGGGCGGCGCCGGCTGGAGATGGGCATCTCCCTCGACTCGTCGTTGCACGCGTTCCGTCTGGCCGGGCGTGAGACCTGGAAGGCCGTGGTCGACGCCATCGAACCCGGCCAGGAAGGCGCGCTCGCGGAGCTCGCCGCGGGATGGATCGACTACATGGACCGGGCGTCGTCCTCGTTCGCGGAGGGCTACCTGACCGCGTCGCACGAACATCTCCGACGCCTGGATGCCCGCCGTTCCGCGATCGTGGATGCTCTGCTCGAAGCGGGCGACTGGGGTGAGGTGGCCGCGGTCGCCGCCCGGTTCTCGATCCAGCTCGCCCCGGCCTACCGCCCCGTGCTGCTGTCGGGACCCGACGTGATGGTCCGCATCGATCTGCTGCTGCAGCAAGCCGCGCCGGGGACCCTCGCGGGACGTCGCGGCGACAAGGTCCTGGCCCTGTTGTCCGACGGGGTGGCGGTACCGCACCGACTGGCCAAGACCGCGCAGGCGAAACTGGCCACCTTCGGTCGTGCGGTCACCCCGGGTCCGGAGCTGGCCGCCGAGGTACGTCACGTGGAGGCCGTCCTGGTCGCGGCCGATCGCGCGGGTCACACCGACGGGGTGTTCGGGCCGGACGATCTGCTGCTCGAGCAGCTCCTGGCCGGATCCGAACGGGTGTCGCGCGACCTGGCCGCCCAGGTCCTCGACCCGCTGATCGCCCAGGACCCCGACCGGATCTTCGTGACGACCCTGCGCACCTACCTCGGGTGCGGGTCGGTCCCGGAGACCGCGGCGCACGAGATGGTCCATGCCAACACCGTCGCGTACCGACTCCGTCGGGTGCGTGAGCTGACCGGGCTGGACGCCCGGATACCCACTGACGCCACGCTGCTGGTGCTCGCTCTGGCCGCACGAGGAGGCACCGCCCGATGACCACCATGACACCGACGACCACGCTCCCCGGCTTGATGCAACCCACCCCACTGACCCTCGAGATGATCTTCGAGCGCTTCCGTACCGTCTACGCCGACGGGCGCCTGATCGACCAGGAGTACGAGACCACGTACGGCGAGGTGGCCGACCGGATCCTGCGGCTCGCCAGGGTGCTCACCGAGGAACTCGGGGTGCAGCCGGGGGACCGGGTCGCGACCTTCGGGCACAACTCCATCCGACACTTCGAGCTGTACTACGCGGTGCCGCTGGTCGGCGCCGTGCTGCACACCATCAACGTGCGCCTGTTCGACGAACAGATCGTGTGGATCGCCAACCATGCACGGGATTCGGTGCTGTTCGCCGACGCGGCCCTGCTGGATCAGGTCGTGGGGTTCGCGCCGCGACTCGAGACGGTCCGGACCATCGTGCGGATGGGTCGGCCCGCCGAGGTCCCGGGCGCGGTTCCCGACCTGACCGGCACGCCGGACATCGCGGGACCGTTCGATCACGACGAGCTCATCGCGGCCGCCGAACCGCTGGAGGAGCGGCCACCGATCGACGAGAACGCGGCGTTCGGGCTCTGCTACACCTCGGGCACCACGGGCGACCCGAAGGGCGTGCTGTACTCGCACCGCGCCATGACCCTGCACTCGTTCGCGACCTGCATGACCGATCACATCGGGCTCGGTGAACGGGACGTGGTGTTCCCGGTCGTGCCGATGTTCCACGCCTTCGCGTGGGCGCTGCCGTACGCGGCGCCCCTCACCGGAGCGGAACTGGTGTTCCACGGTGCCGACAGCTCGCCGGCCAACCTCGCACGGGTCATCGGCGATCACCGTGTCACCGTCTCCGCGGGGGTGCCCACCATCTGGAAATCCCTGCTCCCGGCGCTCCAGGCCGGGGAGCTGGACGCCGACGCGCTCCGTCTGGTGTTCGTCGGCGGGTCGGCCTCGCCCCGTGCACTGATCGAGGCCTACGACGGGCTGGGCATCGACTACCTGCAGGTCTGGGGTATGACCGAGACGGGGCCGCTCGCCTGCGCATCCCGACCGCGGCGGCGACACGCGGGGATGTCCGCGGACGAGCTGCTGGACGTGCGAGAGCGGACCGGCACCATCTTCGCCGGCCTGCAGGCCCGGGTCACCGACGACCAGGGCCGCTCGCTACCGACCGACGGCGTCGCGGTCGGCGAGCTGGAGGTGCGGGGGCCGTGGATCGCCTCGGGCTACTACGGCGTGGAGGCCGACGACCGGTTCAACGACGGGTGGCTACGCACCGGCGACATGGCCTACATGGAACGCGACGGCTACTTCCGCATCGTGGACCGCGCCAAGGACCTGGTGAAGTCGGGCGGCGAATGGATCAGTTCCGTGGAACTGGAGGGCCACCTGTTGGCACATCCCAAGGTCGCGGACGCCGCGGTCGTGGCGGTGCCCTCCAAGCGGTGGGACGAGCGGCCCGTCGCGGTGCTGGTGGCCACGGATCCGGCCGATCCCCCCACCCTCGAGGACGTGCGCGAGTTCCTCCTCGACCGGGTCGCGAAGTGGTGGCTCCCCGACGCGATCGAGCTGATGGCCGAGATCCCCAAGACCTCCGTCGGCAAGCTCGACAAGAAGCGGATGCGCGCGCAGCTCGATCTCGTGCTCGACTGAGCCGAGCTCGAGGGATCGTCGACGTGCTCGACCCGCGGTGGAGATGTCCGATGCACCGTTCCGATGGATGGTGAAGACGCTCAGGAGGCCCGATGATGGGTTGGATCGAACCGCAACTGCAGACCGTTCCGGTCGTCGGAGGCGAGCTCACCATGGCCCGCTGGGGGACCGGCTCGCAGGTGGTGATCGCCTGTCACGGCATCACGGCCAACCACCGGTCGTTCGGTGCGCTCGCGGCGCAGCTGTCCAACCGCGAGGCCGATGTCTCGCTCTACGCGGTCGATCATCGCGGGCGCGGTGGGTCGGCATCGCTGCCCGGCCCGTTCGGTCTGGGCGCGCATGCACGTGACGTGGTGGCGGTCCTCGATCACCTCGAGGTCTCGGAGGCGGCGCCCGCGATCCTGGTCGGCCACTCGATGGGCGCCTACGTCGTGGCCAACGCCGCCGAGCTCGCGGGCGACCGGGTCAGCCGGCTGATCCTGGTCGACGGGGCGCTTCCCATCACCATCGAGCTCCCGGCCGACACGCCCATCGAGGCCATCGTCCGAGCGGTCATCGGACCGGCGTTGGACCGGCTGGACATGAGCTTCGCCTCACCCGAGGACTACGTCGCGATGTGGCGCGAACACCCGGCGCTCGGTGGGGCCTACTTCAACGAGGTCGCGGAGGCCTACGCGCGCTACGACCTCGTCGAGGACGGCGGCAGATGGCGTTCGCCGGTGAACAAGCAGGCGGTGCTCGCGGATGGCGCCAGCGTGCTGCAGGACGAACGCGAGCGCTCGGCGGTGGAACGCATCGGTACGCCGACGATCCTGGTGTGGGCACCGCGGGGGCTGCTCGACCAGACCCCCGGCCTGCTCCCACCGGAGGTGGTCGAGGACGCGCTGCCGCGGTTGCCGCACGTGCGCGCCCAGCGGGTGGACGACGTCAACCACTACTCGGTGCTGTTCGGAGATCGGGGCGCCGGTGTGACCGCCGATGCGATCGATGGGACGCTGTGAAGCGCTCCCGGTCCAGTCGGACGGGACGGGGTCGCTGACCGGGCCCGGGCCTTCCGGCTGAAACCCGCGGTGGTGCGGTCTGGGCATGCTGCCCGTGGTCGGTACGGGAGCCCGGAAGCGATGACGATCTACGCCTTCTGCTGTGGCGTTCACGGTGGGTTCGAGGTGGTGGCACCGATGGGGCAGGCGGGCCGTCACCGAGCCTGTCCCGACTGCGGCGAGCCCGGAACGCGGGTGTATGCGGCGCCGATGATCGCTCGTACCGACCGCCGGGTCGGTGCGGCCGTCGAGCGCGCCGAGCGTTCCGCGAGCGAGCCCGACGTGGTGCGCTCGGTCCCGGGGTCGGGTTCCGCCGCGCGCAGCCGATCCACCTCGACCAACCCGGCCTGGCAGCGCCTGCCACGGCCGTGATCCCTCACCGTCCGGGTCGTTCGGGGGTCCGGACGGCCTCCCGGTACGACCCATCAGGAGTGACCGATGCCCGACGTGGTGTTCCCCCTCGACTCGACCCGCAGCTTCACCGATCAGCAGATCGTCGGTCACAACCGGTGGCACCCCGACATCCCGGCCCAGGTCCATGTGAAGCCGGGGGACACGTTCCGGCTGCATTGCCGTGAGTGGTTCGACGGTGCGATCGTCAACGACGACTCGGCGGACGATGTGCGCGATGCCCCGCTCACGACCGTGCACCGGCTGAGTGGTCCGATCGCCGTGGAGGGCGCGGAGCCCGGCGACCTGTTGATCGTGGACATCCTCGACCTCGGACCGATCCCGCAGGAGATGGGGCCGCTCGCCGGCCAGGGCTGGGGCTACACCGGCATCTTCGCGCGCGCGAACGGCGGTGGGTTCCTGACCGACCGGTTCCCCGACGCCTACAAGGTCATCTGGGACTTCCACGGTCACACGGCGACGTCGCGCCACGTCCCGCACGTCGCGTTCACCGGCATCGCCCACCCCGGTCTGATGGGCACGGCACCCTCGGCGCAGCTGCTCGAACGTTGGAACCGGCGCGAGGCTGCGCTGATCGCGACCGACCCGGATCGTGTGCCGCCGCTGGCGCTACCGCCGGAGCCCGACGAGGCGATCCTCGCCACCCTGGAGGGCGACGAGTTCGACCGGGTCGCGGGCGAGGCTGCCCGGACGGCACCACCTCGCGAGAACGGCGGCAACCAGGACATCAAGAACCTCACGGCGGGCTCGCGGGTGTTCTACCCCGTGTTCGTCGACGGTGCGAACCTCTCCGCGGGTGACCTGCACTTCTCGCAGGGCGATGGGGAGATCACCTTCTGCGGCGCCATCGAGATGGGTGGGTACCTCGACCTGCACGTCGACCTCATCAAGGGTGGCATGGAGACCTACGGTGTGGCCGAGCACGCGATCTTCATGCCGGGGCGCACGGCACCGCAGTACAGCGAGTGGTTGGCGTTCGCCGGCACCTCGGTGACCCTCGACGACGAGCAGCGCTACCTCGATCCCTACCTGTCGTACCAGCGGGCGTGCCTCCACGCCATCGACTACCTCGCCACCTTCGGCTACACCCCGGAGCAGGCCTACATGATCCTGGGCGCGGCCCCGATCGAAGGTCGGCTCTCGGGCGTGGTCGACATCCCGAACGCCTGCGCCACCGTGTATCTGCCCACGGCGATCTTCGACTTCCCGGTGACCCCGTCAGCCGACGGGCCTCACCAGATCGACCCCGGCACGGGTGTGCCGAGATCGAGCGTCTAAAGGTTCGTCCGGAGACGATGCCTGTGCGCTGCATGAGCATCGTGCGGCGGATGCGCGTGCCAGGGCGATGGTCGCTCCCGGGCAGGGGACCCTCGCCCGCCGCGGCGAGCCCGCCGGAGCTCTGGGGTCGGGCTCCGAGCGTGGGACGTCGCGTCGCTCGTGTGCAGTGCCGGGAACCAGAGGGGTGGGGATGCGCCGCGTCTCGGTTCTGCTGGTGGTTCTGCTGATGGTGGTGGCCGCGCCGGCCGGTGCGGTGACGGACCGGGGCACCCGAGCGAGGGCGGCGACGGGCAGGGTGGCCGACACCTGTGCCTCGAGCAGTCCCGGGTGGACGGAGGGGTCCGTCGGACGCACCGTCAACGAGCCAGCCCGACAGCGCCTGGAGCCCTGTGACGCTGTACGGTCCCGCTGACGAGAAGCGTGGACAGTGCCTCCTCGATGGCAGCGTCGACGACCGGTACGGCGAGGTCACATCACCGAGCCGTCCGAGCTCAGTACAGGAACATCGGCTTGCCGGCGACCTGGCGGACCTTGGGTCGGTAGGCCTCGGAGTCGTAGAGCGCGTCGACGTCGACCCGCCGGGCGCCCTCGCCGGTGACGCTCACGGGCACGTTGGTGTAGGTCCCGCTGCGCAGCGCCACCATCCGGCCCTTCTCGCCGCCGACCGCGAGGTCGGCGGCCATCACGGCGTAGTTGGTGGCGACCATCAGGTCGAGCGAGTCCGGACGTCCCGAACGCATCAGGTAGCCGAGCGACTGGACGATGATGTCCTGACCGGTCAGTTCCTTGATCATCGCGCCGGTGGTCTCGCCGATCCCACCCAGCTTGCGGTGGCCGTAGGCGTCGGCGGCACCGGAGAGGTGCACGTCACCGCCGGTGTAGGTCGCGCCCTCGGAGACGGTCACCATCGAGTAGTGCGACGGGCTGCGGCGCTTGTCCTCCATCAACAGCGCGCTCAGTCGCTCCGGATCGAACGGGACCTCGGAGATCACCGCGCGATCCACCGAGGCGAGGTAGGCGCTGATCAGCGACGTCTCGCCGGAGTAGCGGCCGAACAGTTCGATCACCGCGATGCGTTCGTGCGAGCCGGTGGAGGTCCGCAGCTGGTGGATGAACTCGACCGAGCGTGTGACCGCGGTCGAGAACCCGATGCAGTAGTCGGTCCCGTGGACGTCGTTGTCCATGGTCTTCGGGATCGCGATGACCGGGAAGCCCTCCTCGTGGAGGCGCAACGCGTAGGACAGGGTGTCGTCACCACCGATCGGGATCAACGCGTCGAGTTGGAGGTGGTCGAGCACGGCCAGCACGTGTTCGGTGAAGTCGTGCGGACCGTCACCGATGGCGTCGCGCTTGAGGAAGTGGGGCACGTTGTCGGTGCTCACCCGTTGCGGATTGGTCCGCGAGGTGTGCAGGAAGGTCCCGCCGGTGCGATCGACCGTGCGGACCGCCTCGTAGTCGAGCGGCATCGTGCAGCGCTCGTCCGAGCCCTGCGGGTCGCCGAGGTCGTACTCGAGCAGCCCGCCCCAGCCGCGACGGAGACCGAGCACGTCGTGACCGTCGTAGATGACACGGTCGACCACGGCCTTGATGCAGGGGTTCAACCCGGGGACGTCGCCGCCCCCCGTCAGGACTCCGATGCGCACGGTCGATGCCTCTCTCGTAGAACTCACGGTGGCGCGTCCGGGCGCAGCCACCTGAGGTAACGCTAGGCGCACGAGCGCGATCCCGCACGTGGTCGCGGCCCGGTACCCGGGATCCGGCCGCGAGCTGCTACCCATCCGGGTCATGGATGTCGAGCAGAGACGAGGTGCGCAGTGGAGGTCGTGGGCATGCAGCTCGCGGCGTGGGCGTTGGCCGTGGTGGCGATGTCGGCGTTGCTCGGTGGTGTCGCCCAATCCTCGCTGGGTTTCGGCGCGGCCTTCGCGGTCGTGCCGGCGCTGGCCTTCACGGCGCCGGAGCTGCTGCCCGGAACCGTGCTCGTGGGCATCCTCCCGTTGTCGGTGGTGATGGCGGTGCGCGGCCGCGCCGGGATCGATGTCCCGGCGCTGGGTCGCCTCACGATCGGGCGCTTCCCGGGCATCGTGACCGGAGCCGCGGTCGTGGCGGTGCTACCGACGCGGGCGTTGACCGCGATCATCGCGACCCTGCTGCTCACGGCTGTGGCGGCGTCGGCGCTCGGCGCCGAGCTCGCGGTGACCCGACCGCGCGAGATCATCGCGGGCTACATCTCCGGTCTGACGGGTACCGCGGCGGCTCTGGGCGGTCCGCCGCTGGCGATCCTCTACCGGGGCCGTGACGGGGCCATGCTCCGCCCGACCCTGGCCTCGGTGTGGGCGATCGGGCTGTTGCCGGCGATCGGCAGCTTGGCGCTCGCCGGTGAGTTCACGGTGTTGCAGCTGCAAGCCGGGGTGGTGGTCTCCGGCTTCATGCTGCTGGGTCTGGTCGGTGGCGCGCGGGTGGTCCGAGCCGTCCCGGAGCGCACCGTCCGTGCCGCCGTGTTGTGGTGGGCGGGCGTCGGCGGGCTGCTCGCGCTCGGCCGGGCCGTGTTCGGTTGAGGGCTCGGTTGAGGGCGGTCACCGGCTCGTTCAGCGCAACGCGACCGCAGCGTGCGGATCGACCAGCAGCGTGGCGGTGTCCCGCCGCACCCGGGCCGCCGGGGCGGAGCCGTCGTTCCGGACGAGCTGGGCGACGGCTTCCGCCTTGGACGCGCCGGAGACCAGCCACACGATCTGCCGGGCCCGTGCCAGCGCCGGGTAGGTCAGGGTCATCCGTCGGCGGCCCTCGTAGGGTCCGGTGACCGCGACGTCATGTCCATCGATCTCGAGGACGGGATCGCCGGGGATCAGCGAGGCGGTGTGACCGTCGTCGCCGAGCCCGAGATGGACCACGTCCAGGACGGCCGGGTGTCCGGCCACCTCTTGGAGGACCTCGAGGTAGCGGTCGGCCGCCGCCTGCGCGGCGTCCTCATCGCCTTCGAGCACCTCGACCACCGGCATCGGGTACGCGCCTGCGAGGGGGCGGGGCAGTCGGGCCAGGAACTGGCTGCTCGCCGCGGTCCAGTTGCGGTCCGCGTGGCCGTCCGGGGCGACCCGTTCGTCCGCCTGGAACACGTGGATCCGGTCCCACGGCAGGCGAAGGGCGGCGAGTGTCGTGAACATCGGCTCCAGACCGCCACCGCCACTCAGCGCCAGCGTCGCGATGCCGCGTGCCTCGACGGCTTCGCGCAGCTGCGCGGCGATCCGGGCCGCCACGTGACGTGCCAGCAACGAGGTCTCGACGATCTCGACCTTCATGCGGCGGTTCCTGCGTCGCTTTCGGGGTCGGAAGCGGTGGGTGCGGTGGTAGCCCTCATCTCGGTCCCCTCGTCGGCGGCGGACGTGGTGTCCACCGCGGGCTCGTGCCATCCGCCGTCGTCGCCGATCAGGGCGTCGGCAGCGGTCGGGCCCCAGCTCCCCGCAGCGTAGGCGTGAACGGGGCCGGGATGTTCGAGCAGTGGTGCGACGATCCGCCAGGCTTCCTCCACACCATCGGCGCGGGCGAACAGTCGCTGGTCGCCGACGAGCGCATCGCCGAGCAGGCGCGCATACGCGTCGTCACGGACCCCGTCCCGATCCTCGTCGTAGGCGTAGCTGAGATCGACCTGGCGACTGACCATCTGTTCGCCCGGGGCCTTGATCTGCACCCCGAACGACATGCGTTCGTCGGGCTTGATCCGCAGCCGGAGGTGGTTGGGGTGGGGGCACGGCTGGTCGTCGGGGGCGAAGAGCAGTCGTGGCGGTGGCTGGTACTCGACCAGGACCTCGGTGACCGTGGCGGCCAGGGACTTGCCCGCACGGATGTAGAAGGGCACGCCCGCCCATCGCCAGGAATCGATGGTGGCCTTGAGCGCGACGAAGGTCTCCATCTCGGAGTCCGGTGCGACACCGTCCTCGTTGAGGTAGCCCTCGAACTGGCCGCGCACCACGTCGTCGGGTTCGAGTGGGGGCATGGCACGCAGCACCTTGACCCGTTCGTCACGGAGCGCGGTCGCGTCGGTGCCGGCGGGCGGTTCCATCGCGACCAGGGTCAGGACCTCCAGCAGATGGTTCTGGACGACGTCACGCAGTGTCCCGACCTCGTCGTAGAACCCGCCACGGCCCTCGACGCCGAACTCCTCGGCCATGGTGATCTGCACGCTCGCGATGAACTGACGGTTCCAGGTCGGCTCGAGGAAGGTGTTGGCGAACCGGAGCACCAGCAGGTCGAGCACCTCCTCCTTCCCGAGGAAGTGATCGATGCGGAACACCTGGGATTCGTCGAACACCGCCAGCACGCAGGCGTTGAGTTCGCGGGCGCTGGCGAGGTCGCGTCCGAACGGCTTCTCCAGCACCAGCCGGCTGTGGTCGGCGAGGCCGGCGTCGCGTAGGCCGCCGATCACGGTGGTGAACACGCTCGGTGGGATGGCGAGGTAGAGCAGGGGCCGTTCGCGCCGGTCGAGGGCGGCGACCAGCGCGCGGTAGAGCTCCGGGTCACCGTAATCGCCCTGCACGTAGCGCAGCGAACGACACAGCCGGTCGAAGGCGGCCTCGCGCTCTGGCGTGTCGAGCGTGACGCCGCTGCGGGCGTGCTCACGCAGCTGCTCGGTGTCCCAGGGGCTGCGACCGATCCCGACCACCACGTCGGGGAGCCGACGCTGCTCCGAGAGCCGCAACAGCGCCGGGAACAGCTTCTTCCTGGCGAGGTCGCCGGTGGCGCCGAACAGCACCAGTGCATCGCTGGCCAGGCCGTCGCCGAGGCTTGCGTCGGTGCCGCTCATCAGGACCTCACCCCGTGACCACCGAAGCGGTCGCGCAGGACGGCGACGGCCTGCATCGTCGGGGAGTCCTCCTGCCGGGAGCTGAAGCGCGCGAACAGCGCCGCGGCGATGGTCGGGGTCGGCACCGACAGATCGATGGCCTCCTGCACCGTCCAGCGGCCCTCGCCGGAGTCCTCGGCGTAGCCCCGTACCCCGGTCAGCTGCGGGTCGTCGGCGACCGCGTCCGCGAGCAGATCGAGCAGCCAGGACCGAACGACGCTGCCGTGGCGCCAGACCTCGAGGCTGGCACCCACGTCGATGTCGAGCTCCGAGGCCGCCAGCAGCTCGTAGCCCTCACCATAGGCCTGCATCAGGGCGTACTCGACGCCGTTGTGGACCATCTTGGTGAAGTGGCCGGCCCCCGCCGGGCCCACGTGGGCGAACCCCCCGTCGGTCACCAGCGCATCGAAGGCCGGTCGGAGGTCGGCGATGTCGGACGCCTCACCGCCCGCCATGATGCAGTAGCCGGCATCCAGGCCCCAGACGCCGCCACTGACCCCGGCGTCGACGAACGCCACCCCGTGCGTGGCGAGCAACGCGGCATGTCCCTGGGAGTCGCGCACGTTGGAGTTGCCGCCGTCGACCACCAGGTCGCCCGGTGCGAGCTGTTCGCCGAGCGCTTCGATGGTGGCGTCGGTCGCTGCGCCTGCGGGCACCATCACCCACACGATCCGCCGCGGCTCGTCCGCCAGGGCCGCGACGAGTCCCTCCAGCGAGTCGACGTCGCGGGCCTCGGGCGAGGTGTCGTAGCCGACGACCTCGTGGCCGCCCCGGCGCAGGCGTTCGGCCATGTTGGCACCCATCTTGCCGAGCCCGATCATCCCGATCCGCACCACGGTTCCTGACGTCGTCGATGTGACCGGGGGGTGCCCGGTGGAGGTCGCAACGCCGCGCGAGGGGGAGGACTGCCCGGGGCGACGTCGTTCCGCTGACAGTACGAGGCACGTGTGACGGGTGGGTCGGTCCGAGGTCCAGGGGGTCGGCGCACGCGCCGCGTCACACGAGGTCCCTAGACTTCCTAGCTTCCGCTCGGATCCCGGTCGCCGGTCGGACGAGACGAGAGGCGCACGGGTGGCGAACCCCTTCGAGGACGGGCGGGACGGGGGTGGCGTGCTGGACCCGGCCGCGAACCCCTTCCGCCCCGGTATGGGTCGGATCCCTCCGGACTTCGGTGGACGCGACGAGGCGCTGCTCCGGGCCAAGGTGGTGGTGGATCAGCTCGGAGCACTGGTCGCGCCCGAGTTCGTGCTGTACCGCGGGGTCCGTGGAGTCGGCAAGACCGCGCTGCTGGCCTACGTGCGGCAACGGGCCCACGATGCCGACCTGCTGACCATCCACCTCGAGGCCGACCGGGACGACGCCAGCCTCGAGGTCGCGCGTGAGACGATCCTGCGTGACGCCGCACCGCTGCTCGACGGGCTCGACAAGAAGCTCGGGCGCACGCTGGCCGCCGTCCAGGTCGCCGGGACCGGGGTCCGGTTGCGGGACAAGGGGCCGCCGGGCGCCACGTTCGAGTCCCTGATCGCGGACGTCGCCACGCTGGCCGGTCGCACGGCGCGCGGCGTGCTGCTCACCGTCGACGAGGTGCACGAGGCGGGCGACCTGATGCTCAAGCCCCTGCTCCGCGCGGCTCACCGGGCCGCCCAGGACGAGCTGCCGTTCGGGGTGCTGCTGTCGGGCCTGCCGAACGCCGCGGAGAACCTGTTCGTCGAGGGCCAGACCTACACCGAACGACTCGCCCGCGTCGATCTGGGTCTGCTCGACCGCCGGGGGACGGCCGACGCGATCGACCGTCCCTTCGCCCGGGTCGCGGACTGCCACGTCGATGAGCTGGTCGTCGATGCCGTCCACGACGGTTCCGGTGGCTACCCGTGGTTCGTGCAGCTGTGGGGCGAGGCCCTCTGGGACCTCGCGACCGACCCCGACCGGATCGAGCTGCCCGTCGCGCGGGCGGCAGGAGCCCGGGTACAGCTGCGGGTGCACGACTTCTACGAGGGGCGTTGGCGACGGGTGCCCACGGGGCGCGCCACCCTGCTGGTGGTCGCCCTGGCCGAACAGGGCGGCGAAGCGGGGATGGGCGAGCTGCTCGAGGCCATCGAGGTCACCCATCAGGCCGCCTCGCCGGCGCGACGTTCCCTGCTCGACCTCGGACTGTGCTGGTCGCCGACGCGTGGCCGCCTGGCGTTCAGCGTGCCCGGCTTCGCGAGCTGGATCCTCCGGACGCGTCCCGACCGCAACTGAGGGCTACCCGGTGGCTTCGTCCTCGTCGACGGGGGTCAGCGCCTCGGCGGTGTGCCCGGCCCGGGCGCCGGTCTTGTCGCTCTCGACGATG